>CAIXIN010000091.1 GCA_903919545.1 uncultured bacterium | reverse complement strand
ATATAAGATCTTGATGCCTGGGCTCATATCAGGTACAGCGAAAGTCAAAATCGTAAAGATCGCAAGCGGAATAGGTACTGCCATTAAATAAGGTCTTAGTTTACCAAATCTCGTCTTGGTCTTATCGACCAACATTCCCATCAAAGGATCATTAATTGCATCCCATAAACGGGTAAAAAACATGATCGTCGCGACGACCTCAGGCTTAATTAAAGCTACATCAGTATAATAAAACATGATCAAGGTAATAACCAAATTATAGATAATATTTTGGCCCATACCCGCAAAACTAAAGGCCAACTTCTCAGACAAAGACAACTTTTGTTTTTGCATAGAAAACCCTCTTTTATCTCAAGTATACCGTATTTTTTCACTATGGTATACTTTATTCATGAAGCAAACCTTTGAACTTAGAAATAGACTCGTAAAAATCATTACTCTTAAAGCATCTGATCTTTTAGAACACTTCCAATGGGGCAAACAAAGCGTCAGTGATGAGGAAGTTTTTAAGACGATCAAAGTCTTAGAAGATTCAATAGAAGAATTAAAGAAATCATTTAGGGAATAAGCTTAGGCCCTCATAAGTATGAGTGGAGGACCATATGACAACATCTAGTTTACTGCTGTATGTTGCGATCGTAGCGGGCATAGCTGCCATCTACAAGCTTCTGACCTCAGGACGAGGCAGAGTGAGTATTCCCGGGATCGAAATGACTTGGGGAAAATGAGGACGATGTCCTCTTTTTAATGATGAAGATAAAAGAAATACAAAACAGCGAAAGACCTCGCGAGAAATTAAGAAGTTTAGGAATAAGATCACTTAACGATGCGGAACTCTTAGCGATCTTACTTAGAAGTGGTATTGCAGGTAAATCCGCCATACAACTCGCTCAAGAACTTTTAAGTCTATGTGGATCGATCAATAATCTTTCTGCACTCGATGTGAATACTTTAGAATCAATCAAAGGCATCAAAGGTGTAAAAGCTTCTGAAGTATTAGCCTTATGTGAAGTAAGTCGAAGAATGGCTCAACAAGCGTCTTTAGAAGTCGATGTGATCGATCAACCATCTCGATTGGTCAATTGGTTGAAGAAAGAATTGGGTTCTTCTCAGCAGGAACAATTTATGGTGGTCTTTCTAAATACAAAAAACCATATCATTGGGTATAAGATCTTGTATATGGGAGGATTAGACAGATCCATCGTTCATCCTCGAGAGGTCTATAAGGAAGCTCTTAAAGTATCCGCAGCTCGTATCATCGCTGTTTATAATCATCCCAGTGGTGATGTAAGTCCCAGTGAAAATGATCGTTTGGTAACTAAAGTCTTAGAAGAAGCAGGTGATACAATGGGCATTCCTTTACTGGATCATCTGATCGTTTCTCACTATGGGTACACAAGCTTACGTCAAATACTGAAAAAAGATTGAACTAAGGGTCTACTCTCTTTATAATAGGGGATAGACTTATGAACAGACTCAATCCGTTTAACCGCTTCTTACTAAAAATCGTAGGGGTATGCCTTGCCTTATCCCTCCTTTTAGCGATGTTTAGATTAAATGATCAAGTCGAAGGTACGGTCAACCAAGCATATGGGTTCTTTTCAAGCTTGCGCTATACCTTATTTGATAATCCAATTCAATCCATAGGGAACTTTATGGATGATTTCAGTTCTTTATATTCCCTAAAAGCAGAAAACGAACGTTTAAGAAAACAAATCGATCTCTTAGAACAATTTCAAGCTCGACTAGATGAAGCTTATCGAGACATCGAAGATCTAAAGGTCCTCAATGACTTAAAGTTATCGATGTCTGAATATCATTTGATTGCGGCTTTGGTGATCAATCGTACCCCGGATGCCTTCAATCATGTCTTAGGACTAAATGTAGGTACTGTAGATGGAGTCGAACTCAACGATGCAGTCATAAGTTCTACAGGTCTCATTGGGAAAGTTACTTCAATCACCTCCAACTCTTGTGAGGTCCTTCTTTTAACCACAGAAGAAGAACTTAACAAGGTATCCGTTAAGATCAGGATCACCCAAACCGATACTGCAGAAGCCTTATTAGAGTATTATGATGTCAATTCAGGATCGTATATCTTGAGCTTACTTGAAACCAATGCGAGTATTAATGAAGGGATGACAGTCATCTCCAGTGGCTTAGGAGAAACCTATCCTAGTGGACTTTTAGTAGGAACAGTATCTAAAGTAGAGGTTCAACAAAGTGCTGGTGGTGTCAAAGTCTATGTGACCCCAGCGGCAGATTTCGCTCATATCAACTATGTCGCCATCGTTAAACGAGGAAATCTTAATGTGGATTGACCTCGCTTTTGTATTTGCGGGATTTATAGGTGATCTTATCTTAAGGATCATCTTTCCTATCGATACATCGCTTCGTGCTTTGGTTTTTATACCTAATCTAGGATTTTTAGCTTTTTTATTGATCAGTATTAAAAAACCAGTTCTTATTGCGGTCTTAAGTGGGGCTGCATTAGGTTTAGCGATAGATCTCTTTCAACATCAAATGGTTGGTAATGTGATCGCTTATCCACTAAGCATCTATATCGTTAAGTTTTGGTCTAGTCAACTCAATGAATCTCTCTTTGAACAGATCTTTATGGGGATCACTGGTCTATTCATCAAGGAATTAGCTCAATACGCTGTCTTGTTTATTTTTGGGATTACTCATTTGTATCTCAATGCTTGGTTTATAAAGCGTGAATTTCTAACTTTGATAGGACATGTTCCTTTACTATTAGGCTTAGCAGGACTAAATCGTTTAAAATATAGTGCTCAAAAAAGCTTGGCTCTTAATAAACAACGTCGCGAAAGAGTGCTCTGGAATCCTACCCTAAAGCCATAATATGCTATAATTATTTGGAAATGGAGCCCTTATGCGTAAAACATTTTTAATCTTGTTTTTATCGGTCATCATCTCACTTGGCAGCCTTACGGGCTGTAAGTTAAGCGTGCTCGAAATAGGGGTATCTACATATCCTGTTGAATATCTTGTTAAAAGAATTGCTAAAGAAAAGGTAAACATCGTGATGTTGAGTACAGGTGAAACCATTACTCGTGCTCAAGCTGTTGAAGATTTCAAAACCACTTTAAGTAAACTGGATGTCTTCTTTCAAATGGGACAACTTGAACCTTACATATCAGCACATCTAGACGACATCCAAAAAAGCAATGTGAAGATCATTGATCTAGTAGGTTCGTCTGCCGTATATGCCTTTAAGCGCTATACTACCAATGTGATTGGAAATCAATCGATCTCAGTTACTTCAGAATATTATGAAGGTTCTGTGTTTGATACGATCGATATGTATGAATCTGATCCTTATCTATGGCTAGATCCTATTACGATGACTTCTATGGCCTCTACCATAAAGAAATGGTTGGTAAGTAATTATCCTGAAGAGAAAGCTTTCTTTGAGGCAAACTTTTCGGATCTAGAAGTAGAATTGGCTAATATGGATGCGAATTATCAATTGATTAGAACCAAAGAGATCTCCGTCGTAAGCATCACTCCTAGTTTTGGGAATTGGCAAAAAGCTTATGGGATGAGGATCTATCCTATCGTTCTTTCTCGATATGGGGTCTTGCCTAATGCGGATCAACTCGCCATCATGAAAGCTAAAATCAAAGATGAAGGTGTTCAATACATCATCAAGGATCCCTTGATGAGTGCAGATATGTTGGTTTTGTATGAAGAACTTAAATCTGAATTTGCTTTAGATGAGATCCAATTGCATAGTTTAGCTTTCTTAACAGAGAAAGATATTGAAAACAAAGATGATTATATGACCTTGATGTATAAGAATCTTGCAGTATTGAAATTGATCGATTAAGTGAATCCTAAGGGATTCACTTTTGAAATTAAAGGTGAGGCAAAGAAATGAAAAAAATGCTCTTAGTAGATGGTAATTCGATGTTTTTTAGAGCTTATTATGCGACAGCCTATACCCGTTTGAGTGCCAATAGCCAAGGTGTATACACCAACGCTGTTTTTGGTTTTGTCAGTATGCTTTCAAAAGCCATAGACTTGGTTCAACCTCAAGCTTTAATGATTGCTTGGGATAGTGGTAAACCTACTTTTAGACATGAGAAATATGAAGATTATAAAGGTACACGAAAAGCATTACCAGAAGAACTTAAGATGCAGTTTCCTATTGTAAGAGAATACTGTGTTGCAGCGCATCTATGTCATTATCAACAAGATGGATTAGAAGCCGATGACATCATCGGATCTTTAGTAAAAAGATTTCCAGATTGGGACATCAATGTCTTATCCAGTGATAAAGATCTGCTTCAATTGATCGATAGAACCACTTCAGTATGGTTGATGAAAAAAGGTCTCACTGAAATCAAGAAAATGGATGAAGCAGCCTTAATGGAAGAGATGGCTTTAAAACCAGCTCAGATCTGTGATCTAAAAGGTCTTATGGGAGATGCTTCTGATAATATTCCAGGATTACCTGGTGTAGGAGAAAAGACAGCTTTAAAATTACTTGCGGATTATGGATCCGTTGAGAATGTCTTGGCTCACAAAGATGATCTCAAAGGCAAACTCAAAGAAAACGTAGAAACGTATTCTGAACAAGCTCTTTTCTCAAAATGGCTCGCAACGATCAAGACGGATGCTGAAATAGATCTTCCTTTAGAAGAAATGGTCTATCAACCTGCCAACAGTGAAGCGAATGCTTTCTTTGAACGTTATGAGATGAAATCTTTGATCAAAGTTGAAAAAGTTAAACTTGAACATCTAGAAAGCGGCGATAAGTTTGAAGATCTTAATCAAAAAGACATCGCGATCTTTCCTCATTATAGATTAGATACAGATTGGCCTCATCCTTTCTTTGGGTTGGCTTTCTCTGATGGAAAATTAAGTTGTTTCGTCAAAGAAGAAGATCTCTTAAAAGAACCAAACATTATTGCTTATCTTGCCTCATCAGAGATCAAACGTGTCTATGATGCGAAATCCTTTTTACACGCCTGTGATAGCGCAAAAGTATCCGTCAACGGAACTTTCGAAGATCCTATGATTTTATCTTATCTAGATGATTCTTCGATCAATACCTATGAGAAGATCCAAGTTAAATACAATTGGCCAGATTATCCTAAAGCTGTCTTATCTGAGGATACGATGACCTTATCCAGACTCATCGCCCTTAAGCTTTCTCAAGATTGTTCCTTACTACTAGAGAAGATTGAAGTAAAATCGATGAAAGAACTCTATGATAAAGTCGAAGAACCTTTGATTCGCTTGCTTTATCAAATGGAGAAAGAGGGGATCTTAGTCGATGAGTCCATTCTCGATAAGATCGCAGAAGAAACCTTAGCGAAATTAAACGAGTTATCTGATCAGATCACTCAGATCGTAGGACATGCGTTTAATGTGAATTCACCTAAACAATTAGGAGAAGTCCTTTTCGTTGAACTTGGTTTACCATCCAATCGTAAAGGCTCTACAGCCATCGATGTGTTGGAGAGCCTAGTCGATGCGCATCCTGTCATCAGTAAACTGATTGAATATCGTAAGTATCAAAAGCTCTATTCAACTTACGCTCAAGGCTTAAAGAAGTTCATTCAAGTTGATCATAAGATTCACACCGTTTATAGCCAAACCACCGCTCAAACAGGACGTTTATCCTCTTATGATCCTAATCTACAAAACATTTCAGTAAGAGATGAAGAAAGCCGTGGTATACGTAAGGCCTTTATTCCTAGTCCAGGTAATCTTTTATATGCCTGTGATTATTCTCAGATCGAATTACGTGTTTTAGCTCATATGGCAGATGAGAGCGCCATGATTGAAGCCTTTAAGACCCATCTGGATATCCATACGAAAACAGCCATGGATGTCTTTCATGTCTCTGCAGAGGATGTGACCTCATCGATGAGAAGACAAGCCAAGGCAGTTAACTTTGGGATCATCTATGGGATCAGTGATTTTGGTTTAGCGGCTCAATTAGGAACGGATCGTAAATCAGCTCAGAAGTTTATCGATGCCTATTTGACTTCTTATCCAAACATCCAACGTTATATGGATGATACGGTCTTCAGTGCTCAAAGACAGGGCTATGTAGAGACCTTGTTTAAACGTAGAAGAGAGATCCCTGAGATCTTCGATAAATCTTATCAGATTAGAGAATTCGGAAAAAGAGCAGCGATGAATGCGCCTATTCAAGGTACAGCTGCAGACATTATAAAAATCGCAATGATTTCTGTCGATAAAGCACTCAAAGCACATCATCTAAAGACAAAGATGATCGTTCAGGTTCATGATGAATTGGTCTTTGATGTCCCTAAAGATGAGTTAGAGATCGTTAAAGTAGAAATCAAGAAAGCGATGATTGAAGCTGTTAATCTTAAAGTTCCTATGGAAGTCTCAGAAGCTTATGGAGACTCTTGGTATGAGGCTAAATAATGCCTGAATTACCAGAAGTAGAAACGGTCGTTAGGACCTTAAAAAGCCAGATTATAGGAGAAAAGATCTTAGATGTTAAGGTCACTTGGCCTAGGACTGTCTATGAATCACCTAGTTTTATCGAAGATCTTACTCAACGTAGGATCGTAGACATTACTCGACGAGGAAAGTATTTGATCTTTACCTTTGATCGAGGGTTTATGAGCGTTCATTTGAGAATGGAAGGAAGATTCTTCTTAACCCCATTAGACGATGAACCTAAGAAACATACCCATGTGATCTTTGTCTTATCCAACCAGAAACTAGAGTTCAACGATACACGTAAGTTTGGAAGAATACAGTATTCGCTTAAGGATCCAGTAGAACTCTTGACTCAACTTGGATGTGAACCTTTCGATGATGCATTGACGCCTGCTTATCTTAAAGATCTCGCTAAAACAAGAAGTATTCCTCTTAAGACCTTTCTTCTCGATCAATCAGTGATCGCAGGGATAGGTAACATCTACGCCGATGAGATCTGTTTCTTAGCATCGATCTCTCCTTTGAAGAAAGTAAAAAGTATTAGCCTTAAACAATGGCAGGAACTTATAGGGATTACGCGTATGGTTTTAAGTGAAGCCATTTTAGCAGGTGGGGCAACAGTACGTTCCTATACAGCCTCTTTAGGGATCACAGGTCGCTTTCAAACTCATCTTCGAGTCTATGGACGAGGAACTCAGAATTGTCTGACTTGCGCAAGTCCTTTAAAAAGCATTAAAATAGGTCAAAGGACATCTGTGTATTGTCCACATTGTCAGAAAGGCTGATATGCACATCGCAATTACAGGGAATATTGGTAGTGGTAAATCCAGTGTCAGTCGTATATTAAAGTCTTTAGGTTATCCTGTTTTTGATGCGGATACCTTAGCCAAAGCCCAATATGAAAAAGCTGAAGTAAAAAACGCCCTTAATACGTATTTTCAAGAGGATCTTTATCCTAATGGGACATTAGATCACGCTCGTTTATCTGAGCTTATCTTCAAAGAAGCCCATTCAGAAGCTCGTCAATTCGTTGAAGCACTTATTCATCCTTTGGTTTTTTCAGACTTAGCTTCATTAGCTCAAGAATCAGGCTCCCTTATCGTCTTCAGTGAAGTTCCTCTTTTGTATGAAGCTCATGGGGAAACGGCTTTTGATCGAGTACTATTGGTGGTTAGTGATGAAGATATCGCAGATAAACGCTTGATGGAACAACG
This sequence comes from uncultured bacterium, assembly GCA_903919545.1. Taxonomy (GTDB): domain Bacteria; phylum Bacillota_I; class Bacilli_A; order Erysipelotrichales; family Erysipelotrichaceae; genus UBA2212. Next base: position 28,399 of record CAIXIN010000091.1, on the reverse strand, counting down.
TGGATTGGATCTCAAAGAGATAAGACGTAGACGTAAACTACAACTGAGTTCTAGGATTAAAATGGCCTTAGCCGATGACATCATCGAAAACAATGAAGATGAGGCCACATTAGTTCAACAAGTGACCCTCTACAGTGATAAAATAAGAAGTATCTATGGAAAGAAATAAAAATGCCGTGATCCAAATCGAATCTTTTTCCACATCCCTGGATACTGCCAGTCTTTTTTTGGTATATCAGAAGCTTTGTGGAAGCAGTGCGATTGGACTATACGGCCTTTTGGTTCATCTAAATGTACCTCAATCTTTTACCCATGGTCAACTTTCAAGTCTATTAGGCGTAAGTGATACCCAATTGGTTTCTGATTTTGAAGCTTTAGAAGAAGTCTCACTCATCGAAAGCTATCATCATCTCATCAATGACACCTATTTATACATTTTAAAAATGCCTCTTAAAATAAATGAAGCACTTAATCATCCGGTACTAGGACGAGCCTATCTACAAGCAGTCGGTGATGTCCATTATGAGACCATAAAGAAACGTTATACTTTAGGCAAAACTTTAAAAGATGGTTTTCAATCCATCAGTAAACCTTTTGAGGCTCAGCGTTTAAGATCTTATGATCCTAAATCAGAAGTCCATTTTGAGACTACAGAAACAAGTTTAGATGGCCTTCGTTTTAACATCCTAGAGTTAAAACAACGATGTGCAGAGTTGGTTTTTCCTCAAGCGTTAAGAAGCGCTCAAAATCTAAAATTGATTGAGGAATTAGGCTCCGTTTATGGGGTCAGTGTCAAAAAGATGATTCTTTTATTAGGAGAATGCATCAATATCTCTGCGATGACTTTTGATTCTGAGAAGCTAGAAAGTTTATTACGTAAAGTTAAAGACCCTGTAGAGATGCCTTCAGATCCTTACTTAAGTGAACCCGTCCAATTCCTTCGTTGGTTACAGGGTGGAAATGAACCTACCGATACAGAGAAACGCTTAATCACTTCTTTGGTGAGAGATCAACGCTTGAATCCTGAAGTGGTCAATGTCTTGATCAAACATGCCTTAGATAGCAGCAATCAATCCCTTAAAAAAAGCTATGTGGAAACCATCGCCGCATCTTGGAGCAGATTAAAAATCACTACCAAAGATCAAGCTTTAGCTCATATACAAGGCATCTCAACAAAACCTGTGAAGGGTAGAAAAGAAGCCATCCCTGACTATAAAAACAACAATGAACCAATGAGTGAAAGCGAATTGGCAGACTTAAAAGCTCGTCTTAAGAAAATGGGAGATAAGCATGGAAAAGATTAACATCACTTTTGAACTGAATGAACAACAAAAAGCTTCAAGAGCGCTTTTGATCCAGAATGTATTAAAGGATCCTAAAGTGCTTAAATTCATGAAGGATCATAAGGTCGATGAGACCTTCATTACTCGTCATGTCCAACGTTTTGCGGATTGGTCTATAGAATGTGGTCGTTGTGATCATTGTCCTGGTCTACATGCCTGTAGACAAAAAGAAACCGGATATTTCTTAGATCTTGAACTGGATGGTATCTTACAGACCGTCTATAAACCATGTGATTACCAAAGTCTTCAAAATGATTTGACCGCTCATGAGAAACAATACTTGATCAGAGATGGGGGAAAAGAAGTCTTACTTGCGGATTTCTCTAGTCTTTTGAATGCGGATTTTGAAGCTGATTATGCGGAAAGTGTCGCTAAGATCGCATCTTGGATCGATCAACCCAATGAGAAAGGTTATTATCTCTATGGGAACAGTGGTGTAGGTAAGACCTATCTTGCTTCTGCGATGCTTAATAGTTTCGCGAAGACAGGATTAAATGTCGCCATGGTTCATGTGCCTAGTTTAGCCATCAAAGTCAAACAGAGCTTTGATACACCGGATGTGATCGATTATACGATGGCGATGATCAAGAAAGCACGAGTAGTCGTCTTCGATGATATCGGTGCTGAAAGCTTATCAGGATGGTTTAGAGATGAAATTCTCTTACCTTTATTGAACTATCGTATGGATCATCAAAAGTCTACTTGGTTTACCAGTAACCTTAAAATAGATGGATTAAGAGCTCACTTTAGATACAATCTAAAAGGGGATGATGAAGCCCTTAAAGCGAACCGTTTAATGGAACGTATAGAAAGCCTATCAAGTCCACTTCTAGTCGGTGGAAAAAACCGCAGAAACACATAAAAACATACACAAAAAGGCCTCATAATGATAAAATTGATGGGGATAAAAGGGACATAACATGATCAAACGAATCGGTGTAATGACTTCTGGTGGTGACTCACCGGGAATGAATGCGGCCATAAGAGCGATCGTCAGATCAGCTTTGGCTCAAGGACTTGAAGTCGTCGCGATAGAAGATGGTTATAAAGGCATGGTTGAAGGACGGATGTGGCAGATGAATAGCCGCTCTGTCAGTGACATCATCATAAGAGGCGGGACCATGTTGGGAACGGCTCGTTTACCTGAGTTTACCGATCGGGCTGTTCGTTCAACAGCTGTTCGTAATCTTAGAGAAAACGGGGTCGATGCGATCGTGTGTATCGGTGGAGATGGGACCTATAGAGGTGCCATGGCTTTAACTGATATGGGCATCAACTGTATCGGCATACCTGGTACCATCGATAATGATGTGGCTTCCAGCGATTATACTATTGGTTTTGATACGGCACTCAATACCGTTATTCAAAACATCGATAAATTAAGAGATACCTCATCTTCTCATCACCGTTGTTCAGTGGTGGAAGTCATGGGAAATCACTGTGGGGACCTTGCGGTCTTTGCGGGTCTTAGTTGTGGGGCAGAACTGATCATTACACCTGAAAAAGGATATGATGAAGCAGCTATCTTAGCGAAGTTGAAACACTTAGATGAAGTTAGAAAAAAACGCCACGCCATCGTCGTCATCAGTGAAAAGATCACTGACGCCAACGCTTTGGCGAAGAAGATCAGTGAAGTCACCAGCTTTTCAGGAAGAGCGACTGTGTTGGGTCATATCCAACGTGGTGGTTCTCCTACAGCCTTTGATCGAGTCTTAGCGACTCGTATGGGCGATAAAGCGGTGGAATTATTGATCAATGGGGTTGGTGGACACTGTGTCGGTATGCTCAAGAACGAAATCGTTTCTATGCCGATCGCTGAAGCCTTAGCCTTGCCTAGAAAATCCAGAGATGAACTACTTGCCTTGCATGAAAGACTGATCTAAGGAGGTCACATGAATACCATTCGTAAAACTAAGATTATATGTACACTGGGTCCTGCCAGCGAATCCAGGGAAATGGTCGTAAAACTGGCTAATGCTGGAATGAACATCGTTCGTTTAAACTTCTCTCATGGGGATCATTTGACCCATGGGGATAGAATCAAACTCATCAATGATGTCAACAATGTCTCTGGTTATAATCTAGCGATCATGCTAGATACTAAAGGTCCTGAGATCCGTTGTGGTGAAATGGAAAACGGAGTGCTTACCTTTAAGAAGGGTGACCTTGTCAAAGTCGTAAGAGAACGCGTTTTAGGCAACAATGAACGTTTCCACGTCGATTGTGCTGAGATGTATGAAGATGTTAAACCAGGCAATTACCTCTTGATCGATGATGGTAAAATGAGACTCACTGTCTTAGAAGTTGCTGATGGTGTCTTATCTTGTCGTATTGAAAATTCAGGCATCATCAAAACGAAAAAAGGGGTCAACGTTCCTAACGTAACCTTATCGATGCCTTTTATCTCTGAAAAAGATGATGCTGATCTTCGTTTTGGATGTAAGATGGATGTCGATTTCATCGCTGCGAGCTTTGTAAGACGTGCTCAAGACGTCTTAGCTATTCGTAAGATCTTATTAGACGAAGGCAAATCTAAGATCCAAATCATCGCTAAGATCGAAAACCAAGAAGGTTATGATAATCTAGAATCTATCTTAGAAGTTGCGGATGGGGTCATGGTCGCTCGTGGTGATCTAGGGGTTGAAGTATCAACTCAATTGGTTCCTATCTATCAAAAGAAGATCATCAAGAAAGCCAATGAAATGGGTAAACCTGTTATTACAGCGACCCATATGTTGGAATCTATGATGGGCAATCCTCGTCCTACACGTGCTGAAGCTTCTGATGTCGCCAATGCGGTATTAGATGGTTCTGATGCGATCATGTTATCAGGAGAAACTGCTGCTGGGGAATATCCTTTAGAAGCTGTTACAACGATGGACATCATTGCGACAGCTATGGAAGAGATCTTGCCTTATAGAGAACGTCTCGACTTAGCCATCAAATCCTCACGTAAGACCATTCAAGATGCAATCGGGATCTCTGTTGCCGATTCAGCACTTCAATTAGAATCCGTTAAAGCAATCATTGCCTTTACTCAAGGAGGCTCTACCGCTAAACGTATCTCTAAATTTAGACCTTCAGTTCCAATATTCGCAGTAACCTTTACGACCTCAGTTCAACGTAAATTGAACCTATATTGGGGCGTTATTCCTGTATTCTCAGACATTCAAAACAGTATGACCAATGATGATGAATTGGCCAGTATCATCGCTAAAGACAATGGTTTCAAAGCAGGCGACTATGTGATCATTACAGCGGGCTATCCTACAGGAGAAGGCACCGCCAACATGATGAAGATCGTGGAGGTCAAATAAAATGAAAACGGTGATTGGGATAGATTTAGGAGGCACCAATGTACGTGTCGCCAAAGTCTCTTTAGAAGGTAAGATCCTTCAAGAATTCAAGAGTCCTTGCTATGCTCAAGAAGGACCTGAAAAAGTAACTTCCAACATCATCGAGCTTTTAGGAAAGATCGACGACATCAAATCTTGTTCAGGAATAGGGATCGGGGTCGCAGGACCTGTAGATACCGTAACCAAACAACTCAAGATGTCGACCAATCTACCTGGTCTAGCCTATTATCCGATCTGTGAAAAGATCGAAAAAGCATTTGGTTTACCTACCTATATGGACAATGATGCCAATGTGGCTGGCTTAGCGGAAGCGCTCTTAGGCGCAGGTCGTGGTCATAAAGTCGTTTACTTCATCATCCATGGGACTGGTGTAGGTGGAGCTTTGGTCGTCAATGGCCAAGTCGTATCCGGTAAAAATGGTTACGCTGGTGAAATCGGAAACATCATCGTTACTCGTGAAGGCGAAAAGATCAATCACCTTAATATTGGGGCCGTTGAAAACCTCGCTTCAGGGGCTGCTTTGATCAAGATCGCTCAGAAGAGAATCAATCCAAACATCAACACCGCTTATGAAATCTTCAAACTCGCTAAAGCTGGTGATATTACTGCTTTAGACATCGTCGATAAAATGGCGTTTGATTTCGCTTCAGCGTGTTCAGCGATCGGTCATGTGGTCGATCCTTCGATCTTCGTCGTAGGAGGAGGTGTGGTTCAATCTCATGAACTTTACTTCCCACTGGTTAAGAAATATTATGATCAAATGGTCCATGAAGGGATGCGTGGGGTTCAGTTTATCCCTGCAGAACTCGATGAACCAGGGATCTTAGGCGCAGCGATGTTACCTATATCCCAAGGCAACTAAAAGGAGAAAATCATGCCAAGTCAAAGAATGCTTAGAAAATATGCGAAGTTGGCTGTTTGTGTAGGTGCTAACGTTAGAAAGAATCAACCTTTATTGATTTCTGCTTCCGTTGAAACCAAAGACTTCGTTCGTTTATGTGTAGAAGAAGGTTATAAAGCAGGAGCGTCTATGGTTTCTGTTCGTTGGTTGGATCAAATGGTTTCCCATACCAACTTTAAATACGCAAGCGTAGATGTCTTAAGTGAAATTCCTTCTTATATCGTCGATCAAATGAAATTCTATATCGATAAAGGTTATGCGGCGATCAGTATCTCTGCGGACACCCCGGGTGTCATGGCCGACATCGATCCTTTGAAGATGCAAAAAGTAGGTATGGCTACAGGAAAAGCTTTAAAGTTCTATAGTGAACATATGATGGGCAATCGTACTCAATGGTGCGTCATCTCTGTTCCTACAGAAGGTTGGGCCAAGAAAGTATTCCCTAATGAACGTGCTTCTAAAGCCGTAGATAAACTATGGGATGCGATCTTAAGTGCAGTCAGAGTCACCAAAGACAATGATCCTGTTAAAGAATGGAAAGCTCACAATGAGATCCTTCATAAACACAATGAAATGCTCAATAACTATAACTTCAAAGCTTTGAAGTTTAAAAATGGTAAAGGCACGGATTTAACCGTAGGATTGGTTAAAAACCATGTATGGGCCGGTGGTAACGAGAAATCAACCAAAGGCATTGTTTTTAATCCTAATCTACCTACTGAAGAAAGTTTTACGATGCCTGAAAAGAAGGGCGTCAATGGGACAGTCTATGCGACCAAGCCTTTGAATTATAATGGAGCTTTGATTGAAGATTTCTGGTTGACCTTTAAAGATGGTAAAGTCGTTGATTTCGATGCGAAGACCTCAAAAGAAGCTTTGGCTTCCTTGGTCAACTATGATGATGGATCTTGCTATTTAGGTGAAGTTGCCCTGATTAGTCATGATTCACCGATCTCAAACTCTAATATCCTTTTCTTCAATACCTTATTTGATGAGAATGCTTCTTGTCACTTGGCTTTAGGTCGTGCTTATCCAATGAACGTAAAAGGTGGCAATTCGATGTCACAAGAACAATTGGATGCTGCGGGAGCCAACAATTCTATGACTCACAATGACTTCATGTTTGGCTCTGCTGATATGAACATCGTTGGGATAACCCATGAAGGCAATGAAGTCGTCGTCTTTAAAAACGGAAACTTTGTCTTTTAATTGACAAGATTTAGCTTAAGCATTACACTTATTTCATAAACCAACAACACGGAACAAGAGACATTTCCAATTTAGAGAGAAAGCGTAGTGATGAAAGCTTTCATAGGAACCCGTCTTACCATCCGTGAGGGAACTTCGAAAAGTTACGTGACTCTGCGTTAATGAGTTGAGCGCATGAAAGTGCGAAATCAAGGTGGTACCACGAGACACTCGTCCTTATGACGGGTGTCTTTTATTTTCAAGGAGGATCTATGATCAACATCAAAGAAAATGAACAACTCAGTGTATTGAATCATTCTGCAGCCCATATGATGGCTCAAGCCATTAAACGACTGTATCCCCAAGCTTTGTTTTGGGTAGGACCTGTCATCACCGAAGGCTTCTATTACGACATGGATCTAGGAGATGCCATCATCAACGATGAAGCCCTCGTTAAGATCGAAGCCGAAATGAAAAAGATCGCCAAGGATGGTAAACGCATCATCCGTGAAGAACTCACTAAGGAACAAGCTCTAGCTCTGTTTAAAGATGATCCTTATAAGATGGATCTTATCGGTAATATGGAAGAAGGATCCATCATTTCGACCTATCGTCAAGATGAATTCGTTGACCTATGTCGAGGACCTCACGCCGCTACTACGAAAGAACTGAAGTTCTTTAAGTTACTAAAAGTCTCTGGTGCTTATTGGAAAGGTGACTCTAAGAATAAGATGCTACAAAGAGTCTATGGGATCTGTTTTGAATCCCAAGAATCTTTAGATGCGCATCTTCATCTATTAGAAGAAGCTAAGAAACGTGATCATAAGAAGTTGGGTAAAGAACTCGATCTCTTCATGATGAGCGAATTTGGTCCTGGTTTTCCTTTCTGGCTACCTAATGGGATGATTCTTAGAAACATCCTAGAAAACTTCTGGTATGAGGAACATACGAAAGAAGGCTATGAGTTTATTAAGACCCCAACGATGTTGAATCAAGAACTCTGGGAAACTTCAGGTCATTGGTTCAATTATCGAGAAAACATGTATACTTCTGAAATCGATGAGACAAAGTTCGCCATCAAACCTATGAACTGTCCAGGTAGTATCTTGATTTATAAGAATGGACTTCATTCCTATAAGGATCTTCCGATTAGAAGTGGAGAGTTAGGTCTGGTTCATCGTCATGAAGCTTCTGGTGCCCTCAACGGCCTCTTTAGAGTAAGAGCCTTTACTCAAGACGATGCCCATATCTATATGACTCCTGATCAGATTGAAAGTGAAGTCGTACGTCTCATCAACTTCTTTGATCGTTTCTATAAGTTGTTTAATTTAACTTATACGATTGAACTTTCAACGCGTCCTGAAACCAAGTATATCGGTTCGATCGAAGTTTGGGATGCCTCTGAAGCGGCGCTACAAAAAGCAGTTGAAGCAGCAGGTAAGACCTTTAAAATCAATCCAGGGGATGGGGCCTTCTATGGTCCTAAACTGGACTTCCATATCAATGATTCTTTAGGCAGAGAATGGCAATGCGGAACCATCCAATTGGATATGAATCTACCTGAACGTTTCGACATGACCTACATCGATTCAGATGGGGAAAAGAAACGTCCTGTCATGCTTCATAGAGTAATATTCGGTTCAGTAGAACGCTTTATAGGAATCCTTATTGAGCATTATGCCGGTGCTTTCCCATTATGGTTAGCCCCTGTTCAAATCTCTATCTTAGGGGTCAATGGGGAAATCCACGGGGAAGCTTGTGACGCCCTCAAAGAAAAGCTCAATGCGTTAAAATTCAGAAGCATCGTAGATAATCGCAATGAGAAATTAGGTTATCGTATGCGTGAAGCCCAGATCAAAAAGATCCCAATCCAAATCGTTATAGGAGATGGGGAAGTCGCTTCAGGCAGTGTCAACGTTAGAAGATACGGAAAGAATGATTCTGTATCGATGAGTAGTGAAGACTTCATAGCTTCCATTCAAGTAGAACAGGATACCAAACAGTGAAAAAACTATTGATTATTTTGATGCTTGCCTTAAGTATGAGCGCATGTACTCCAGCGAAAAAATATACCTTTACGTGGTTGTCTCCTAAAGGAGCACCATCGGTATCTTTGATTCCGATCTTGAAGGCAGATGTCGATGGGGTAGAACTCGTTGATGGGACCGATGTGATCTCCGCCGCCTTGATTCAAGGCGATAAAGATGTGATCATAGCACCGATTAATCTAGGCTCTAAACTTATCCAAGCAGGTGATGCGAACTATAAGTTATTGGCGATTGTCACTTGGGGCAACCTCTACATCGTCAAAGATGAAGCGGTTTCCTTTACAGATTCAATGGATCTTGCGATGTTTGGATCCAAAGCAGTTCCTGAGCTAGTGTTGAACCATGTCTCTGATCAACTTGATTTCACCTTCACCAAAGTACCTTTCAATGCGGTAGCTGACGTGAAAGGTCAATTGGTCAGTAAAGCTTATGCCTTAGGCCTATTAGCAGAACCATTAGCGAGTGCAACGATGGCTGCAGCCAAAGCTCAAGGCATCACCTTAAGCATCGTCGCAGATCTACAAGCAGCTTGGAAAACGAAAACAGGTTTCGATAATTATCCTCAAGCAGCCATCTTCGTCAGAGATGATCTCAGTTCAACTCAACTCAAACAACTCAAGGATCGCGTCAACTCTATGATCGACTATGTGACTTCAGTAAGTGCAGACAAGAGCGTCGTAGAAACCGACATCACTTCCTTGACTCCAGAAGTTCTAGGGGTTCCTTCAGCCGCCATCGTCAAAGCGACTTGGGATCGACTCAATGTCGATGTCCAATACGCCAGTGAGAAGAAAGCTGAAATCGATGCCTTCTTGGCTTTGTTTAGTTTATCTTTGGATGCTTCAAAAGTAGTTAGTAAATAAATGAACACATAGTGGACTGAAGTGGATTTATAAGAAAGCCCATCTGAAGTAGTTTTTTTTACGACCAGTTATATCTATACGGATATTACGATAGAGAATGTTGAGTATACCTCAGCTCAGTTGACGTCCATCACCAATGGAACTTCTAAGATCAGCTATTTATATGACGCCAATGGAAACATCAACTCAATTTCCTATGGTGGTTTAGTGATACAATATCTGTATGATGAGTTAGGACAGGTTATAAGAGAAAACAACCAAAGAGAAAACATTACCGTTATTTATGATTATGATTTTGGAGGGAATATCTTATCGAAGAAGACCTATGGATATACCACAGGTTCTGTGGATGGTTTGACCCCAACAGATACAGATACTTATGAATATGAGAATACCAATTGGATAGATCAACTTACTTCATTTAATGGATTAACGATGACCTATGATGAGATAGGAAATATTAAAACCTATAATGGGAATACATTCAATTGGGATAAAGGGAGACAACTCAGTTCAATAACGAGTGCTGGACCTACTATTAGCTATACTTATAATGATTCTGGTATTCGAACATCCAAGACTGTTGGAAGTACAACCACGTCTTATCATCTCAATGGGGATAAAGTCACCTATGAGAAGACAGGAAATGTCTATTCCTATTACACTTATGATTCTAATGGACAATTGATCTCGATCAACTACAATGGGAATGAATACACCTACATCCGTAACGGACAAAATGACATCATTGGGTTAGTGGATAGTGCAGGAACCATTGTCGTCAATTACACCTATTCAACCTATGGAGAAATTGTTTCTACAACAGGTTCATTAGCATCTACCTTAGGTATCGCCAATCCATATCGTTACAGAGGCTATCGTTTCGATATGGAAACTGGATACTATTACCTTCAAAGCCGATACTATGATCCACAGATTGGAAGATTTATAAATGCGGATAGTGCTTCTGATAATAATTCAGTATTTATTGGTCAAAATTTATATGCTTATTGTGCAAACAATCCAATTATTTATAGTGATGCAAATGGAGAGAGCGTAGTTCTAGCTGTAATTATAAGTGCAGTTGTACTTGGTGGAATTGCTGGGTGGTGGGCAAAAACTAATAAAGATGAGAATATTTCCAAGAATTGGGGTTGGTATGCACTTGGAGGAGCTGTAATTGGTGGAGCAGTTGCTTATGGTATCGGAGCTATAGTAATCCCATATATTCAGTATAAAATTATGATGTCAACAGCAATCTCTATGTTTGGAATGACTCCAACATCAGGAGGATTTCTTGTTGAGTTATTAAAGACAACATTTGAAACCACAAAAACAGTAGTTTCAGAACGAACTTTATATTGGATAATTAAATTATGTGATTATTTCAAAGTAGATATTTCTGCAACTATGACTGATCTTACAGTAGGACATGGTGCCTGGCCTTTACCTCATATGCATGTAGGAAGAAGACGAATTCATATTGCGCTTACTGAGAAAGCAGCGGAAATAATCATGGAAATACTAGGGTTAAAATAACTATGGAAAAATTCACATATTTGAATATTTTAAAATTCGAATCAAAGGAAGATATTGAATATCGTGGTTTATTCCGCTCTAATTATGGCGAGTGGGATTTAGATTCAAAGAAACATCCAATTGTTAAGTTTTTTTACTCTCAATCAATTGAAGCAAGAAATATCCCATTCAACCAAAAAAACTTGGCTTTAGCAATTAATGTAAAAACTCTAATAGATGTCAAAAAAGAAAATTGTGATCTCATTGTTTGTACTAATCAAATATTTTGTGATCATCATTTTGAGCTTTTAGGTTACGATATTTGTTCAAAAAGTTTATATTATTCTCCAATTGGGAGTGGAGGTGTTAGTGGAAATGCTCCTTATCTACTTAAATATATGGATGTAAATTTTCAAAATGAATTAGTTGGTGATTTAAACTCATATGGATTATTAGAAACCCGAAAGATTGCTGATAAATTTAGTTTCTATTGTTCCGAACATGCTTTCTTAATTGAAAGTGAACAGGAATGGTTTACTGTTTCTATATTTTCGTACAAAGTTGAGAATACTGTATAAATGAAGTTGACTTTGAGGGTTTTCATAGAAATAATTTAGACTTATATCTAAGTCTAAATAGAACTGTGCTGTTTTGAGAACAGTGATATCTTAAAATATTCTAAGCAATTTTAAAAAACTGCTCAAAATAAATACACGATAACCTATTAAATTCTTGCATTAAGTATGTTGTATAAATCATGGATCTTCTTGAAATGATTATTTCTAGATTTATCATTTTGTAACTAATCCCAATGAATTCCATTGGGATTTCTTATACTCTTTAATAAAGTTTCTATTTGAAAACATCAGTTATCCTATTTAATCATCTACTTGAAGATTTCTTAGAGCTTTTGGCTTAATTGAAATGATGTGCTATGATTGTTAAAGAAAGAAATTACATAATTTCTTGAAAGATTTTCAGAGATGAGAGTTTGTATGGTAGAATCTATAAAAATAAACCCAAGAATGAGGAAACACCGATGAAAAGAACCGATATTCCAGTTAAACAAGGTTTATATGACCCCAGCTATGAACATGATGCCTGTGGGATGGGTTTTGTGGTCAACATCAAAGGGATTAAATCCCATGAGATCGTCGATGATGCCTTAAGTGTATTAGAGAATTTAAGTCATCGTGGAGCACAAGGAGCTGATGAGAATACAGGGGATGGGGCTGGTATCTTGGTTCAGATCCCTCATGCGTTTTATCAGAGAGAATGTCAAGTTTTAGGTTTTGATTTACCGAAATCAGGAGACTATGGGGTAGGGATGATCTTTGCCCATAAATATGATGAATTTAGAAAGATACAAATCGATCTTTTTGAGAAGATCGTTTCTGAAGAAGGTCAAAAGATCTTAGGTTGGAGAGAGGTCCCCATCGATAAAAGCGTACCTGGGGATACCGCTAAAGCCGCTATGCCTCGCTTTATCCAGGTCTTTATCGAAAAAGAGCCTTCTTTAGAACCATTAGATTTTGAAAGAACTCTCTATACGATACGTAAACAAGCTGAAAAAATAATAGGACCTTTGGGTGAAGACAAAGGCGGGACTTTTTATATCTCCAGTCTATCTTCGAAAACCGTCGTTTATAAAGGAATGTTGACCTCTAAGCAATTAAGAGACTTTTATCTAGATCTTTCCGATCTAGATTTCGTCTCCGCTTTAGGTATGATCCATTCACGTTTCTCAACGAATACTTTTCCGTCTTGGGAAAGAGCTCATCCTAATCGCTATATCGTTCATAATGGGGAAATCAATACGATACGAGGCAATGTCAATTGGATGAAAGCCAGACAGAAACGAATACAATCTCCTGTATTCAAAGACATCAGTAAGGTCTTTCCCATCATCGATGAATCTGGAAGTGATTCTGCGATGTTTGACAATAGTTTAGAATTCCTTTGTCTAACGGGAAGATCGCTTCCTGAAGCCATCATGATGATGATTCCTGAGCCTTATGAGAAGAATAAGACTTTATCTCAAACTAAACGAGACTTCTATGAATTCACCAATTTCATTATGGAACCTTGGGATGGACCTGCAGCCATAGGTTTTTCTGATGGGGTCATGATTGGCGGTGTCTTGGATCGTAATGGCTTAAGACCTTCACGTTATGTGATCACTCATGATGATCGAGTCATCATGGCTTCTGAAGTAGGGGTCTTAAATCTAGATCCTAAAAACATCAAATTCAAAGGAAGACTAGAACCAGGTAAGATGCTTCTTATCGATACAGCAGCTCAACGTATCATCTCAGATGAAGAAATCAAGACTCAGGTATCTTCACTTCATCCATATTCAAAATGGATCTCTAAACACATCGTAAAGCTTTCTAGTCTAAGTAAAAATAAACCATTAGATCTAAGCATTAGAAAAGATCTTCTTTCTCAACAGAAAGCGTTTGGCTATACCTATGAAGACATCATGACCACCATGGTTCCTTTGGTGATCAATGGATTAGATCCTGTAGGATCGATGGGGACAGATTCTCCTTTAGCGGTCCTTTCTGAAAAACCGCAGATGCTATATCTATACTTTAAACAGCTCTTCGCTCAAGTCACCAATCCTCCTATAGATGGGATAAGAGAAGAGATCATTACATCTTCTAGCGTTCTTTTAGGTAATTCAGGTAGTCTTATGGATCCTGATGCTTCTCATACGACTTCCTTATTCTTAGATCATCCTTTACTCACCAATGATCAGCTTATAACCATCAAAGAGCTCGATAATGAGCAATTTAAAGCAGTGACGATATCTCTACTCTATAAGGTGAAAGAAGGCGCTATCGCTTTAGAAAAGGCGCTCAATCGAGTCTTTATAGAAGCAGATAAAGCCATAGAAGAAGGTGCGAATCTAATCGTCATCAGTGATCGAGGCGTCGATTCAAAACACGCGGCGATTCCTGCTTTATTGGCATCTTCTGGTCTTCATCATCATCTCATCAAAAACGAAATCAGAACCAGTATAGGGATCGTTTTAGAATCCGGTGAACCAAGAGATGTCCATCATTTCTGTGCGTTGATCGGTTATGGGATCACAGCGATCAATCCTTACATCGCTTTAGAAAGCGTAAAGGATCTTGTCTCTAAAGGATTACTAGAAGATCTCAGTGTTCAAGAAGCTCAAGATCATTACATCAAAGCCACTTTAAAAGGCATCATGAAGGTCATCTCTAAGATGGGGGTCTCTACCATTCGTAGTTATCATGGATCTCAGATCTTTGAAGCCGTAGGTCTTAACAGTGAAGTCATCGAGAAGTATTTTACCTTTACCGCCTCCCGCATAGAAGGCATAGGACTAGAAGAGATCGCACTTGAAAATCAACTAAGACATGACTCTGCTTATCAAGAAAACAATCCAAATACAGACACTTTAGAAGTCGGAGGTCTTTATCAACTCAAAGACGAAGGTGAACTTCATCTGTATAATCCTCAAACCATCTATCTACTTCAAAGGGCGTGTCGAGAAAACAACTATGGTTTATTCAAAGAATTCAGTTCTAAGATAAACAATGAACAGATCTTTACCTTAAGACAGCTTTTAGATTTCAACTTTAGTGGAAGCGATGCGATCCCGATCGAAGAAGTAGAAGCTGTCGACTCGATCGTCAAGAAATTTAAAACAGGTGCCATGTCTTATGGTTCTTTAAGCAAAGAAGCCCATGAGACCCTCGCCATCGCGATGAATCGTTTGGGTGGAAAAAGCAATACCGGCGAAGGTGGCGAAGACAGTGCTCGTTTTAATCTAGAAACTAGCGGAGACAGTAAGAACTCAGCCATTAAACAAGTCGCTTCTGGACGTTTTGGGGTCACAAGCCATTACTTGGTGAATGCGCAAGAGATCCAAATCAAAATGGCTCAAGGCGCTAAACCTGGAGAAGGGGGTCAACTTCCTGCCCGTAAGGTCTATCCTTCGATCGCTAAAGTAAGACATTCTATTCCTGGAGTCGAGCTCATCTCACCTCCACCTCATCATGACATCTATTCGATCGAAGACTTGGCTCAACTCATCAATGATCTAAAGAATGCGAATCGTGACGCCAGGATCAATGTGAAACTGGTCTCTGAAGTAGGCGTAGGAACGATCGCCGCAGGGGTCGCCAAAGGCAAAGCCGATGTGATCTTGATCAGTGGTTATGATGGGGGAACAGGAGCTTCACCAAGAACCAGTATCTACAATACAGGTCTACCTTGGGAATTAGGTCTAGCGGAGACCCAACAGACCTTGGTTTTAAATCGATTACGTGATCGTGTCGTTTTAGAAACGGATGGGAAATTATTAACGGGAAGAGATGTGGTGATTGCGGCACTTTTAGGCGCAGAAGAATTTGGTTTCGCGACGACCCCGTTGATTGCCTTAGGTTGTGTGATGATGAGGGTCTGTAACTTAAATACCTGTCCAGTCGGCGTTGCGACCCAAGATGAACATTTACGTAAGAACTTCAAAGGCAAACCTGAACACGTTGAGAATTTCATGCGTTTTATCGCCGCTGAAATGCGCGAGATCATGGCTAAACTTGGCTTTAGAACGATCCAAGAAATGGTGGGGAGAACCGATCGTTTAAAATCAAAAGAAAACATCAAACACTGGAAAGCTTCTAAAGTTGATCTTTCGAGTATCCTTTATCAACCTTTCGTAGATTCGAAAGTAGGACGAGTCCATCTCATATCTCAAAATCATAAACTTGAAGATACTTTAGACATGAAGAAACTGCTTAGGATGTGTAAACCTGCTTTAGAGAATCAAAAACCGATCAGAGCCAAGCTCAAGATCAACAACACCAATCGAGTCGTAGGGACCATCATCGGTTCTGAGATCAGTAAACGCTATGGGGAAAAAGGCTTGGCTGAAGATACGATCCATCTTACCTTTGTGGGTTCCGCTGGACAAAGCTTTGGGGCTTTTATCCCTAAAGGTATGTCTTTAGAGCTCGAAGGAGATTGTAACGACTATATTGGAAAAGGTCTATCAGGTGGAAGAATCATCGTTTATCCTCCTGTTTCATCTACTTTTATTCCTCAAAATAACATTCTGATCGGTAATGTCGCTTTCTATGGGGCAACCGAAGGTGAAGCCTACATCAATGGGATCGCAGGAGAACGTTTCTGTGTTAGAAACAGTGGGATACAGGCTGTTGTTGAAGGCGTAGGTGATCATGGCTGTGAATACATGACCGGTGGTAAAGTCGTTATCTTAGGTAAAACAGGACGTAACTTTGCGGCTGGGATGAGCGGTGGTATTGCCTACGTTTATGATTTCGATTTAAACTGTTTGAATCCTTCGATGGTTGAAGTAGGACCATTAAGTGATAAACAAGAAATATTGGCTTTAAAGCACATGATCGAGAAACATGTTGAAGTGACCCATAGTCCACAAGGTGAAGAGATCCTTAAGTCTTGGGATAAAGCCTTGGCTCATTTTACGAAGATCATTCCTACAGATTATCGTCGTATGTTAGAAAATATTGAGAAAGCCTCTGCTTTAGGTTATCAAGGTGATGAAGCCATGATGGTTGCGTTCAAAGAAAGCTTCAATGAACCCAGCTTAGGTCTTCAACCTTTAGAATCAGAAGCCAGCGCACAGAACTGAAAGGAGAAACACATGGGTAAAGTCACAGGTTTTTTAGAATATAAAAGAAGTGATCCTTCTAAACGATTACCATTAGATCGTTTAAAAGACGCCAATGAGATTCGTTTGCCTCAAAGCGACGATCAAGTTTCAGTTCAAGGCGCTCGTTGTATGAACTGTGGGATCCCTTATTGTAGTTCAGGGGTCCAACTCAATGGTATGACAGCAGGCTGTCCTTTACATAATCTCATTCCAGAATGGAATGATCTGGTATATAAAAATCAGTGGGAACAAGCCTATCGTCGATTAAGCAGAACCAATCCTTTTCCTGAGTTTACTGCTCGTGTTTGTCCTGCACCTTGTGAAGGGTCATGTACAGAAGGCTCGATCTTAGATCCTGTCGCCATAAGCAGTATCGAGTATCAAATCATCGAGAAAGCATTTAAAGAAGGTTGGGTTCTTCCTAAAACATCCAAACCTAGCGGTAAAAAAGTAGCCATCGTAGGTTCAGGTCCTTCTGGGCTTTCCGCAGCTTCTTGTTTAAACGCATTGGGTCATGAGGTCACCGTCTACGAACGACATGATCGAGTGGGTGGTTTACTGATGTATGGGATTCCTAATATGAAGCTTGATAAAGGCATCGTTGAGCGAAGAATCGATCTGATGAGACGATCAGGGATTCACTTTATCGTAAATACCGAAGTAGGGAAAGACATCAGTTCAAAATCCTTAGTGGATGAATATGATGCGGTGATCTTATGTGGTGGTGCGACAAAAGCTCGTGGTATAGAGATCGAAGGATCTACTTCGAAAGGGATTTACTTTGCGGTAGATTTCTTAAAAGCGAATACAAAACGTCTTTTAAATAAAGAAGTTGTTTCATCGATTTCAGCCAGTGGTAAACATGTGATCATTTTAGGAGGAGGCGATACAGGAACCGATTGTGTCGCGACTTCATTAAGACAATCTTGTCTAAGTGTTACTCAGTTTGAAATCATGGGAGAACCATCTAAAGAACGTAATCCACTCACGAATCCTTGGCCAGAATGGCCTAAGAAGTTAAAAGTCGATTATGGTCAAGAAGAAGCCATTGCGATCACAGGTAAAGATCCACGAGAATACCTGATAAGTGCGAAGAAATTGATCGCCAATGACTTAGGAGAAGTTAAAGAAGTCCATACGAGTAGAGTCGTGTGGGAAAAAGATTCTAAAGGAAGATTTATACCTGTTGAAGTAGATCATAGTGAACAAGTTTGGAAAGCTGATCTTGTCTTATTGGCTATGGGATTTATGGGACCTGAAGCTCATATCGCAAATGAACTTAAGTTAGAAGTAGATCCAAGAAGCAACTATAAAGCAGATTATGGTTCTTTTAAGACAAACATAGATAAAGTTTTTACCGCTGGCGATATGAGAAGAGGCCAAAGCTTGGTTGTATGGGCCATTCAAGAAGGCAAAAGCGTCGCTTCTGAAGTTAATGAATACCTACTAAAATAAACTCAATTGAATAAAACTAGAATTTCTTTAAATAGATTATTCTGTTTTCGTTTATCCAGGATATGGTGATAAAAACATATATCCGTTGTATAATATCTATACTAGATAGTTGTTTTTCTTCAGTTTAATGATTCTCTTAATTACAATGATCGTCGTTTATTCATCACAGAGACAACTCTATAAGGGGATTAACATGCCAGGAAAAGATAGAAAAAAAGTAAAACCTATTAAAAATCCAATTTCAATTGTTGATGAGGTAAAAATAAAAGACGATTCTAAGATAAATAAAGTTGTAGACTCATCAGATTTTCCAATTGTAGGTATTGGAGCTTCAGCGGGTGGATTAGCTGCTTTTGAGGCGTTTTTTTCTGGAATTCCAAATCAAAATTCTGTTAATTTAGCTTTCGTTTTGATTCAACATTTAGCCCCTGATCATAAAAGTATTTTAGCTGAGATCATTAAAAGGTATACAAAAATGGAAGTGGTTGAAGTTACAGATGGAATGAAAGTAGAACCCAACTGTGTGTATATTATTCCACCTAATCGTAATATGTCTTTCTTAAACGGATATCTTCAACTGTTTGAAATCTTTACTTCTAGAGGCACAAATATGCCTATTGACTTTTTCTTTAGATCTTTAGCCAATGATCAACATGAGAAAGCCATCTGTGTAATACTTTCAGGAACTGGAAGTGATGGTACCTTAGGATTAAGAGCCATTAAAGGTGAAGGTGGTATGGCTATCGTTCAACCCCCTCAGTCCACTGAGTATGACGGAATGCCTCTTAATGCGATTGCAACTGGGTTAGTAGATTATCAATTGCTTCCTGCAGATATGGGAAAACAAATTATTGCGTATCTAACCCATGCCAATGACTATGATTTTAAGTATGAACAATCAAATATACTCAAAGAAGAAACTTCACTTAAGAAGATTTTCGTTCTTATAAGAAATCAAACGGGTCATGATTTTTCTAAATATAAACCCAATACCATCAATCGCCGTATTCAACGTAGACTAGCTGTCAATCAAATTGAATCACTTCCAGATTATGTCCAATTCTTACAACAAAATCCTAATGAAATAAAATGTTTGTTTGCGGATTTTCTTATTGGAGTTACATCTTTCTTTAGAGATAAAGAGACATTTTCGAAGCTCGAAGAAATCATAATTCCTAACTTGTTTGAGAATAAACCTACTGGTTCCAATATACGTATCTGGTGTGCTGGTTGTTCAACAGGTGAAGAAGCATATTCTATCGCCATATTGATTCAAGAAAGAATAGAAAGGTTACAGAAAAACTTTAACATACAGCTTTTTGCAACAGATATTGATAGTAAAGCGATAGCGGTCGCTAGAACTGGTATCTTTTCTAGAAGCATCGCTCAAGATGTATCTGCTGAACGTTTAGAAAGGTTCTTCACCTTGAGAGTAGGTGCAGACACCTATCAAATCAATGAAACCATACGCGAAATGCTCGTCTTCTCTGAACAATCCATCATAAAGGATCCGCCTTTTTCTCATCTAGACTTAATTTCTTGTAGAAATCTTATGATTTATCTTGATAAAGAGCTCCAAAATAAGATTATTCCAATGTTTCATTATGCTTTGAATGAAAAAGGTTTTCTATTCTTAGGTACTTCTGAAACAATAGGTGAATATGATGAGTTGTTTAAAATATTTGAACATAAGATAAAAATATATCAGAAAAAGGTAAGTTTAATTTCAAAAACTTTTACTCAATTAGTACCAAGTACTAGGGAGGTCGATTTTGTTATGACTAAACAAACAGTAGACAGTAGCAAGCAAGTAAAGTATTCATTAAAAGATCTTGCTGAACAAGCCATCTTAAAAGAAAGTGCCATTATAGGTATTCTCGTTAATGAAAAAGGAGATATTCTATACTTACATGGACATTCTGGCTTATATTTAGAATTGAATCCAGGTGAAAGCGGAATCAACAATGTCTTAAAAATGGCGAGAGAAGGTCTGAAACGTGAATTATCTAATGCGTTTCATCAAGCCGTTGAAAATAGAGAAACCATTAGAGTTGAAGATGTCAACGTAAAAACCAATGGTCACTTTACCAAAGTAAATCTAACCATTAAGGTCATCATGAAAGGGTTGACCTCTGAATACGATAATCCTTTATTTATCATTTTGTTGGATAATCAAAAGGAACAAGATACCGTTGATACACAAGAATCTACAAAAGTTAATTTACCTGTTGATATAGACAAACAACTTCAGCAACTAAAGATAGAGCTTAAAATTAAAGAAGACTATCTTCAAACTTCTAATGAAGAGTTAGAAACTTCAAATGAAGAACTTAAGTCATCGAATGAAGAGATGCAATCTGTTAATGAGGAGCTTCAATCGACGAATGAAGAACTGGAAACTTCTAAAGAGGAATTACAATCGATCAATGAAGAACTCTCAACGGTAAATTCTGAGCTACAAATTAAACTTCATGACTTATCACAGGTCAACAATGATATGAACAATCTTCTTGCAGGAACAAATATTGCTACTGTTTTCTTAGATCTTCAGCAAAAAATCTTAAGATTTACCCCCAAAGCAGATAAGATCGTCAATCTAATCGCAAGTGACTTAGGACGTCCTATTTCCCATATCGTAACCAATTTACTGAATTACAATCAATTGACCCACGATGTAAAAACTGTTCTAGAAACCTTAGTGCCGAAAACCATCGAAGTTCAAACTCTCGAAGGAAAATGGTTTAGTATGATCATTCAACCATATCGAACGATAGATAATGTCATTGAAGGTACCGTTATCTCTTTCTTAGATATCAGCGAAGCTAAATACACCAATGATTTATTAGCGGTTTCTGAATTTAGTTATCGTACATTGTTTGAGACTACACATGAAGGTATTCTTATTTTAGATAAGACCAGTGGAAAAATACTAAAAGTGAACCCATTCTTAATCAAATTACTAGGGTATTCTGAAATACAGTTTTTAGAGAAAGAAATCTGGGATATTGGATTTTTTAAGGATATTATTCCAAACAAGAATAAATTCAGTGAAATGCAAAAAAAGAAAAACATACAGGATATTGAATTTGAACTTGAAAGTACAAAAAATGAATTGATTGCTGTGGAATTTACTTTTAATCACCTCGAAATCTCTAGTCGTAAACTAATTCAATGTAATATACGAGATGTTCGAGATCGCAAGAAAGCGGAACTTTTATCTAGGAAATTGTTTGAACTGGAAACTGTAAAAGGCAATCCTAATGAAGAAAAATAGTACTCTGTTGACAAAGAATGAAGAAACGATAAAAACATCTTTGAAAAAACAGGAATCTGTTCGTGCAAATGCTGAAAAACAATTAAGTCTTGATGAATTTATTGATGTTGAACACATTAGTAAAATGAAACCTCATGAGATCATCTCAGTCATTCATGAACTTCATGTTCATCAAATTGAACTTGAGATGCAAAACAATGAACTTACTCGAGTTTCCAATCAGCTTGAAGAAACAAAATCAAAGTACTTTGATCTTTATGAATTTGCTCCTGTGGGATATGTCGTATTATCTGAAAAAGGAATCATAATAGAAACCAATCTTACGTTTTGTACTCTCTTATTAACTCAAAGGAATAAACTCTTGAGAAATGGGTTTTCTAGGTTTATTAAAAAGGAATCTCAAAATGAATACTTTAGTAAACTGAAAGATTCTATAAATGCCTTGGTTCCTGTAGAGATGGAAGCTCAAATGATGAGATCGGATGGTTTTTCATTTTGGGGTCATTTAGAAATTTCAGCGATAAAAGATGTTGAACCAATGACATTTAAAATCGTACTGATAGACATCTCAGAACGGGTAAAAAAGGAAGAAGAAATACAATATATAAGTTATCATGATCCACTTACTGGTTTATATAATCGTAGATTTTACGAACAAGAGTTGGTTCGTTTAGACACAGCTCGTAATTATCCTTTGACTATTCTAATGGGTGATGTGAATGGATTGAAATTGATCAATGATTCTTTTGGTCATCTTCATGGTGATAAGATTCTCATTGAAGCAGCTCAAGTGATTAAGAAGTGCTGTAGAGCTGATGAGATTATTGCGCGATTAGGAGGCGATGAATTTGTTGTTATCTTGCCAAATACACAGATGTTGGAAGTCAATATTATTATTGAACGCATTAAAAAGATGATCGAGGATTTAAATAAGAAAGGCAGTTTAATCTCTATTTCTTTTGGAACAAGTTCAAAAACAAGACAAGGGGAGAGTATGGAGTCTGTCTTTAAATCGGCTGAGGATCAAATGTATACCAATAAGCTTTTTGAACATACCAGTTCAAAGAGCAATATGATCAATCTGATTATGAATACACTCTATGAGAAAAATCCTAGAGAAATTGAACACTCTCGTAGAGTAAGTGATCTATGTTATAGGATTGGTCAAGAAATGAACTTAAATACCATAGAAAATAATCAAGTTCGTTTAGCTGGCCTTATGCATGACATAGGTAAAGTTGGAATAGATGAATCGATTCTAAACAGTAATACATCGCTTACCAATCAAGAATTTGAATTGCTTAAGAAACATTCTGAAATGGGCTATCGGATTTTAGTCTCAGTCAGTGAATTCTCTCAAGTAGGATTGATTGTTCTGTGTCATCATGAGCGTTGGGATGGGACTGGTTATCCACGAAAATTAAAGAATAAAGAAATACCTTTGCTGGCGAGAATTGTTTCTCTGGCTGATTCATTTGACGCCATGACCAATGAAAGAACCTATAAGAAAGTACTTAGTCATGCTGAAGCTATGATAGAAGTTGAGAAATGTTCTGGGGCTCAATTTGATCCTGCTGTAGTAGCTGTATTTAAAAGAATGAATGAACAAGGAAGCCTTTTTCACTCATAAACTAAAGAAAATTTACTTTTTAAAATCATTCTTATTTCAATCAATAATAGATATAGACATATAAATAGATGAGGTAAATATGAGACTGCATTCTAAAGACTTGATTTTACGTGAATACACTTTTACTGACTGTGATGCGGTCCATACTTATGGGACAGATGAGGATGTTTTAAAATACATGCTTTGGGGTCCAAATACACTATTTGAAACTAAACAATTCATTGCTTTGTCGATCTTTAAAAGTCTTCAAGAACCGCGAGATGAATATGGTCTTGCGATCATTGAGAAAAAATCTAATCAATTGATTGGCGGTGTTTCTTTGAGCCTAAAAGGAACTAAAGCTGAAATAGGATGGATCTTAAATAGAGCTCATTGGGGTAAAGGATACGCTTTTCAAGCCGCACTAGAAATATTGACCTTTGGTTTCAATGTGTTGAAATGCGATACCATAGAAGCGACTTGTGATACGGAGAATCATAAATCTTATCAGCTCATGAGAAAGCTAGGGATGAGTCTTATTTCTACTGAAAGTGGAGTTCGACCAGCTCGAGACATAAGCCAAAAGAATAGAGATCAGTATCGATATGAGATCGATCGTAAGAGATTTAATGAGTCTCTTGAAAGGGGCGATTATGCCAGAATTGTTTGAAGTCTTTATGGTGCTTAGTTTTGGAGTATCCTGGCCTATGTCGATCCTCAAATCTTACAAGGCAAAAACAGCCAAAGGCAAGAGTCTATTTTTCTTATGTATGATCTTGTTTGGATACGCCTGTGGTATAACATCTAAACTTTTAAGTGGAAAGATCAACTACGTCATTGGTTTCTATATCTTGAACTTCTTTATGGTTGGGATCGATCTTATACTTTACTTTAGAAATCAACGATTGGATCAACTCACAGAAGCCTAAATTGTATAATCCTTACATTCATTTGAAGAGTCCATTTTATTTTGGTTCTCTAGATAAGGTATAATGTCTTCGATGAAAAAAATAAGTATCTGGTTATTCTATGCATTAATTTGGGAAGGGGCAGCCTTGCTAGTTCATAAGGCAATTATTTTACCTTCGTTTTCATCTGTCCTCTTTTTGATGTTTCAACAATTACAAACATCCGTTCTCTATATCAGTTTAGCGACTTCTCTATTAAGGGTCCTAATAGGAACCATGATCGCTTTGATTGTTGCGTTAACGATGGCTTTATTGGTAGAATCTTATCCACAACTAAAACCATGGTTTAGACCTTTGATTTTAGTTAGTAAAACGATCCCTAATATTACCTATATCTTGATCATTTTGATTTGGTTCTCAAGAGAAATGACAGTCAGTATTATTACTTTACTGATCCTATTCCCAGTGCTTTATAGTCATTTAAGTACAGCAATTGAAACAACGATCCCTGAATACAATGACTTAAGACAGCTTTTTCCAGAAAACTATATGCATAGATTGGTTAAAGTCATCTTACCTTTGATCAAGACCCATTTGATTGAGAGCACACAAACAGCGGTTTCCTTAGGTTTCAAAGTAGGGGTGATGGCGGAGCTATTGGGTCAAGTCCAACCAGGTTTAGGTTATCAATTGTATCTCGCTAAACTCGATCTCAATACCACAGCTTTGTTTGCGTATACCTGTTGGATGATCGTGACTGTGGTCTGTGCTGAGAAGTTGATTGGGATCTTTAAAAGAGACTGATATGGATCTAAAAGACATCATTCAATCGATGAAAGACGAAGGTCATTCTCCTAAACGAGTTCACTTCAACTTAAAAATAAAATATGGATCAGTATCTGAAGAAGCACTAGCGTTCATTAAGGAAGTCTTTGGATTAAGTGACAGTGAACTTAACTCACATTTAGGATGGGCTCCATTAAACAAAGGTAAAGCAAAGGCTAAACATAGCTTGTTGATTTGTAGATCATGTCATAAAGAAAACCAAGACCATCTAGATGCATTATGTGCTTTAATCAACATCAAAAGTGGAAGTACAAGTGATGATGGTATCCTCTATTTTGAAATCACAGGATGTATGGGATTATGTTCTTTAGGTCCTAACGCAGTCTTAGATCAAAAGATCTATAATAAGATCGATGATAATCCTTCGTTTACACTCAAACTAAACTCCATCTTGGAAGAAAGAAAACAAATATGAACATGAGACAAAGAATCGCATGGAAACATGTGGTAAATCAAAAAGGCAACATCTATCTTATGGATGAGGCAGAAAAGACCTACATAGTTGATTTCTCTAAACTAAGTCCTATAGCCGCTAAACGGCTTCATCAAGCTCAACTCTTTCAAATGATAGGGATATATGCCTTGCCAATAAGTTTGATGCTCATCACGATGCCTTATGATCCAAGTACTTTAGTTAAAATAAGTATCTTTGTGGGATCGATCTTGTTTATCTTAGTTTGTGAATACCTTGTCCTATTGAATTGGGTCATTCCTCAAAACATCAGAGAGATCCTAGAAGAAAAGAAACGTAAATAAAGTTAAGCCTAGTAAAATTTTACGAATTCTATTGTACTGCAGTGGATTTATAAGAAACCTCTGAAAAGGATCAAACGAGATAATAAGTAAAAATGTTCCTAGTTCAGCTTTGAATATAAGTTTACTTGTTTATTAGTTTTCTTTCGAATGTTCTTTGTTAGGTCAAAACACACTATAGCATCAAAAAGCTCACTGAATTAAGTGGACTTTTTATTTTGCATGAGATGAGGTTTAAAGCTTTCCTTAACTTTCAAATCGATATTTCGGCACATTTCAGAAATTCTTATCAACTGATTCTAGGTTTTTCATTTTGTATGGTTAAGGATAATTTTGGTTTGGATTGTATAAGTATTTTACTAGGAGTTAAGTATGAAGAAATTCGAAAATGATGAGGTGATTATTTTCAAGTCAACCGATGGTGAAGTTTCTATAGATGTTAAGTTTGATGGGGAAGAGATCTGGCTAAACCGAAACCAAATCTCGGATTTATTTAAAAGAGATATAAAGACCATAGGGAAACATATTAATAACGCATTGAAAGAAGAATTGAAGCATATTCCAACTGTCGCAAAATTTGCGACAGTTCAACTTGAAGGTGACCGACAAGTTCAAAGAATTGTAGAACATTATGGTATCGACATGATTTTATCCGTGGGTTATCGAGTTAAGTCCGAAAGAGGTATTGAATTCAGAAGATGGGCCAACTTAATACTTTCAGAGTACTTAAGAAAAGGTTATAGCATCAATAACAAAAAACTTGAAGTCCCAAATCTGTCGGAAATTACTCAATTACTTGATGCATATCGAAGAATCGATGGTGATTTGACTTTAAGCGGTAATGATTTGCTTCAGTTTTTGATAGCCTACAATAGAGGTCTTTCAATTTTAGATGATTATGATCATCGGACATTTGAAACACCCGAAGGAATTCATGATACTTATCAGATCAATTACAGTGAATGTATGGATATCATTCACCGTAGCAAATTCTCTGGGAAAAGTGATAATTTTGCTAAAGAACGTGATCAATCCTTTAACTCAAGTATATCCACCATTTATCAAACATTCGATGGGAAGGAGCTTTATCCGACTTTAGAATCAAAAGCAGCCAATCTGCTTTATTTGATCACAAAGAATCATAGCTTCATCGATGGAAACAAACGAATCGCATCAACGATTTTCTTGTATTTTCTAGACAGAAACAATGCTTTGTTTATTATAGGTAACAAGAGAATCAATGATGAGACACTTGCAGCATTGGCTATTCTCATCGCAGCTTCCGATCCAAAAGATAAAGAACTGCTCATCAACCTGACCTTAGTTATCCTTGGATAAATTAGTCATCTAGAGAATATCTAGTATTGAGGTTATTTAGTTTTCATATAAGATTAAAGTCATGACTGTACAATATCCAGCCTATTTAAGATAATCCTTTCAATAAAAAACTGTCAACATTCGATGTTGACAGTTTGATGTGATTCATTTGAATCAGCTTTTTACTTATTTAAGAAAGTTTTTACGAAGGGAAGCACTTGATCGAGATCGACCAATTGGATCTCTTTTTCATTTCTGAATTTAACTTCGACTTTGCCTTGTTCAAGGGTTTTCCCAATGGTGATTCTTAGAGGAATCCCAATCAGATCCATATCGTTGAATTTGACTCCAGCTCTTTCATCACGATCATCGAGTAAGACATCGACACCTGCTTGAAGGAGTTGTTGATAAAGGTCTTCACCAGTGGTGTTTTGAAGCTCGATCTTGGTGTTAATGATGACTAAGCCTACGGTATAAGGCGCTAGAGCCTTTGGCCATAAGATTCCGAAATCATCATGATTCTGTTCAACGATGGCTGCTAGACAACGACCAGGACCTATCCCATAGGAACCCATGATGACAGGATGAAGCGTATTGTCTGCGTCTAGATATTCTAGTCCTAAAGCTTTGGAGTATTTATCACCTAATTTAAAGGTATTTCCGATTTCTATCCCATTGTTGAAATAGATCTTACCACCGCATTTAGGACATTCATCGTTTGGTTTGATGTTTCTGATGTCTGCGTATTGAGTGACCTTGAAGTCACGATCCACATTTACGTTTTGGAAATGATAATCTGTTTTATTGGCGCCTAATAAGAAATTACTCATGGATCTGATGCGATGATCCGCAACGATCTTGATGTTGATCCCGATAGGACCCGCATAACCGATCTTAGCGTGGCTTAAGTTTTCTACGACTTCAGCACTGGCGAGTTCAACTACGGTCGCACTGAAGAGCTTCTGTAGTTTGACTTCATTGATCTCATCATCAGCTCTTACCATGACCAATACTGCTGTCTTATCGATCATATAGATCATTGATTTGGTCATCTTATCTTCTGAGATCTGATAATTCTCAACGAGATCTTTGATCTTACCTACGTTAGGAGTATATAGTTCGCTTAAATCTTTAAAAGGTTCTAAAGGGATATCGTGGGTCACACAAGGGGAGACTTCGATGTTGGAGGCGAATTCACATGTGTCGCATAGAACCAAGCGATCTTCACCGATATCGGTCACAGCTTGGAATTCTTCAGAGAGAAGACCTCCCATAACCCCTGTATCTGCGGTAACGATCTTATAGTTAAGACCCATACGATCAAACGATGCTTTATACGCATCATACATTTT
>CAIXIN010000090.1 GCA_903919545.1 uncultured bacterium | reverse complement strand
GATCTTGAACTGTTTTGATCACATAAGGATTGGCTTCAGTTCCATCACCTGTTGTATAGGCTGAAGCAATCGTAGGGGTTAATCCAATAAACAAGAGTATAAAACTAAAAAACAGTCGATTAAGTTTTCTCATTAGAAATCCTCCATATATGGTAAAGTGTATCATATATATGAATATATGTATCTAAAAATAGTGAATAAGAGCCGTATATATCGAAAAACAACACTTAAGTGTGATACACTATCTCAAAACCATGTACTACCTACACATAGACAAGACCCTAAAAACACCGATACATCGTCAATTGAGCGCTTGTATCGAAAGCGCAATATTAAATGGAACCTTAAAAAAAGGTGAGCTTTTACCTTCAGAAGATCAAATCGGAAGAACCTTTAATATCTCTCGTACTGTCGTAAGAAGAGCATTTTTTGACTTATCAAGTAGGAGCCTTATCGATCAAAGACAAGGCCAAGGTCATTTCGTTAAACAAGGTCAAGGTTATCCTCATTTATTGATGGATCCTCATTCATATACCCAAACGAAGAATGAATCGATAGAATCCTCGTTTATCCTAAAAGAAGTCATATCTTCTCAAGATGAGCTTTCTTTAATGGTGGGCTCATTTAACACAAAAGAGCTGTTTAGATTAAAAAGAATTCATACTTCTTCTCAAGACCTAATATTCACCGATGAATGGTTGATTGAGAAAAAGATCAAATCCACCTATGAAGATGAGAAACTTATATTATCCCTATTAGACAATCATCATCTCCTAAAAGAAAGCATCTTAGAGATACAAGGTATTACGATCGAAGATTCTCTACTTTTATCTCAAAGTAAAAACAGCTTGATCTATCTGATCAGTCAAGATTTTCGTGATGAGAAAGGACATTTAATCGCTCATTATAAAGCCATCATTCCTTCATCCAAGACCCAATTAAGCGTCAAGGTCACCGCACTATGAACTATAAACTAGATCCTTCCTTAACAATTCCTTATCCAACTCAACTTAAGAATCATTTTAAGGCAGCCATCCTAAACGGAGAATTCAAAGATAAGGCCATCTTACCTGATTATGAGTTCTTAAATAAGACCTATGGCTTTACTGAAGATATGGTAAGAAGAGCCTATAATGAGCTGATTCGAGAAGGCTACGCCAAACGCATCAAGAAAACAGGAGTCTTTGTTTATCACACCTTCAATGTCCATCATATGATTGGGAAGATGATCCCTATATTAGATGAGATCCATAATCAAGGGTATGAGGCAACTTTAGATGATCTTTTGATTGAAATCGTCAAAAGTGATGAAGAGCTGAATCTAAGATTTGGATTTAAAGAAAGCCAAGATCTTATTCATAGTATTCGTTTATTTAAAGCAGATGGGATAGCTGTCTTATGGATGGATGCCTACTATCCTTATGTCTATTTCAATCAACTTGATGAAAAGACGCTTATCGGTAAGTCTATTTATCCTCAACTACTCAAAGAAAGCGGATGTATCGCTTCATCGGTAGAGAAGAATCTAAGTGCTGTCTTACTTAATCAGAAACAAGCAGATCTCTTTGACTTAAGAAAAGGATCCCCTGGAGGATTGATCACAGGATCGACTAAAGATCAAAATAATAATGTGATCGAAGTCTTCTCTGACATCATCCCTGCAGATCGTTTACGTTTCATCATCAAGTAAGCGCACTGATAGAGACTTAAGCGCTCATGGTGTATAATAGAGGTTATGCAAAAAGACGTTATTTACATTCAAGGTGCTC
>CAIXIN010000089.1 GCA_903919545.1 uncultured bacterium | reverse complement strand
ATCGTTATAGCCCTTCTTAAAGACATTCCCATCTTTTAGTACAGAAGGGGCTGAATCATCGATGGCCTTGTTTAATAAGATCTTAAGGTCATTTAAAGGATCAACTTTTAGATAGTTCTCAAAGAGATATGAATCTAAACTTGCCATGAGGGGTTCAACTTGGTTTAAAGTCTTGGCCAAACGTAAAAGATCTTGAGGTCCCGCTGAACCATAAGCGATCTTACCTATGATACGTTCTACATCATAGGTCTGTTTAAGTGCTGATCGACAATCTTCTCGTTTAAGGAAGTTAATTACGAGGTATTCGATTTGATTTTGACGTGTCTCTATTTTCTTGAGATCTAATAAAGGTCTTATGATCCATCGTTTAAGATTACGACTTCCACAGGCACTTTGACATTCATCGAGAAAACCAAACAAAGATTCTTTTTTAGTGCCTTGTCTTAAGCTTTCAACCAATTCTAGATTTAAAAGCGTAGACATATCCATTGATAGACAACGATCTTGGTCTTCATCGATGATGGGCTGAAGATGTCTTAAACTACGCTTTTGCGTAATAAGAAGATAGTTCAATAAACGACCAAAGGTTTCGATTAGAATAGGATCACTAATGTCTCTACATAAAGAGGCATAGCTTTGATCAAACTCTGTTTGATCACAGATGGAGATGGTTTCTTTGGTTTCTCTTAGGATCTTTAATAATAAAGGTGATGCCTTAGAAGACAGGACCACTTCTTTGACTTGATGTTTGATGAGGGCTTCTTTTAAACGGGTCTCATTCTTAAGGACAGTAAAGGATCTCATCTCACCTGAAGCAAGTTCTGTAGATACGATCAAATACTTAGATCCATATTCAGTGACACTGGCCAAAGAGACCACCATCTTATCATCTTCGATCTCATCCATGACAGTGCCTGGGGTAACGACTTTGACCACATCACGTCTAACCAAACCTACCGCTAAAGCAGGATCTTCCATTTGTTCAACGATGGCTACTTTATGACCATTATTGACCAGCTTTTGAATATAAGAAGATACTGCATGATAAGGAACCCCACACATCGGAGCTCTTCCTTGTTCACCTGCAGCTCTACCCGTTAATACAAGATCTAGTTCATAAGATGCGATCTTAGCATCTTCAAAAAAGAGCTCATAGAAGTCTCCTAGTCTAAACATGACCAAAGCATCTTGGTATTCTTTTTTGACATCCATGTATTGTTTAAGCATGGGTGTTAGTTTTTCCATAGGGTACCTCAGTTAACAAAACAAAGTGCTCAGGCACTTTGTTGATAAGACAATTCTTTGAGTCTGTGCTGGATATCCATCCATAGGATGTGACTACATGCCCCATAGGTCAAGGCATACCCTGCTTTGGATTCAACGATGCGCGTGATGTAATGATGCTTTATCTTATGGAAATCAACGACATCTCGATTATGAACTTGGACGGTAAGATTAAATACGCTTGAATTGATGAGCTTAAGATTTTCTAATCCACCTAAACAATCCAACAACTCTTCAACCATACTGTCTTTTTCACTTACAGTGATAAAGTTAACTGCGACTTTACGGTAGTAATAGGTACTCACCGCGAGATAGAATAAAGCACTCACCAAGCCTACCAATAAGATCACCAAGAGTGATTTCTGTAAGGCAGGATTACGTAAATAGATCAAAAGATCAAAGATACTTCCTGGGCTTGCCCCAATAACACTACCTGTATAGGCATAACCGATTTGTATTTTAAGAGCTCCAAATAAGGCATATAAGACACCTGTATATCCCAAGTGAAAGACAAATAGTAAAGGTGCAGAAAATAAGAGGAAGAGCTCTATAGGAAGGGTTGTCCCAAATAAGATCGAAGCAGTACACGCCACTAAGATAAAGCCTCTTATCTTACGCTTTTCCATCTTATCGGTATAGGTTTGATAGATTGACATCAAATAGGCAGGCATACAGAAGATGTTTAAGATGTAGTAAGGAGTAATCAGCTTACCACTGCCTAAATTAAATAAACTGCTTTGGATCTGTCCTGTCCACATCCCAACGTCGCCTAAATGATAGACCCCAAAGGCATCTGACCAAGAACCCCCTAATTCCCCAAACCAAAACAATTTTCGTGTCCATAGACTAAGGCCCAGAGTATCAGTAAGTCTATCTAAGATCCCATAAATGGATAGATTTATTGGATTATTAAGATCATGAGCAATAAAGTTATAGATCGACATCATCACTTGAACCAAATATGGCCAAGTATACGCCATCACAAGTCCGCCTAATACAGCGAAAACAATACTCCATATAATCAACGATGTTTGTCGATCAACGAAGTTCCATAGACTATAAGCAGAACGACCTCGAGTGATCTTATAGGCAAAGCGTGTCGTAAAGAAAACGAACAAGGTCCCAATCAAACCGGTATAAATAGGATTAACTAAGGTAAAAGAACTGGTTCCTAGTGTCGCTAGATCCATTGGCCCCATAGGTGAACGGAAGATGACCGAATTTAAAACACCAGTATTTATAAACATCGTTACGATGTGTAAAGTAAAGTAAGCAATCAAAGCCGCTACTGTGATCATAGGATCATCATCTCGTCGATCTACAGTACGCATCAAGAAAATCAATGGGAAGGTCAAGATGATCGAAGATGCAATCGTTCTCATCACTTCAGCACCTAAACTTATTGTGTCTTGAGATCCAACCAAGGTTATAAAATTAGGATTTAGGATCATCGAACCTAGTCCCAACATAATCGACGCTAAAAAGATAACTTTAAGGGGGAAGCCGGTGATCTCAATGTAACTACGCCATCTTCTCATAGGAATACCTCCTTTCTATGATAACATTATAGTGTCAACTGTTCAACGAAAGACAGTACCCCATGACCTCTAAACTACAACGACCCAATAAAATCAAATTCCATCCTGACTATACCCTGATTCTCTTACTGATCGTACTAAGTGCCCTCAGTCTTTTAGCCATTTATGGGGCTATGCCTTTACTTCCAACCTGGCATAGTGGCTTTGATTTAATCATCAAACAAGTCGTTTGGATCGTTATATCGATCAGTATTCTTGTGTTCTTGGTTATTCTAGGAGTAGATCGTTTATTTACCGGAATCAAGGCCGCTTATTGGGTTTTATTCGCACTTTTACTTATCTTATTGGTTGATAAATTCTTCATCGATCTTCCTTTTATAGCGCCTGTGAACGGGACAACAGCTTGGTTTATCATTCCAGGATTAGGAACGATTCAACCCAGTGAGTTCATGAAGATCGTATTATTGTTTCTATCTGCGAATCTGATTCATGAGCACAATGAGAATAAACTTACTTCCAGTTATAAAGATGACATCAAGCTTTTCATCAACATCGCTAAATATGCCCTACCTGCTTTGATTTTGATTGTTGCCCAACCAGATACAGGTATTCCTATTGTCATCAGTGTTGGTATCTTTGTCATGTTGGCGCTTAGTGGGATACGAAAAGAATGGATTGTCGGAACCGCGATCTTCTTGGTTGTTTCTGTGACCTTAGGTCTTTATCTATTCATGAATTTCGAAGAAGTTTTGATCAATGTGGTAGGAGCTTCTTATCGATTGAATCGACTTTATGGTTGGCTTAGGACTGAGCAATACATTTCATCTTATGGCTTACAGCTTTACCAATCTCTATTAGCAGTAGGATCTTCTGGTCTATTTGGCCACGGACTACAATCCATCGTCATCAATATGATCGAACCTCAAAATGACTTCATCTTTGCGGTATTCGCTCAAGATTATGGGTTTTTAGGTGCCAGTGTCTTAATGTTAGTTCAACTTTTATTGGATCTTAAGATCATTTCGATCGCGATGATCTATAAGAAACGACGTGAGAAATATTTGATCGCAGGGGTAGTTGGTATGCTTCTATTTCAACAATTCCAAAACATGGGGATGATCATAGGATTGATGCCCATCACAGGGATTACTTTACCTTTTGTATCCGCAGGAGGCTCTTCTCTTTTATCTTATATCCCAGCGCTCGCTGTCTTGTTTGCGATGAGTTCTACGATTAAAAGAAAAAGAACCTATTAAAATAGGCTCTTCAAGCGTTCGATATAGTGCTTTTCTTCGCGAATCATCAGTTTCGCTTTGATCTCAGAAGTTTCCACGGTTAGCCGTGTTTTTTTATTTAAAGGTAAAGAGAGATAGTCATAACACAGGATAGCTTCGTTGAAATTATCGCTTTCTAAGGTGATCGCACTTTGAGCACTTAGAATCAA
The DNA here is from genome assembly GCA_903919545.1 of uncultured bacterium. GTDB lineage: Bacteria > Bacillota_I > Bacilli_A > Erysipelotrichales > Erysipelotrichaceae > UBA2212. Next base: position 13,571 of record CAIXIN010000089.1, on the reverse strand, counting down.
TGATGATCCCAATGAACGATAGGCATGATGATGGATCCCGGTGATTTCTGTAAGTTGCATTCCTGTCAAACCATGATGAAGGATGGCTCCTCCTAAGGATCGATTATAGGCCGTTGAACCCACTTGAGTCGAGACACATAAACCATTGCCTCTAAAGGTCTCTAGATGTCTTCCATCAATGGAGACATCCAACAATTGGGTCCGTATGACGTTTTCTACTCGTACTTCGTTGATGGCGAAGACAGTTTGACAGTTCCCATCTGTTTCGACACAGACCTCGAGTAAAGGAAGTTCTGTGATCGCATTGGATTCTTTTTGAAGATCTTGAATCAAGATCTCCCATTCATCACAGGCATAATTGGTTAAAAACCCCAGTGTTCCTGTATGTACCCCTACGAAGAAACAGTTTTTTAAATGAGATTGATAAGTATGGATGGCTCTTAGAAAGGTTCCATCTCCCCCAACCGAAATCACCACATCAGGAGTATTTGGATTCTCTATCCATCCTTTATCTAAAAGCGCTTTTTTAAGCTGTGAGACAACTTTTAATGTGGTTTCATCTTCTTTATTGATCAAGGTAAATTGTCGCATATTGGCTTCCTTTTAGGTTCTTTCTTATTGTATCATAGGTGTATAAGGAATGTCATATGAAGCAAAACGTCGAAATCGAATATAAACTCTTGATCAATGAAGCCCAATACAACGGCTTGGTCGCTAATTTTCCAGGCGAGACTTTTAGTCAAACCAATTTTTACTTTGATAATCGAGATCATCAACTTAAAAAACGTAGTATCTCTTGTCGTATTAGGACCTATCTTGATCAAGTAGAGCTTACTTTTAAAATCCCTCGTAAAAAAGGCAAAGACGAAGTTACTTTTGAACAGGTCGATCCAGAAACTGCGTTTACTCGTTCAGATGTGGCCTTCTTTATGGCTCGTATGGGGATCATCAGTCCTTTGATCCATCAAGGTACTTTAGAAACCATCCGTACGGCCTATAAATGTCGCTATGGTTTATTATGTATCGATAAAAATACGTATAATGGGATCACAGATTATGAAGTAGAATATGAGGTCTATAAGAATTTAAAAAAAGGCCTGATTGAATTTAGAGACATCTTGGCCTTCTTTGGGTTATCTTATATAAAAGATTGTGATTCTAAGATTAAACGTTGTCTATCAACGGCACCACAAGACTAGATCTTACCAAGTCTATGTGATAAGACCTTAATGTATTTTCCCAATCTTCGCTGAGTTCTTGATCACTTAAGATCTTAAACTGAAGGACTTTTCCTTTGAAGTGATCGATATCTTGGGCTTGTTTATCGAGATATTGTGCTTTACCTAAAATAAGTAGAAGCTTGTTTTGAAGATCTGTCTTATTGGAGATGAGCACACTGGTGATTCCCAAGGTCTCGCCTTCAAATCCGAAGAGTTCTTGCTGACGATCATCCAACCAATGAAGTTCTGGATGATTTTTTTGATAAAGGGTCAAGATTTTTAATGCTTTACGTTGATCTTCAGCCTTATTGTGTTCAGGTAAACCATTCATCTTAAGGGTCAAGATATGTCGAATAAGATCTTCTTCGAAGACTTTATCAGAAGGTGCGTTCTGTGATACAACTGAGGTCCATGAATCGATGCCTACGCTTTGGGCTTGAAGTAAGATCTTGGCAGTAGTTTGTTTATCTTCCTTATCGAGATAGATATAGCTTTCTAGATTGGATGAGATATGCACTCCTAGTTTACTAAGATAAACTGGGCTTTGAAAAAAAACGATGTTACTGAGTTTAACACAGCTGAATTGATGGGCTAAGGTCTTCTCTTTAGATACTTTTAGGATAGCTTCTTTGAGGGCTCCTTCATTAGGATACCCATTCAATAAACCATAGGTATTCCACATTTGTTTAAATGAAAGCTTGATGGCTTGACTATAACGTCCATAGCCTATTAATCCTTTTTCTTTTTGAGGTCCTCTTTCAGTACCTTTCGCTAAGAAAAACAATAAATCACCTTGATGAAAGTCAGTAAAGCGCTTTGAACTGGACGGTCTCCAAAAGTTGATGGTGTCGTTACCGTTCAAACGGTGAAATTCGATCATTTTTTTATCGGTGATATAAGCGATGGAAGACATGGTGAGGTGAGTGGCTTAGAAGAGGCCGCTGATTTTTCCTTGTTTATCGACATCGATATGATAAGCTGCTGGATCTTTAGATAGACCAGGCATGGTCATGATCGGTCCTGCGATGGCGACAGCGAATCCTGCCCCAACCGATAGACGGATCTCTCTGATCTTTAAAGTAAATCCACGAGGATCGCCTAAACGCTTAGGGTCATCACTAATAGAGGATTGGGTCTTGGCGATACAGACATTCAGGAATTCTAGATTCAAGCGTTTGATGTCTTGAAGTTGAGATAGGGCGAGATCGCTATACTCTACGGAAGCTGCCCCATAGATGGTTTTAGCGATGGTTTCGATCTTCACCGATACAGGATCTTTTAGGTTAAGGATACTGTGATATCCATTGGGTTGATTCATAAGATCTAAGACCTTATGAGCCAAAGCTTCTGCGCCTGCGGAACCATATTCCCATGATTCATTAAGGGCGAAAGGTACTTTATGTTCATCACACCAATGTTGGACTGCTTCGATTTCAGCTTTTGTGTCTGAAGAGAAACGATTCAATGCGACCACAAAGGGAACCCCATACGTAGATAAGATCTCGGTATGTTTCTTTAGATTAGGTAGTCCTTTATGAAGGGCTTCTAGGTTTTCTGTTTTTAAATTCTCATAGACTTCATTCCCATGAAGCTTAAGCGCTCTTACGGTCGCAACCAAGACGACTGCGGAAGGTTTGAATTGCCCGTTGATGGATGTGATGTCCATAAACTTCTGGGCGCCTAGATCGCTCCCAAAGCCTGCTTCTGTGACCACAAAATCCGCTAACTTCAAAGCCATACGGGTCGCGATGATGGAATTGCTTCCATGAGCGATATTGGCGAAAGGTCCTCCGTGGACAAACATAGGATTCTTTTCTAAGGTTTGAACGAGATTAGGTTTAATGGCTTCTTTTAATAAGGCTACTACAGATCCTGTGATACGTAGTTGATTGATGGTGACAGGTTGTCCATCTTTCGTAAAGGCTACGATGATTCTTCCGATACGAAGCTTTAGATCTTCAAGATCTTTGGATAGACATAAGACAGCCATGATTTCTGAAGCTACGGTGATGTTGAAACCATCATCTCGTTCTATGGCTTTAGGTTCGTTTTGAGAGACATGGATGCTTCTTAAAGCACGATCGTTCATATCCATCGCACGTTTCCATAAGATACGTTGAGGATCTAGATTAAGTTCATTGCCTTGATATAAGACATTGTCGATGATGGCACTGACAAGATTATTAGCCGTAGTTACCGCATGAAGATCGCCTGTAAAGTGTAGGTTGATGTCTTCCATAGGAACGACTTGGGCCATACCACCACCTGTTGCGCCACCTTTGACCCCAAATACAGGTCCTAAGGATGGTTCACGCATACAACCAATGGTCATCTTATTTAAACGAGATAAGCCATCGACTAAGCCAACAGTTGTCGTTGATTTACCTTCACCTGCTTTGGTTGGGGTCATCGCTGTGACTAAAATCAAATGTCCATCCGATAAAGAATCCAATTGATTATTGATGGAAAGATTGATCTTTGCTTTATATTTACCATAATATTCTAGATACTTATTGTCGATCTTGGCCTTATTGGCGATGATCTCAATAGCTTCCATCGGAATAGACTGAGCAATTTCGATATCTGTTTTCATTTCATTTTCTTTCTGCCTTCCATGGCCTTGATGAGTGTCATCTCATCGACGTAATCCACATGGCCTCCCATTGGGATCCCATGAGCTAAACGACTGACGATACAATTCTGTTTTTCTAAACGTTTAGCGAGATAGAGTGCTGTTGTTTCCCCATCCAAAGTCGGGTTGGTGGCGATGATGACTTCTTTTATCTCAGGTGTTAAACGCGGTAATAATGTTTCTAAATTGATGTCTTCCGGTAAGATGCCTTTTTGGGTCGAGATGACTCCCCCTAAGACATGATAGAGCCCTTTATATTCAGCCATTCGTTCAAGCGCAGCCACATCCTTTACATCTTGGACCACACAGATCAAACTTGGATCACGATGTTTATCCGCGCAGATGTCACAGACATCATTTTGAGCGAGGTTACCACATACAGGACATGGATGAAGTGTCATCTTAGCTTCTAGGATACTTTTCGTAAAGTCTTGAATTTCTTCGGGTTTATAATTAAGTAAGGCAAAGGCATAACGTTCAGCTGTTTTTTGACCTACACCAGGTAATTTACGTAACTGTTCGATCGCATTTTGAAGCGCTTTAGGATACATTAGTCTTCACTCTCTCCAATGGTCACTAAATTCCCATCAAAAAATTCTTGAGTCTTAATTAGGGTCTCATTTTCTTTTTTAGCTTTTGGGGTCTTCTTAGGGAAGAACTCGAGACTTTGTTTATCAGGTAGTTTTCCTTCATTACGCAATTGGATAAACAAATTACGTACGCGTTCATAATCAGCGATGCTTAAGGCATATAGACGAGTCACTCTTCCTAACACTTCATTGGTCAATTTCGCCAAATCATCGATATTGTTGGTTTCGTTGACTGTGCTAATTTTTAATTTGTTTTCGAAAGTAATGAGGTTGAATTGAGATCCACTGGCTTGAATGATAGATTCATCCACCATATTGGCCACTTTCATAAAGCGTGTATCTCCTTTATGATTCTTTACGTTTTCCCAGTTTTCGCTATCTTTGAGTCGTAATTGTTTTTCAGCACTTAATAGAAGTTGAAGGATAAAATCATCGCTTAATTCGATGTTTTTTAGTTTCTTGACTGGTTTAACTTCTTCCACATTAAGATCAAACGATAATGCATCACCTTGAGGTACGATTTTTACTTCTTCTTTTTGAGGTTCAATAACAGTTGGTTTCTCAACAATGATTTCTTTCTCAATAACCAATTCAGGTTCTTTTTGAATTGGTTTCTCGATGATCAAAGGTTCAACCTTGATTTCTTTTTCAACTTTAACAGCTTTCTGTTTCTCATTCTTGATTGGATTTTGTTGATAGGTAGCGGTTTGTGAGATTGGTGCATTGAGATGACCAATCAATTTCAATAGTCCAATTTCAAAATAAGACAATACATCTGACGCTGAACGATATTTTTCAGTGGTTTCCATTAAATCATCGATCATCTTAAGGGCTATTGGAGAAGGGATCTCATTGAGATCTTTGGCTTCTTCGCTCGTTAACTTCATAAGTAGTTTCGCATCTTTTGTGTAGGCATATATAACAGATTCTTTTAGAAGCTCCATTAAATCATTTGTGAGTCTTCTAATGTCGATGTTTTTCTGTGTGATCGATTCTATTTCTTCCATCAATATCCCAACATCTTGATTTTGAATGGCTTTTAAGAGTTTTAGTTTATCTTGAGTGGTTGCGATCCCATAGATGTCATTGACGTGTTGCGCAGTTAGATTGTCTTCACTGTAGGCAATGACCTGTTCCAAGATACTTAAGGCATCACGAACACCTCCATCAGAAAGTTGACTGATGAGTCGTGTCGCTTCATGATCGAATTTGATGTTTTCTTTAGTTAGGACTTCTTCGATTCTGCCTTGGATGTCTTTTTGACTTACGCGCGTAAAATCATAGCGTTGGCATCTTGAAATAATCGTCGGCAATACTTTATGAGGTTCGGTGGTCGCTAGTATGAAGATAACATGTGATGGTGGTTCTTCTAAAGTCTTCAATAAGGCATTAAAAGCGCCTTGAGATAACATATGGACTTCATCGATGATGTAGACTTTAAACCTTGCTTGTAAAGGCGCATATTTTACTTTTTCGATCAATTCGCGGATCTGATCGACCCCATTATTGGATGCCGCATCGATTTCTATGACATCTGGATGATTACCTTGTTGGATCTCGATACAGTTATCACATACATTACATGGTGCTTTATCTTCGCTTATACAGTTGACAGATTTTGCGACTAATTTCGCAACAGTTGTCTTCCCTGTACCTCGTGGTCCACAAAACAAATAGGCATGAGAAACCTTATGCTGACTTAACGCATTTTGAAGTGTTTTAACGATGTGTTTTTGTCCTACGACGGTTTCGAAAGAATGGGGTCGATAGGTACGGTATAATGCTTTATAGCTCATAAAACCTCTTCTGTTTCTCTTTCCATATTATACCAAAAAGGCACTCTCTTTTATAGGGGAGAACCCTGTTTTCGTTTGTTTTTAAAGAAGCTCGTTAATAGGCTCCCACATTCATCTTCTAGGATGCCTGAGATGATCCAAGGTGTATGATTAAATGCTTTTATCGAGCTTAAGTCGGTTACAGTTCCTAAACAGCCGCCTTTGGGGTCAAAAGCGCCATAAACGATCCCATCTAATCGAGCTAAGAGGCTCGCTCCTGTACACATCGCACAAGGTTCTAAGGTTACATAAAGGACACAGCCTTCTAAACGCCATGATTTTAGTTTAGCGCATGCTTTTTCAATCGCTAAAAGTTCTGCATGAGCAGTTGCGATCTGGGTAGATTCCCGTCGATTATGGGCACGAGCCACAATCTTACCGTCTTTGATGATGACGGCTCCAACAGGAACCTCGTCTTTGGTTTGGGCTTTTAGTGCTTCAAGAAGCGCCAATCGCATGTATTTATCGTGTTCGTTCATCTAAATAAAAGGCTGCCACACATGAAAGAGCCTCTTAAGGCTGCTGTCTTCCGACCCTGACCTGGTTCGAAGGATTCCATTGTGGCAGCATGGTTATTATACTTAAATTTGAGTTCAATTTCAAATGTTTAATGATGTCTTCTATTTAAACTCTATGTTTCACGTGAAACTATTTCTTAGGGATCAATATCGTCTTACCACCCATAAATGGGCGTAATAAGACAGGGATATTGATCGATCCATCTTCATTGAGATTGTTTTCTAAGAAAGCAATCAACATACGAGGAGGCGCTACGACGGTATTGTTTAAGGTATGAGCGAAGTATTTGCCTTCTTTACCTGCCACGCGGATCTGTAGACGACGTGCTTGAGCATCCGTTAAATTAGAACAGCTTCCGACTTCAAAATACTTCTGTTGACGTGGGCTCCACGCCTCGACATCGACCGATTTACTCTTAAGGTCCGCCAAATCTCCTGAACAACACTCCAATACTCTTACTGGAATATCCATACTTCTAAAGAACTCAACGGTGGTCTTATACAAGAATTCAAACCATTTCTGGCTATCTTCCGGTTTACATACCACGATCATTTCTTGTTTCTCAAATTGATGAACACGATAAGCACCACGTTCTTCGATCCCATGTGCGCCTACTTCTTTACGGAAACAAGGCGAATAGGAGGTATAGGTGTAAGGCAGTTGATCTTCTTCAATGATCGAATCAATGAATTTCCCGATCATCGAATGTTCAGAGGTACCTACCAAATAAAGGTCTTCTCCTTCGATCTTATACATCATGTTTTCCATTTCAGTGAAGCTCATGACTCCGGTAACGACTTCTGAACGGATCATAAAAGGTGGGATGACATAGGTAAAGCCTTTATCGATCATAAAATCACGTGCGAAACTTAAAATCGCCGAGTGTAATCGCGCTACATCACCGATCAGATAATAAAATCCATTGCCTGCGACCTTACGTGCTGCATCCAAATCGATTCCTGCGAGCTTTTCCATGATTTCCACATGGTATGGGATATCAAAAGATTTTAAAGCTGCTTCTCCGACACGATAACGTTCTACGTTTTCTGAATCATCTTTACCTAAAGGAACTGTTGGATCGATCAAATTCGGAATACTCATCATTCTTTGTTTGATTTGATCTAGTAAAGGTTCTTCACTGGCTTCTAGATCAGCCAACTCTTGAGCCATTGAAGCTACTTGTGCTTTAACGCTTTCAGCTTCTGCTTTGTTGCCTTGGCCCATCAAAACACCGATCTTCTTACTGAGCGCATTTCTTTGGGCTCGTAGATCATCGGCTTTAGTTTTGGTTTGCCGATATTGGGTGTCTAACGCCACCACTTCATCGACCAAATTCAATTTGTGGTCTTGAAACTTCTTACGCATGTTTTCTTTGACCAAATCAGGATTCTTACGCACTACATTGATGTCCAGCATCTTTTTTCCTCCTTAAAATAAAAAAAGTCCTGTAAGGGACGAAGATCGTGTTGCCACCCTTGTTGAACGTTTCACGTGAAACATTCCACTCGATAGAGATAACGGTCTTACCCGGAAAGGATTGGTTTCACTCAGGGGTGGAAATAAGGATGAGTCTATACCTTTCACCACGACGGTATTTCTCTACATGAAACAAGCCTTTTAATTCCCCTGTTGGTTTATGCCTTTATTGTAGAGAGGGAAAGCACCCCTGTCAAGTCAGCTCTTATGAGATTTCATATAGTCAAAGAACTTCATATCTTCTTTTAGAATATGTCCTTCAATAAAACTCTCACTCACAAAGTTAAAGAAACTTCCTAGACTAAGCCGCCCAATTTTTAACTGTAAGCGCAAGACATCATAATCGATCAATAATTGTTTGTGTATTTCTAAGTGTTCCTCATACAAAGGAAAGCCCATCTTCTTCATTAAATTGGATTCATAGGTGAAATGTGATTTAAGATCTTCACTGACTCGATCTAAAATACCCTCCACATTCTCAGTAGAATTACCAGAACCTAGACTCTCATAAAGCTCATTACTCAAATCTAGAAGTCCTTTGTGTTGGGTATCGATCATTTCGTTGCCACTCTCAAAGAGATCTTCCCATCTTTTTTTATTCATCGTTGAAGGTAAATTCTCGGAATTATCCCAGGATTCACTACGATTTCGACCTAATTGTTTCGCTTTATACAAAGCCAAATCTACACGCTTAAACCAAGCTTCTTTTGGTTCATAAGGAAAGTGTTGAGCACAACCGATACTTAGAGTTTGTGTTTTTATTATAGGAAAATCCGTGTTTTTGAATTTTTCTAATATACGTTGAGCTAAACGTCCTGCCCCATCCACATCCGTGTTCATGGTCAAAACAAGGAACTCATCGCCTCCCCAACGATACAATTGATCTCCACTACGTAAACTCGATGAAATGAGCTGAGAAGCCATGACGATGATACGATCTCCTACATCATGTCCATGTTTGTCATTAATTTCTTTAAAATAATCAAGATCCATTAATAATAAAGACGCTACCGCTTCTTGACGTTGTCCCACTTCAAGATACTCATCCATATCCATCTCTAAACGATGTCGATTGAATTGTTTCGTTAATGGGTCCAACATCGCTAAATCTGTCATTTTGCGCGTGTTTCTACTTAACGATCTGATCTCTGAATTGGATTCAAGTAAGACAAAACCCATCAACCAGAAGTTATAGACGAAGATCATAAAGAAGCCCGTGGTAAAAGCCGTTGTGCTCATATTGCTCGTTAAGTCATTTTGATTAGGCGATAGATAAGCAAAAATAATTCTCAATAGGAAGAAAGCTACCAATATAATGAACGACACAATTATTGTTACCTGAATCTTCTTGCTTTCATTTTTGATTGTACTTCGTGTTTTATACAAACCATCAATTATAAATATGATCATCGTGCCTGAACTCGTAATTACCCGATAAAAATAAGAAGGGTAGATATAGATGAATAAAAAGTATAAAAGACTACCGAAGATGAAATACGCCACGAAACGTACAGAGAATGGTTTTTGTTTAAAGTAAGTCCTCAGTCCTGCAATGACCATCATGATCGAAAGCATAAAGAATAAATTATAAATCAGAACGATTTCACGGCTTGGGCCATTGATCGAATCATGAATCATGCTCAGTGAAATCGCACTAAAAATTAAAGAGAACAACATCATAAGATGCATAGGGTGTCGACGAACATAGTAGACGATCGAAAAAGTGATGACATACATCCCTATAATAGCCTCTGCGATAATCAAGAATGAATGTAACTCTATTTCATACATAGATATATTGTACCCTTTTTTTATTTATAACTCATAAAAAAAGACGGTTTATTCACCGTCTTCAATGATTTCTTTGTCTACAACAGCAGCCATGGATAAACTACTACCTTCATTTACACTGATCATACGCACACCTTGGGTATCACGTCCATAGACGCCAACATTATCCAAGGAGATACGAATAATGGTTCCCGTATCTGTAACCATCAAGAGATCTTCATCCCCAACGACGGCTTTTACGACGACCAATGGGCCATTCTTATCAGTGATGTTGATGGTTTTAACGCCTTTGGCACCACGATTGGTTAAACGATAATCGGTTAAGGTCGTTTTCTTCCCATAACCATTCTTAGTGACTGATAAGATAAACATACCTTCTTTATCAGTGGCCATACCTACGACATCGCTGCCATCAGCATTGAAGCCTTTGACCCCAGCTGCGTTACGGCCCATAGGACGCACATCACCTTCGTTGAAGCGAACAGCTTTCCCGTTGGATCCAGCGATGATGATCTCATCACTACCACTGGTAGCTTTGACTGCAATCAATTCATCGTTATCATTCAAACCGATCGCAATCTTTCCAGATTGACGAATCGAATCGAACTCTTCTGCGGCGACACGCTTAACGAGACCTTTCTTCGTAACGAAGAAGAGGTATTTCCCATCATGTTCAGGAGTCAACGCAACCAAAGCCTTAACTTTCTCATCTTTATCTAGGTTCAAGAGATTTTGAACTGGTAATCCTTTTGCGATACGGCTGGCTGAAGGAACACGGTAGCCTTTGATACGATAGACCTTACCGAAGTTGGTAAACAACATCAATTGATCATGGGTCGACATGGTCAAGAACTGATCGACCACATCTTCTTCGTTGACTGTCATGCCTTTGATGCCTTTTCCACCACGATTCTGGGTACGATAGGTATCGACAGGAGTCCGTTTAATATAACCATTGATGGTCATCGTCATGATGATGTCTTCACGAGGAATGAGATCCTCATCTTCGATGTCTGTATCTGCTTCAACGATCTCAGATCTTCTTGGATCGTTAAATCGTTCTTTGATTTCAGTCAATTCTGTTCTAATGATCCCAACCAAACGAGGATGATTGGAGAGGATATCGATGAAGTCCGCAATGGATAAAACCAAAGCTTGGTATTCTTCTTCGATCTTAGTTCTTTCTAAACCTACTAAACGACGTAGACGCATTTCTAGAATGGCTTTCGCTTGGATTTCCGTTAAAAGGAATTCGCTCATTAAACCGTTGGTTGCTTCCTCATCGTTTTTAGATCCACGAATAAGGGTAATGATACGATCGATGTTATCTAAAGCGATACGTAAGCCCTCTAAGATGTGGGCTCTTTCTTTGGCTTTCATCAAATCATATTCAGTACGTCGACGGATCACCACTTCTTGATGATCGATATAGTGTTGAAGCATTTCCTTCAATGACAATTGTTTAGGATTATTGTTGACCAAGGCCAACATATTGACCCCAAACGAAGTCTGAAGAGCTGTCATTCTAAACAACTGATTGAGGACGACTTCGCTTTGGACATCTTTTCTAAGTTCGATGACAATACGGATACCGCCTCGTTCAGAAGATTCATCTCTTAGATCGGTGATGCCTTCGATTTCTTTTTCTGTCGCTAATACAGCGATCTTCTTTATAAGTTCAGATTTATTGACTTGATAAGGGATCTCGGTGACGATCAACACATGTTTCCCGTTGGACATTTCTTCAGTCTCTACACGAGATCTGACCATGACTGATCCTCGTCCTGTCTCAAAGGCAGATTTGATGCCTGATCGACCTAAAATAAGGGCTCCTGTAGGAAAATCAGGTCCTGAGATATAACTTTCCATAAGTTCCATGATCGTAATGTCTGGGTTATCCATGATCGCAATGGTGGCGTCTATGACTTCACCTAAGTTATGCGGAGGAATATTCGTAGCCATCCCAACAGCGATCCCTGTGGATCCATTGACCAAGAGATTAGGAAAACGAGAAGGCATAACGACAGGTTCTTTTTCTTCCCCATCGTAGTTATCAACGAAATCGATCGTATCTTTTTTGATGTCTCTAACCATTTCCATAGCGATCTTAGACATTCTAGCTTCGGTATAACGCATAGCCGCTGCACTGTCTCCGTCGATGTTGCCGAAGTTTCCATGGCCATCCACCAACATATATCTGTATGAGAAATCTTGAGCCATACGAACCATCGCATCATAGACAGAACCTTCCCCATGAGGATGGTACTTACCGATGACTTCACCGGCGATACGGGCTGATTTTTTATGAGGTTGTTCAGATGTGATGCCTAAATCATTCATCGCGTAGAGTATTCTACGATGAACTGGTTTTAATCCATCTCTTACATCTGGTAAAGCACGCGCTACAATAACGCTCATGGCGTAGTCTAAGAAAGAAGCCTTCATCTCTGAAGAAATATTGACTTGTCTGATCTTATCGTGTTGTTCAGTCATGGTTTCCTCCTAGATGTCCAAATTCTTAACGAAATGAGCATTATCGACGATGAAATTACGTCGAGGTTCTACTTCATCACCCATCAACATATCGAAAACCATATCAGATTCCATCGCATTTTCGATGGTGACTTGGTTTAAGATACGATGGGCTGGATCCATGGTAGTTTCCCATAACTGTTGGGCATCCATTTCCCCTAGACCTTTATATCGTTGGATACTGTATTTATCGCCGAATTCTTTCTTCAAGATTTCCAGTTCCGCATCACTATAGGCATATTTATCGACCTTATTTTTAGAGATACGATACAGTGGAGGTTGAGCGAAATAGATATAGCCTCCTTCAATGACTTCTCTTAAGAAGCGATAGAAAAAAGTTAAAAGCAAGGTTCTAATATGAGCACCATCGACGTCAGCATCGGTCATGATGACGATCTTATGGTAGCGTAGTTTATCTAGATCGAGTTCTTCCCCAAATCCACAACCAAAGGCTGTAAACATGGTTCTGATTTCATTGTTGTCATAGACTTTAGTTAAGCGTGCTTTCTCAACGTTGATGACCTTACCTCGTAAAGGCAAGATCGCTTGGAATTCACGATTACGACCTGATTTCGCTGATCCGCCGGCAGAATCACCTTCGACGAGATAGATCTCGCATAGTTCAGGATTGCGATTTGAGCAATCCGCTAATTTACCTGGTAAGGACGCAAAATCTAAAGCACCTTTTCTTCGTGTAAGTTCTTTGGCTTTTCTAGCAGCGATGCGCGCATTCGCAGCCATCATGACTTTTTCTAAAATGATCTTGGTTTGAAGCGGATTCTCATAGAGATATCTCTCAAACAAAGGCCCAAAAGTATCAGAGACGACCTTTTTGACTTCAGCGTTGCCTAGCCTAGTCTTGGTTTGTCCTTCATATTGAGGATCAGGATGCTTAACGGAGATGATTGCGGTCAAACCTTCACGGATATCATCCGCTTGAAGATTCTCATCGCCATCTTTGATGTAGTTCTTTTCT
>CAIXIN010000088.1 GCA_903919545.1 uncultured bacterium | reverse complement strand
TCGGTTAAGCAATATTTGACTCAAATCGGAACCATAGCTTTATTAAGTTATGAAGAAGAAATTAGTTTAGCGAAAAGTATTCTTGATTCTAAAAACGCAAAGATCTCTCAAGATGAGATCCTAAAAGATTGCGAATATCAGATCTCTGTTTCAGCCTCCTTAGAACTGAGTGACCTTCAAAAGATCATAGACAAAGGTCTTCAAGCGAAGAATGATTTGGTTTCAGCCAATCTTAGATTGGTGGTATCCATCGCTAAGAAATATACGAAGTTTGGCTTACCTTTATTAGATCTTATTCAAGAAGGGAATCTCGGTTTAATCAAAGCCGCAGAAAAATTCGACAGTGATAAGGGATGCAAATTCTCAACCTATGCGACATGGTGGATTAGACAAGCCATTACACGCTCTATCGCAGATACCTCAAGAACGATAAGATTACCAGTCCACGTAAGTGAAGATCTTTTTAAGATCAGAAAAGCTATGGGAGCTCTTAACCAATACTATGAAAGATCAGCAACTTACGAAGAAATAGCCATCGCTTTAAACATAGGGATCAATCAACTCATCGATGAAGATCTTCGTGGAAATACAGTTCATTCTTCTAAAGTCAAAGCGCTTAATGAAGAAACCATCCTAAAGAATAAATATTCAGCTCAAGATATTGAAGATACCTTAAGAGCTGAAATCATCCCAGTCTCACTGGAGACGCCACTTGGGGATGAGAGGGATAGTCGATTAGAAGATTTCGTCGAAGATAAACAATCCATAAGACCCGATGAATACACCAATAATCGAGAACTATCCCTTCAGATCACCAAGGTCTTAAAAACACTCAGTGATAAAGAAGAGCGTATCTTACAGTTACGCTTTGGTTTAGCTGATGGGAAAATTAGAACCTTAGATGAGGTAGGAACCATCTTAGGTTTAACACGAGAAAGAATACGTCAAATCGAAGCCAAAGCTTTAAAGAAACTAAGACATCCTGATCGATCTTCTGGATTGATTGAGTTCTATGAAGGAAATTAGGCAGTAATAGTAAAAACTCTTGAAAGGAGAAAGAATATGATCTCTCTTGGTTTAATATTGAATAGTTTTGAACAACCGATAATTAATTCAAATCCAACACAAGCTGAAATAGCAGCAATGTATCTACCATATCAACTACTATTCGTAGCGATGGTTGTAGCTTATTTTGTATTAGCGTTTGTGGTAGCAAACAAAACTGTAAAGAAAGTAACTCATGGGGAAAGAACCAAAGCCAACGCAGCTGAAGTCGCAGCAGTCATCGTCGCAACCTCAATCGCAGCAAAAGCATTTGGAAAGATTAATAAGAGAAAATAAGAATTGTTTATTAAGAATAATCCGTCTATGATGAGATTAACATCCAGGGAGGGAAACATGAAAGTAAGCGTAGAAAAAATCATAACTGTTAATGAAGGTGAAGAACATACATCCTATGATTTTAGTGGATCCAAAGAAGAAATAGAATCCTACATAGAAAGTGAACTTGATGAATTCATAAGTTTATATGAAAAAGATAATTTAGGAATCCAACCTTTTATTACTGATTATCAAGATTCAGAAGAACGTCAATACACCATGGTTGGGACAGAAAATAGAATTATATTTAGAATCAAGTTTTAATGAGTAAGCTTACTTAACGAGATAATGAACTCGATAAGTCCAAGTGATATCTTTTAGATTATTCTTTTGGATATAGTCAATCGCTTTACTTCCAAAGATAAATCCATAAGTTGAGACGAGATGTTCAACGGAATCATAGTTCCATAAGGATTGGAAATCAAAGTATGAGAATCCATATTCATCTCTCATGATTCGATCAACTACACCTTCAGTATCTTCTTCAGTTATTTTAGATTCTCCTAGAATAACTTCCGCCAAATCACCACCATAACAAAATGGAGCGATCCCTACGTTTATGATGACACCACCTTTTTTGGTTACTCGGATAGCTTCATTTATATAAGTTCTAATTTCACTTTCGATGAATAGAGGCAAGGTGATTGCGAGCGACATATCTACACTTTCATCACCTAAGCTGATCTCAAGAGCTGTACCTTTTCTAAAGGATACATTATTGAGCTTTAGTTCTTTGAGTTTCTGTTCAGCGATAAATCTCATATTGTCTTCGATCTCTAGTCCTATGACTTCTTTTGAGAGTGGTGAGAATTGAAAGGTAGAATCACCAGATCCTGATCCTATATCAAGAACGATCTTATCATTAAATTTAAAATGATCTTTTAAAACATCGATTATCTTAGGATGTTTAGGCACTGATACGAAAGCATCATATACTTCTGGATACGATTCATATAAGATGTCCCATCTGTTTTCAATCGAAATCGGTTTAACTTTGTTCATTGTTTTTCCTTTAGATTTTAATCAATATGTCATACTGCGTTGAATTAAATATATCACAACAACAGAAAATGCGCAGTGGTTTACCGCGCATTGTGATCCTTCTATTCAGATCATTCTTTAACTTAATGAAGGATCATAACGATCCTTCATTACTGTTTCTAGCATTACCTTTTCTGGAGAGATGGTTCTAAGGTCTAGTTTCAATAGGGATTGAGCGATGATAGGACTAAAGCCTGAAATCAAAGCTACCCCTTGTTCATTGAATTGAACTGGTACATTTGAATAAGCATTGATGTTCCAGAAAACAACGGCTGGTACTTCATATCCTGCTGAAGCATAAAGTTCTTTGATCATAGCCATTGAGCTAAAATCAACACAGTAATCAAACTGCATATCACTAATAATCATTAAGACCTGAGGCATTTCTTCAGTCTTTACTTGATTGTTGATTGCGGTTTTAAGTATCACTTGAAAAGCATTATTCAAATTTGTGTTCATTCCCCAATGTGATTTAACCAATTGATCGATTTTCTGTACGATACTTCCAGTAAGATTAATTAGTTGTGGTTCCATAGAAAAGGTTAGAATACAATCTTTAAATGAACCGGTATTCTTATCTGCGAAATAAAGACCTAAACTGACAGCGACATCTAGAGCAGTTAGTCTAGATGTAGAAGCAAGATGACATTGCATAGAACCACTGACATCTACTAGTGGTAGAATTTTAGCATCCCCAACATAATTAGGTAGGGCAGCCCATTGCTGTTCTAAGGCATCAAGTTCAAGTTTATTAAGAGGAGTATTTCCTATAATTTTCGATTTTAAGACATCATATGGATAAACAGCCCCAGCATTAATCTTAACACTAGGATCCTTCTTAACCAGTTTTTCAATATAAGTCTTATAGGAAGGGGTATTGATTGAAAAAGCCCTTCTATAACGAGCATGAGCTAATGAAGGAACGGTACTAAAATCAATCGAATCCCATTCATTTTTACACATCTGTTGTTCAACGATATGAGTTAATCCAACTAAAAGATGACGATAGTCTTTGGAACTTAAGTTCATATATTTTCTTAGCTTTTGAGCAAGAATACCTTTTCTAGGCATCCATTTAGCTGCAAGACCTTGTCCATCTTCAAGAGCTTTTTTAATTATTGAGAAGGCTTCAGCTTGGGTTTCTTGTTCATTAAAAACCAACAAGTCATCATAACGACCTAATTCAGGAATCTTCTTCATGAGTCTTAAAGCATCTTTTGGTTGATTGATTTCAAGATAGTTTAAAACCTGATGAAAGAGTTCTCTTTCGCCTGCACCTTGACGAGCATCCCTTGCCCAAAGTACGATACGAAGTGCTAAATCAGGATTTTCAACATAGGCCTTTATAAAGTCAGGAATGATATTCTTTCCTCTACTTGCACCTATTTTATAGAAGAGATCAACACAGGCATTATTGCTTTGAATAAAAGCGACCATCCCGTTGGTGGTCGTTGTGGTTTGAGACATAATAGCGTTTTTAAAGGTCATAAGGGTCCTTTCTTAATGAAAATCTGGGAATCAGTTACAATTGACAGTTACTTACAGTGACGTAACAGGATGAGGCTTGCAGCTGATTCC
Organism: uncultured bacterium; assembly: GCA_903919545.1. Lineage (GTDB taxonomy): Bacteria > Bacillota_I > Bacilli_A > Erysipelotrichales > Erysipelotrichaceae > UBA2212. Next base: position 2,008 of record CAIXIN010000088.1, on the reverse strand, counting down.
CGTCTAAAATCGGTTAGTTTGGATTCTTTTCAGAATCAAAGATCCTCAGTTTTGGTTTGTGGAAATCATCCGTTGAAACTGTCTATAAGGAGTATATAATGACTTTTTCAAAAAGCAAGGAAACACTAAAAAACCCAGAGCTTATTGATAAGCATCTGGGTTATAACGATCGTCCATGATCTTCTTCATCATGATGGACAAGGGGGTGAAGTTGCTGAGATCCCCACCCAACATGGCTTCTGCCAAGGCTGGACTGTAGCCTGACACCAAGGCAACGCCATCCTCATTGAACTGGACAGGAACATTGCTGTAGGCATTGAGGTTCCAGAAGACGATCCTTGGGCAAGTGTACCCACTGGTACTGTATTGAGCCTTGATCATCTCATAGCCTGTCAAGTCCGCACAGCGATCAAACTGCATATCGCTGAAGATGATCAGTGTAGAAGGCATCTCGGACAGGAGGACCTTACCGTTGATGGCGGTTCTCAGGATCAAGTCGAAGGCCTTATTGAGGTCTGTGTTCATACCCCATCTTGATCCGTTCATCTGATCAATCTTTTGATTGATCGACCCTGTAAGGTTCAACAGTTCAGGTTCTTCGCTGAAGGTCAGGAAGCAGTCTTTGAAGGCTCCCTGGTTCTTATCTGCGAAGTATAGACCCAAGCTCACCGCAATATCTTGGGCAGTTAAACTGCTTCCAATATTGCAGCCCATTGACCCACTGACATCCACCAAAGGTAAGACATTATTGGACCCAACATAGTTAGGTAATGCCTTCCATTGAGCTTCGATCAAATCCAACTCAGTTTTGTCATAACTTTGTTGGTAAGAGAGTCTTCCCTTAAGGACATCATAAGGATAAACGGCTGTGGCGTTTACCTTAGCACCTTTTTTACCAGTTGCCAAGTTTTGAACGTAAGTCATAAAGCTTTCCCCATGACGGTTAAATGCTTTTTTATAGCGACTTATCGCTAAGGATGGGACCTTATTATAATCAATGGAATCCCATTGATTAGAAGCCATCTTGGTTTCAACCACAGAGGTCAAGGATACCAACCATTGGCGGTATTCCTTTGGGCTTAAACCGAAGTGCTTTCTTAGGTCATTGGCTGTTTTGCCTTGTCTAGGCATCCATTTAGCCGCTAAACCGTTGTTGGCTTTTAGGGCTTCATGGATAAGGGTGAAAGCCTTAGCTTTCATTGCTGGTGTTTCAAACACCAGTAGATCGTCCCATCGTCCTAACTCAGGCACCATTTTCATGAGCTTGAGGGCATCTTTAGCTTGATTAAGTTCAAGATACTTTAGGATCGATCTAAAGGTCGATCTTTCACCAGAGCCTTTTCTAATGTCTCTGGCCCAAGCGACAATTCTGAGTGCCAGCTCTGGGTTTTCGACATAGGCTTTGATGAAATCAGGAAGGATATCCTTACGGCGTGAAGCACCGATCTTATAGAATAGATCGACTGAGAATCTTGCCGATCCTACATAGGCAATCATTCCGTTTTGTGTGGTGGTTATTTGTGTGTTGATGGCGTTTTTGAAGGTCATTTTGTTCTCTCTTTCTACATCGGTGGTGGATGAACCACTGTGTTTACTGCTCCTGCATCATTGGGATACATATTATTCAAGGGTTACCCCTTTCTTTAATAAAGATGAACAAGATCCGTCATACAAAGGCCTTTCCTGGCGGACCCTGTTCATTTTGACTTTTTGGTATGGTTTTATCCATACCCTCAGGATGATACTGGTATTAACCAGTCTCTTTTAATTTAGTGTTGAGTTGTTTTGCTGAACTCATCCTTTGTGTCGACAACATCATACCTAATCAGAAAGGATTTGTTGTCAATCGTCAATTGACAAATGAAATATGTTTTAGAATAAAAAAACGGTAAGCTCTTGCTTACCGTTTATATCTTCATCCACCAGGTCTGTTTATCTAGATCGATGATCCATTCAAAACTAGACATGAATCCACATCCTAGGATGCCTTGGATCTGTGATCCTAAAG
>CAIXIN010000087.1 GCA_903919545.1 uncultured bacterium | reverse complement strand
GACGCATATTCTTATTCCAAATGTATAATTTTAACGAGAAGAGGGAATTAATCTTTCTTAAGATTATCCGGTGGCCAGTTATCTAACCTCATTCCCAACGATAAGCCTTTGGTTGCTAACACATCTTTAATTTCAGTAAGAGACTTTTTACCTAAGTTAGGTGTTTTCAATAAATCAACCTCATTTCGTTGAATTAAATCACCGATGTAAAATATATTCTCAGCCTTTAGACAATTAGCCGATCGAACGGTTAACTCCAAGTCATCTACTGGTCTAAGTAAAAGAGGATCGTACGTTTGCTTTACAGGTGCTACAGGGAAAGTTCCATGTTCGCTAGCAAAATCGAAGAAAACTGATAAGTGGTCTTTTAGTATTGAAGCAGACAAACTAATTGCTTCTTGTGGATCAATTGTCCCATTCGTTTCCAACTCAATTATCAATTTATCTAAATCAGTCCTCTGTTCAACACGTGCAGATTCGACAACATAAGAAACTTTTTTAATAGGACTAAATGAAGCATCTATGTGTAAAGTACCCACAGGTAAATCACCATTCAAATTCATCATTCTCTGTGCAACAGGCTGATAACCTCTTCCTTTTTCAACATTTAAAACAATGTTTAACTTTCCGCTGGAGGTTAGATTTGCTATTACAAGATTCGGATTTGTAATTTCAACATCATGAGTTAATTGTATATCAGACGCTGTAACTACCCCGGGTCCATTTTTTGACAAATTTAATACAGCGAAATTTCCGGTTAGGATTTTGATTGACAAGTTTTTCAAATTTAGCAATATGTCTATAACATCCTCTTGAACACCTTCTATAGTAGAATACTCATGCAAAACGCCCTCAATAATGACATTTGTAACAGCACAACCCGGTATAGTTGAAAGAAGGACTCTTCTCAACGCGTTACCAAGGGTATGTCCGAATCCTCTTTCAAGAGGCTCAATTACAATACGGGCAGTATTATTATCTAGAGGTGTAACATCAACAATATGGGGTTTGATTAATTCTGCGAGAAAAGTTTGCATTAAAAAACCTTAAATTTGCTTACTTTGAATATAACTCAACAACCAATTGTTCATTTATATCCGTTCCTAACTCACTGCGATCTGGTGGGGACTTAAATAATCCACGCATTTGATGAACATCAACTTCTACCCATGATGGAAAGCCATATTGTTCGGATACTTGCAACGCATCTTTAACTCTTTGTTGACTTTTGGCTTTATCACGTAAACTAATCGTATCACCACCTCTTACTTGATACGACGGTATATTTAGTATCTTTCCGTTTACTAGTATAGATTTATGACTTACTAGTTGCCTAGCTTCAGCCCTTGTTGATGAAAATCCCATTCTGTAGACTACATTATCTAATCTAGATTCGAGCAGATTAAATAAATTCTCTCCTGTAGAACCCTTTTTTTGTGCTGCGACAGCATAGTAATTTCTAAATTGTTTCTCTAAGACTCCATAAATTCTTCTCATTTTTTGCTTTTCTCTTAACTGAGTAGCATAATCTGAAAGACGTCCTCTTTTCGAACCATGCTGACCAGGTTGTTGATCTAATTTACATTTAGATTCTAGAGATTTACCACGAGCCTTCAGGAAAAGGTCAGTGCCCTCTCTTCTACTTAGTTTACATTTAGGTCCAAT
>CAIXIN010000086.1 GCA_903919545.1 uncultured bacterium | reverse complement strand
CTGTATGTTGGAGGTAATCTTGTCATCGGTAAAAGTGAATTCGCTTTAGTAGAAGCGAAATTCAAAGCGATGGGATTTCATCGAGTCTATCCTCCTGGAAGCGATATTGCTTCAGGTATTGAAGACTTAAAAGCAGATCTAGGTCTAGGAAAATAGAATGCCGATCTATCTTCTTTTTGATGTGGGATCAACCTATACGAAAGGCTTGATCGTCGATACCCAAAGCGAAACCATTTTGGCCATCGCCAACGATATGACCACCTCATCTACAGACATTTCGATAGGTATCGAAAAGGTCAAAGCTAAGATGAAAAATGTCTTGGATAAGGTCCACATCGATCAAACATTGATGTGTAGTTCCGCTAAAGGTGGACTAAAAATGATCGCCGTTGGTTTAGTGCCAGATCTTACACTAAAAGCTGCGACTTTAGCCTGTTATAGCGCAGGTGCGAAAGTGATCCATGCCTATGCCTTTCAACTCAATCAAAAAGAATTGGATGAAATAAACAGTGCTCAAGCAGATATCCTTCTTTTAAGTGGTGGAACGGATGGGGGAAACACAGAAGTAGTGCTTCATAATGCGAAACAGATCGCATCGCTTCATCCAAGTTTCCCAATCATTTACGCAGGAAACAAAACTGTCCAAGATGAGATAAAAGCTATCTTTAAAAACGAAAACTGTGAATTATTGTGTTGTGAAAACGTAATGCCTACTTATGGTGTCCTACAAGTAGATGAATGCCGAAGTTTGATTCGTGATCTATTTCTTAAGTCCATCATCAAAGCTAAAGGCCTATCAAAAATGGCTGAAGTACTTGATGAGCTTATACTGCCTACACCTTCAAGTGTCCTTAAAGCTTTGATTCTATTATCGAAAGGTACGAAAACTGAAGAAGGATTAGGCGATCTTATGGCCATTGATATCGGAGGCGCAACGACCGATGTCTACAGTATCAATAGGACCTTCATCCTAAAAGATAATGCGGGCTATAAAGGACTTCAAGAACCTTTGGATAAACGAAGCGTAGAAGGTGATCTTGGGGTTAGATTCTCTGCTCATAATGTCGCTGAACTTATGAAAAATGAGATTGAGAATGATGAATTGATGAATGCTTATTTAGAATCTATAAAAAGAGATCTCTATTCAAGTAATGATCCAAAACTGGATAGTATCTTAGCTTCGTGGTGTACACAGATCGCTTGTGAAAGACATGCGGGTCGATTAGAGATCTCGTATTCTCCTATGGGAATCAGTACCTATCAATCAGGTAAAGATCTACGAGATGTATCCAAAGTTATAGGTATAGGAGGACCCTTGATTCATTCTAAAGATCCTCATCGAATCTTAAATAAAGTCTTAAGGAATCCTAAGACTCCTGAGATCTTGCTTCCAGATAAAATAGAAGCTTATCTAGATCAAAAGTATGTGATCAGTTGTTTAGGTTTATTGGCGTCTCGTCATCCAAATGAAGTTCTAAGAATCTTAAAAAGAAATGTGGAGAAAATCAAATGATCAACAAAAAGATGCCTTTAAATGAATTCATGGCTTTACGAGAAGAAGTCTTAAAACAATGGGTCACTGGTAAAGAAGTCGATTTAAATGAAGCTATTGCCTATCAAAAAGCCATCAAAGAAAGCAAGAGATTTAGTTATAAACTAAATCAAGCCGTTAATGATAAGGTCACTTTGATCCAACCAAGGGCAGGGGTAGCCTTGCCTAATGAACATAAGAAACTACTAAAGGTCCTTCAAGATGAAGGCGGAGCTGATCTTTTACCGACCACCATCGATAGTTATACTCGTCATAATCGTTACCTTGAAGCTCAAACAGGCATCGATGAAAGCATTAGGACAGGTAAATCTCTTCTAAATGGATTCCCTGCGGTAAATCATGGGGTAGGTGTATGTAGAGACATCGTCGAATATTTAGATGTTCCTCTTCAAGTAAGACATGGTACACCTGATGCGAGACTATTGGCTGAGATTACTTTAGCTGGGGGTTTCACTTCCTTTGAAGGAGGAGGCATTTCTTATAATATTCCTTATGGGAAAAACAATTCTTTAGAGAAAACAATTACAGATTGGCAATATGTCGATCGTTTAGTAGGTTACTATGAGGAACAAGGCATTACGATCAACCGTGAACCATTTGGACCCCTCACAGGGACTTTAGTTCCTCCTTGTATTTCTCATAGTGTAGCCATCTTAGAGAGCTTGTTGGCAGCTCAACAGGGCTGTAAATGCATTACAGTTGGTTATGGTCAGTGTGGAAATCAAATTCAAGACATCGCAGCCATTAGAACCTTAGAACTTCTTACCAAAGACTATTTAAAACGCTTTGGTTATGGTGATGTAAGAATAACCACCGTCTTTCATCAATGGATGGGAGGTTTCCCTCAAGATGAAGCCAAAGCTTATGCGGTTATTGCTTGGGGAGCAGCGACAGCTGTCTTATCAGGAGCCACTAAGGTCATCGTAAAGTCTCCTCATGAAGCTTTTGGGGTGCCTACTGCAGAAGCCAATGCGAATGGATTAAAGACCACCAAGCAATTGACAGCAATGCTTAAAGATCAAGTCGCTTTTGAGAATCCTTTGATCAAAGAAGAAATGAGCATCATCGAAGAAGAGACCCGTTGTATCATGGAAGCTGTTTTAAAACTAGGAAACAATGATTTTGGGCTTAGTGCTTTAAGAGGATTTGAAGCAGGTCTTATCGATGTGCCTTTTGCGCCTGCCCAATGTAATGCGAATAAAGCTCTGCCTGCACGAGATAATTCAGGAGCTGTACGATTCTTAGACTTTGGAAATCTTCCTTTTAATGATAAACTCAAAGATTTTCATCGAAAGAAACTTAAAGAGAGAGCTGATACAGAAAGACGAGATGTTAGTTTCCAAATGGTCATCGATGATATTTATGCGGTAAGTAAAGGACATTTGGTCGGTAGACCAAGATAGGACACTTATGAAAATCATAGACGTAGTCAGTAGTGCTGGAAGAACAGGCTTCTTCTTCGATGATCAAAAAGCCATCAAAGAAGGTGCACACGCAGATGGAAACTTTTATGTAGGAGCTCCCATTACCCCAGGGTTTACTCGCATTAGACAAGCAGGGGAATCTTTAACGATCATGCTTGTATTAGAAGATGGACAAGTTGCTTTTGGAGATTGTTGTGCCGTTCAATACAGTGGCTGTGGAGGAAGAGATCCTTTATTTCTCGCTAAAGAATTCGCACTGATCGTAGAAAAGGACCTTAAACCTCGCTTAATCGGAAGAGAACTTAAGTCATTTAAAGACTTGGCTAAAGAATTTGATCATATTCACTTAAAAGGTCAACGTATTCATACGGCCTTACGTTATGGGATAACCCAAGCATTATTGGATGCGGTCGCAAAAGCACATCATACACAGATGGCCAACATCGTCGCGAAAGAATATGGGACCCAAGTAAGCGATCAACTTATTCCTATCTTTAGTCAAAGTGGAGATAATCGTTATGACAACGTCGATAAGATGATCATCAAAGGTTCCGCTGTGCTTCCTCATGGCTTGATCAATAACGTCGCCAATAAACTAGGTTATCAAGGTGAGAAGTTATTAGAGTATGTCAAATGGTTGCGTCAACGAGTGGATGAATTCAAAAGCGAAGCTGATTATAGTCCTGTCTTTCATATCGATGTCTATGGGACTTTAGGTATTATCTTTAAAACAGATTATTCCAAAATGGTGGATTATCTAAAAACACTAAGAGAAGCCAGTGGACCTTATCATTTACGTATCGAAGGACCAGTCGATTTCGATGATCGTGAATTGACGATGAGAGGTCTTCAAGCCATTACAGCGCTTTTAGACGAAAGAGGAGTAGATGTGGAGATCGTCGCTGATGAGTGGTGTAATACTTTAGAGGACATCATCTATTTCGCTGATCATAAAGCAGGTCATATGGTTCAAGTCAAAACACCTGATCTAGGTGGAATACAAAATACGATCGAAGCGGTATTGTATTGTAAATCAAAAGGGATTGGTGCTTATCAAGGTGGAACCTGTAATGAGACCGACATCAGTGCTAAGACCTGTGTTCATCTTGCGATGGCGACTCAACCGATACAGATCTTAGCTAAACCTGGGATGGGTGTCGATGAAGGTTATATGATCGTATTTAATGAAATGCAAAGAATAATTGCGCTTGATAAGGCAATGAAAGGTAGAAATACATGAAACCAATTAAAGTACTTTCGACGACTGCCATCTTAGGTTATGGATTTCCTCTTGCGAGTTTTGAGGCAGGGATGAGAATGAATCCTGATTGTATCGCAGTAGATGCAGGATCTACTGATCCAGGACCTTACTATTTAGGGGCTGGGGTATCCTTTACAGATTACACAGCGGTTAAACGAGATCTCGCCATCATGATCCAAGCAGGCATCAAAAACAAGGTTCCTGTCTTGGTTGGAAGTGCTGGTGGTAGTGGGGCTAAACCTCATTTGGATTGGCAACTTAAGATCGTTTATGAGATCGCTAAAGAATATGATCTTCATTTTAAAATGGCGATCATTGAAGCTGATTTCGATAAGGATTTCGTGTTGAAAGCCTTTGAGGAAGGCAAGGTCAAACCACTTCATCCAGCGCCTGAATGTACACGAGAAGACATCTTAGAATCTACCCATATCGTAGGTCAAATGGGTGTAGAACCATTCATAAAAGCCCTCAATGATGGGGCAGAAGTCATCATCGCAGGTCGTTCTTATGACCCTAATATGTTTGCGGCTCTTCCTATCATTCGTGGATTCGATAAAGGATTAGCGCTTCATATGGGCAAAATCTTAGAATGTGCCGCCATCGCATCTAGTCCTGGTAGTGGAAGTGATTGTATGATGGGAACCATCACGGATGATAGCTTTATCCTACAAACTTTAAATCCAGCTCGAAAATGTACAGTACTAAGTGTATCTGCGCATACACTCTATGAGAAAACTAACCCCTATATTTTACCTGGTCCTGGTGGAATCATCGATCTACACAACACCACATTTACTCAACTCGATGAAGAAAGAGTAGAAGTCAAGGGTAGTAAGTTTATTCCTTCTGATCCGTACTATATTAAACTTGAAGCCGCAAAATGCGTAGGTTTTAGAACCGTTTCTATCGCAGGGGTCAGAGATCCTATCTTCATCAAAGAAACCGATGCGATCTTGGATGGTGTGACCAAGCGTGTCAAAGATAACTTTAAAAATCTCGATAACTATCATCTTAACTTCAAGATCTATGGGAAAGATGGGGTTATGGGTGATCTTGAACCCGTAAAAGAAATCCGCTCTCATGAGCTCTGTATCGTCATCGATGCGGTCGCACAGAGCCAAGATGTGGCCAATACAGTATGTAGTTTCGCAAGAAGTACCATGCTTCATTATGGATATGAAGGTCGTATCGCTACTGCTGGTAATCTTGCCTTTCCGTATTCCCCAAGTGATTTTAAAGTAGGTGCAGTTTATAATTTTAGTCTATATCATTTGATCGAAGTGAGTGATCCAATTGGGGTCTTTAAACAAACCCTAGTGAATGTGTGAGGTAAACTATGAAAGTAAAACTATTGGATCTTGCGAAAGTTATTCGCTCAAAGAATTCAGGACCTTATGAGATCACTTTCGATATCATTCTAAAAGATAAAGAAACATTTGATTGGATGGTCAAAGAAAAATGCATCAACGCAGATCTTATAGCATCTCTGTATAAGATTAAAGTTGAAGATGTCATAAACATCATTGAATTTATCCCAGCCAATGCGATCAAGGCTACAATCGTTCGTCCTATGTGTAGTGGAGATATTCGTGAAACCGATGTATATGGTGCTCAACAACACGCTCCTTTATTAGGATTGGAATTTGAAAAAAATAACTAGGAAAGCACGTAAGTGCTTTTTTACTACCTAAGTTTAAAGCTAGGTTGTAAGGTTATAAAAAACATTTTAAAAAGGAACTTAGGAAAGATTCTAAAAGCATAGAGTGAGGTGTATGATTAAACTAAATCGAAAGAACGGTGGAAATAATATGAATGCGCACATGTATTTTAGTGAAACCAAAAAGATTCTTGATTTTGCGAGAGAAAATCAAAAAGAAGCATTAATTCAGATGTCTAGAGCCATAGGTGATGTGATGATGACCAATGGTTTGGTTCAACTTTTAGGAGTGGGAGCTGATCGAGCTTTCGCAATGGAATTAGGCTATCGAGCTGGTGGACTAATGCCTTATCATCAAGTCAATATGAAGGATTTAGTGTTAAGGGGCTTGGTAAGTTTAGAAGAATATCAAGATCCTAACTTTCTTAATCGAAAAGACATAGGTAAGATGCTTTGGGGTCAATACAATATCGATCCAAAAGATGCCTTGTTGATTTATGTCGCATCAACTGCGACACAATCCGTATTTGAGATTACTAAATTAGCGAAAGCTGAAGCGAGAACGATCTTCTTTGTAGGATCAATCAAAAGCGTTTCACGAAATAAACTAGGTAAGGATCTAATTCAATTAGCAGATTATAAATTAGATCTATGTACTCCTTATCCGGATACACTATTAACGCTTCATGACAATATAAAAATTACCCAAGTGGCGAATGTGGTAGGGAATATATTTGCCCAAATGATGACCGCAGAAACCTATCGTTACTTAAAAGAACTTGGTCAAGAACCACCTGTGTTGTTAAGTGCGAATGTAACAGGAGCAGATGTGCATAATCGCAAAATATCTGATGTTTATCTTGGAAGATGGAATTCTTAGGAGAACATGATGAAAAATATAACAATGGATGTTTTTTACGAAGAAGCAATGTCCTTGATCGATACTTTAGAAACACAAGAGATGAAACATATGGTTAAAGCCTCTGAACTTTGTGCAGAAACCATTAAGAATGATGGGATCGTTCATATTTTCGGTTCAGGTCATTCTGTTGGCTTTGGGGCAGAATGTACTGGCCGTGCTGGTTCTTTGGTTCCATTTCATATGATAGAAACCTCTGATTTTGTGACCAAGGGTTTAACTACCTTAGCTGATTTTAAAAATCCTGACGATAATTTTGAACGTCGACCAAATATCGCTCATAAACTATATGATCTCTATCCAATTCGTCCTCAAGATGTCTTCATTATCATTTCAAACTCTGGGATAAATGGAGTTGTGATCGATTTAGCCATCACCGCAAAGGCAAAAGGTCATAAGATCATCGTCATTACCAGTATGCAACATACTTTAGCTGAACCAAGTCGTCATCCAAGTGGTAAGAAACTTTATGAATTAGGAGATGTTGTCATCGATAATTGTGGTCCTCGTGGTGATGCTTTGATAGAAACAGGGGAGATTGAAAAGATTTGTTCAGTTTCTTCCATTACAGGAATCTATATTGCCCAAACATTAACGGTTGAAATATGTCGTATCTTAGCTCAGGATCATTGTGATATCCCAATCTTGTTGAGTGAAGATGTTCCTGGATATGATCGATTCAATAAGGAACTTCTTGAGAAGTATAAAGGTAGAATCAATTAAAGAAAAAGTAGACCAATTTGTTTGGTCTACTTTTTAATCTCTTAGTTTTAAGGCAACTACTCTATTTTTACCTAAGGTCTTAGCTTCATAAAGAGCTTCATCGGCTTTCTTTATAAAGTTAAGGAAGTTTTCATCTGAATCTGGGGTTAAAGCACAGATCCCAATCGAAACTGTTAAATAACCAGTAGGAGAATTGAGATGAGGAATCTTAAGTTTTTCAACATCGCTTCTGATTTTCTCACAAACCAATAAGGCACCACTAATGTCTGTTTTAGGTAAGAGTAAGACGAATTCTTCTCCACCAAAGCGAGCACAAACATCACCTGGTCTCTTAGAGTTCTCTTGGATACATCCAACGACCCTCTTTAATACATCATCGCCTTCAAGATGTCCATATTTATCATTGAAATTTTTGAATCCATCAATATCTAATATGGCAATCGCCAATATAGAATTCTGTTGAAGTGCTAATGTCCATTCATCTGTTACTTGTTTATCGAAGAAGCGACGATTATGAATACCGGTCAAACTATCTCTGTTTGACAGTTCCTCTAATTTTTTATTGAGATCTTCTAACTCGATGACCTGGTCGCTTACTTTTCGTTTTAATTGATAGTCTGAAACAAAATTCTTATAGAGGATGATTGAAGCAATCCACGCGATTAAAAACATATAAGAAGAATTCAAGATATCAGAAGTCACTACAGAAAGAGAGGATTGGAAATAACCAATCGATATCACGAAAGTTAAAGTAGCTGACCCATATAGAATTAAAGAGAAGAGTGGATCTAGAAAGAAAATAATCGCTACAAAGCCAATACCAAACTGAAAGACAGTGATTTGATCACTATAGGATTGAGAAAGTAGGGAGAAAAACAAGGTCCAAAATACACAATAGACCAAGTAGAGCTTAAATATGATAGATTCTAACTGTATGTTTCTATTAGAACTTCTAGATGCATAGATCAATCCTATAAAGATGAGTAGAGTTGGGACAAGTAGGAAAAAGTGCATCTCTACTATTTTAAGAACATATTCATTTGGATCTCCAACGTACAAGCCAAAGTATAAGTAGAGTGATGTAAGTGCAGACAAAACAAAAACGGAAGGAAGGGTAATTCTTAAACGATTACGATTATGTTTTACGACTTCATATAAAAAATCAATTCTATTTTCTTTTGGGGAAGAAAAGAATTCAGTTAAATGTTTTTTTATAGTGGTATGTAATTTGTTCAGAAAAAGCTCCTTTCAGGATAATTATTATTGGTTTAGTTAACTTTACCACAATTATTGCATATTTTATCTTTTATAAAATGAACAAATTTGTGATTGAGAATATTTTTAAATGAGTACTTATTCATATTAAACGATGATTATGAATGAATCTATTTACTTAAGTAGTAATATGAGTAGATATTAGTTAGTAATTACATTATCATATCAACTGGAGCGTAAGATGAACACAAATAAAAAAATATTAGAGTTGATTCCTTCTAGAATATCTATTCGTACCTATGATCCTAAACCCATACAACAAGATCATATAAATCAAATGTCTGTTTTTCTTGATGAATTAAATAGACAAGCTCAATCTAAGATTAGATTCAGAATCCTTTCAACACAAATGGACGGGAAAGAAACAAACATAAAACTTGGTTCATATGGAGTCTTATCTGGAACACATACTTATTTGATTTCTGTAATTCATGAAAAAGAAGGGGATGCTTTAGAATTAGGTTACCTATTTGAAAAGGCAATCTTAAAAGCCACTGATTTAGGCTTAGGAACTTGTTGGTTGGGTGGTACTTTTAAACGAGAAGACTTTGAGAAGAATACTCAACTCAATGATCTTGAATACATTCCTATTGTATCTTCATTGGGATATATAAAAGATAAACGAAGCTTGATAGAATCTGCGATGCGTTTTGGGGTAGGGGCTAATAATCGTAAAGCGTGGGATACATTATTTTTCCTAGACGATGATAAACATCCCTTATCAAAGAACGATGCTGGTAACTATGAGAAAGTATTCGAAATGGTTCGATTTGGACCTTCTGCGAGTAATAAACAACCTTGGCGCATCGTAAAACAAGACAAATTCTTTCATTTCTATTGTGCTAGGAATCCTGGTTATGGGGATATGATGAAATATGATCTCCAGTTGAATGATATAGGAATCGCAAAATGTCACTTTGAGCTTAGTTCTATAGAATTAGGGTTAAAAGGATCATGGATTATAACAAATCATCCTATCATTGGTGTCTGGGAATATGTCTTATCATGGGAGATCATCTAGTTATCATGATAAGATTTTGAGGCTTCATGCTTGAGAAACTTTGTTGTATAATGATATATGAATAAAAGAGGAATGTATGCTCAAGACTGCAGTATTGACAGATTCTGGTAGTGGCTTAAGTCCGCAAGAAGCAAAAGAAAAAGGAATCTATCTGATTCCTTTATTGGTTCTAATCGACGGAAAATCCTATAACGATGGCCAAGACATCTCTACTTTAGATGTCTATCAAGCCTTAAGTGATAAAAAGTATCCAAAGACTTCAACTCCACTCTATATGAACATTGAAAATCTCGTTCGACAGATCAAAGAGGATGGTTTTGATTTGATCATTGCGACTCCATTATCAGCGGGTTTATCCAGTACACATCAATCGATAAGATTGGCAGCACAGGAAGTTGAAATCGATATCGAATTTGTGGATGTGTTCTCAACCTGTATGATTCAAAAACACATTAGTATTTTAGCTCAAGATTTGATCAATGAAGGTATGACTAGAAATGAAATCATAGAGATTCTTAATAGAGTCATCAAAGGCGCAAATACTTTGATTTTACCTAATGATTTAGATCATCTAAAAGTAGGTGGTCGTTTAACCCCTTTGGCTGCATCCTTAGCTGAAATGTTCAAAATAAGACCTATCCTACAACTCAATGCCTCTACAAAAGGGAAAATTGATGTTTATGCGAAAGTTCGTACGGAAAGAAAAGCTCTAGAAGAAGCCATTGATACTTTACACAATTCATTTAAAGGAAAATCTTGTAGTATCTATATTATCCATTCTCATGCAGCTCCTAGAACGGAGCTTACAAAAGCAATGTTGATTGAAAAAGGATATGAACCTTCTCGTATCTATATCAACGATATCGCAGCTGTCATTGCTTCTCATACAGGTTTAGATTGTTTAGGTATACAATTTATAGAGACTTATCAAGCTTCAATATAGGTCTTCTTTGATCTAATTTGGACTTCTATGTGTAAATATCGCTTAAACGAGTTAGATTTTGATGGTTTTTTGTATTTAATGGTAAATTTAATATAAAATAGAGATAGATATCATACTATGCTTAATTACCTCAGTTTAGAAGCTGAAAGGAAGGAATGGTTTCATGTATCTAAGTAAAGCTAAGAAACGTAACATTATTATCTTTATCGCCATTCTACTCATCTCATTAGGTGTAGTTGCTTTTCTTTTGCTTCAAAAACCTAAAGTCGATTTGGCTCAAATAGCTGGTAGTGGTTATTCTGGAAGTGACCTCACAGTAAGTGTTTTACCTCTAGACGCAACTGTGTCTTATCAATGGAAAATTTCCGATTCTCCAGAAGGACCGTTTGTGGATGTCACTGGGGCTACTTTAGCTAAACTAAGTTTAGGATATCAAGATGTAGGCAAATACTATAAAGTCTTTGTCAAAGGTGTAGATAAATATGCTGGATCTATAGAATCAACAGTTTTCGGACCTATTAAAGGTGTTGTGATTACTTGGCCAACGACCACAGCTTTGAATTATGGTCAAGCCTTATCCGCTTCTACTTTAGGGAATGGAACAGCTCTCATCAATGGGATCTATGTACCTGGGTCTTTCAGTTTTGAAACCCCAGATGTAATACCTTCTTCTGCCGGTATCTATAAAGCTGTTGTCATCTTTACCCCAACAGATCTAAACAAATATAAGACGATCTCTTCTTCAGTGGATGTTGTCGTCAATAAAGCTGAGCTCACCATAACGATCGACAATCAAACTGTTATTTATGGAGACTTCCTTAAAGATTTCACCTATACGATGACTGGTTTTATTATGAATGATGATATTACATCGATCACAGGAACTCCAACGATTACCAGTGTATACTCGCCTGGATTGGATGTATCTTTTAGTCCAATACAGATTATTGGTGAAGTCGGGACCTTGGTTTCGGATAACTATAGTTTCAAATTTGTGTATGGGAATATAAACATCACAAAACGCACCTTAACCATAGGAGGTCTATCTGGAGATGATAAGACTTATGATGGAACTACAGATGCGACCGCCAGTGGAACCGCTAAATTGGTCAATCTGTTCTTAGGCGACAATGTAACTATTGGTGGTTATCCAAACTTTAACTTTGAACAGATTACCGCAGGTGATAATGTTCGTATCATCGTAAAAGGATATACCTTAAAAGGAACCAAAGCAGCCAATTATATCTTGGTTCAACCTGTTCTATACGCAAATATTAATCCAATCGTAATACCTTAATAAACAAAAAATGCACCTCGAGGTGCATTTTTTCTAGATGATTTTTAGAAGAATAAATCCTATCGTATTGATCCCCCAATTGGTCAAAGAATGAAACAACCAAGAAGGTAAGATCGTTTTAGACTTATCATCCAAAGCATTAAACAGAAGTCCTGCGATGATCATTAATCCTAGAGCACCAATATATACCCAAAATTGAAATAATCCATACATCAGAAATACATGATATAAGGCAAACATTATTGAACTGAAAATACTCGCAAATCTTCGTGAACTTACTTTTAGTAAAGCCAGATACGCAAAGCCTCTAAAAAAGAATTCTTCTAAAAATGAATTGATGATGGCGATATAGAAAGCGATTGGGACGAAGTTCAAGGTTCCTGAACCGAAATTATCTACTAAGATCTTGCTTACTAAGGACAAATCAAAGTAATATCCAAAAGTGAAATAGAATACTATGATCAAGACATATAAACTTAAGCCCAATATCCCAGCAACTTTAAAGTCTGTATGTTTAATTTGAAAAAGAGTCTTTATAGATGACTTTTCTATACATCTAAAGTAAAGCAGAGGTATCAAACTAAAAGTAAGGATCTTAAGAATAGCTTTGCTGACATAATCTAAAGAAGATCCATCAACCCAAGCCATTAATGAACAAGCGATAAGAACGCAAACAATGATTGATCTTTTCTTAGTCATAGATCCTCTCTATATCCATTGATAATGATTCTTTAAACTCATTTTAACACAAGGAGCTAAAATTGTTTGTCTATGAGAGTGTTAGAACTTCATTTTATTATTTCGTCATTTAGAGTAAGATTAAAGAGGAGAGAGATATGAAATTCATCACATGCACAAAAGATTATCATAAGAAAGCCCAAGAGCTTGTATGTTTGGTTTTTAGTCCTACGATGATTGATAAATATCCGTTTTTACTATCAGAATCTAATATGGATCATATGTTTATTGCGGTAGAAGATGAACAAGTCGTAGGGGTCATTACTTATTTTGTAAATGATCTTCTTCTAGGTTTGGTTAAACTAAAATTAGCGTCTATAGGTGCTGTTTCTACTCATCCTGATTTTAGAGGAAGAGGCATCGCATCGACTTTACTTTTATGTGCAGAAAAGAGAATGATCGAAGAAGAGATTGATGTTATTGTCATATCAGGAGATCTTCATATTTATAAACAGTTTGGGGCAGATCATTTATCCTTATTGGCTAAATTTGATCTACCAAAAGTACAATCAGATATTACGATAACTCCTTATTTAGATAAAGATCTAGATGCCTATTATGAGTTTTATCTTCAACAACCCTTTAGATTTGAAAGAACAAAAGAAGAATTCAAACGCCTCTCAAAAGCAGTCATTAGTCCTGATTCATGGGAAAGTTCTTATTTTCATGGGATTTATCTTAACGATAGATTAAAAGGATATTGTGTTCTTAATGTTAGAGGCAATGCAACTACAGGATTGATCCGTGAATTTGCGGGAGATCCGAAATGCTTACTTGATGTGTCAGCTAAATTAATGGATGATCATCACTTAAAACAACTTCATTTAGAATTGGTTCATAATGATCCCTTAGTAAGATCATTTGCAGAATTGGGTGTAGCTCATCATCATCAAGCCTTTGAATCTACGATCAAGATCGTAGACTTCAATCGTTTTATAGATCGTTTACAAGCTTACTTCGAATATGTTTTAGGTGATGATCATGATGCTTTGTTTATTCGTTATTATGATCAAAAATATCATTTTAAATATAAAGATCAGGAGTATTCTACAGCTGATTTTAAAGAAGCTTCACATATACTATTTGGGCCTTATGAGAATGAAGATCTACTACAAACTGAGTTGGGTGATCTTCTTCAGCAACTCTTCCCATTGCCTTTTGTATATACCTCAAACATGAATTATCAATGATCGCTTAGCGATAAGGAGCCTCTATGATAAATTTTATTCCTGCAGTTAAATCTCTAGTAATCCATGAAGGTTTTTATACATGGCCTAATAAACTTAGAGTCAATTCGAATCCTGAAGCTTCTAAAGCATTATCAGAACTAAAGAGAATGATTTTAGTAGATGATAAACAAGATACTAAAGCTAGTATTGATTTTATCTTAGAACCTAGTTTAAACCATGAAGCTTATTCATTGGCTTTCTTGAATCAAAGCATTACGATCACTCACAGTGATCAAAGTGGTGCCTTTTACGCCATAAAGACTTTAAAACAACTCATTTTAAAACATAGACAGTGGGAAAACTGTACCATCTTTGATGAGCCTGATTTAAAAGTAAGAGGCTATCTTTTAGATATTTCTCGTAATAAGATTCCTACTCAAAAGACCCTTTATCAACTCATTGATCTCTTGGCGGATCTTAAATACAATCATTTTGAATTGTATGTGGAAGGGTTCTCTTTTAAATATCCAAGTTTTGAATCACTGTATAGTAATGAAACTCCAATTACGATAGCTGACTTTAAAAAGCTAGAGAATTATTGTATTCAACGATGTATCGATTTTGTCCCAAATCATAATGGATTGGGCCATATGAGCGCATGGTTAGAGAGACCTGAGTTTAAAGATCTTGCGAATATTGAAGAAGGAATGTTTATGTGGGGTGCTCATCGAAAAGCCTCCACATTGAATCCACTGGATCCAAGAAGTATTGAATTGGTCAAGACCTATACTTCTGATGTGCTTAAGATTTCGAAATCACCTTATTTTCATATTAATCTAGATGAACCTTATGAATTAGGAAGTGGTAAAACTGAACTCGCTGGAAAAGAAATAGGCGTAGGAAAGTTGTATCTTGACTATATGTTGAAACTGTATGAACACGTAAAGTCTTATGGAAAGATTCCTTTGGTTTGGGGAGATGTGCTCAATCATTATCCTGAGACCTTATCCAAACTACCTAAAGATCTAATATTCGTTGATTGGGGTTATGATTCAGATTCACCTTTCTATTCAAGTTTAAAACGTTTATCTGAAGCTAAGGTTACCTTTATGTCTGCCCCAGGAACTTCCTCATGGAACTCCTTGACAGGAAGAACTTATGATAGTTTAGAAAACATAAACAATGCCTGTTTATATACGAAACTTTATCATGGTTTAGGATTCTTATTAACCGATTGGGGAGATAATGGACATCCTCAACCAAATTCTATTTCATATCTGCCTTTAGTGTATGGATCCTTTGTCTCATGGTCATCCCAAGCAGGAGCTTATCGGCATTCCATAAATTATCTTAATGAAGTCATCTTTCAAGATGAAACTAGACTCGTTGGAGAAGTCTTGGCCGATTTAGGTAGACTATATCGTTTTCAAACCACCTATAATCACAATTCAACTCAGATTTTTGATTTGGTTTGGGCAGCCAATGAATCATCACTACCTAATCTAGATCGCTTAAAGGATCATCCTTTAGCTCAATCTTATCGAAATCAAATCATCATCGATGAGTTAAATGGATTAAAGAAACGACTTCAACGATCTCTAAGTGAGACCCAAATCGGAAAAGCATCAGTACGAGAACTAATTGAGATCATTCAACTTACTAAGGTTATGATGGTGAGCTTTGAGTTAACGAGTTTAGATCTTAAAAATAAACAAGCACAGAATAAACTTAATTGGGCTCTAAAGACATGGCCACAAGTATTAAAACAATATCGTCACCGTTGGTTAAGAAGCAATCGAAGTGGTGGTTTGGATGAAAGTATTGCCTTATTTGAGAATATTCATCAAGGTGTAATCTTACTTTTAAAAGGTAAAGTGATGAGTGAATAGGCGTCCTATTTGTTTATCATTGATTTAGTCGATATAATACATCAAGGAGAACATTATGAAGAAAAACAAAGTCCTTTTCGTTAGTAATCTTGTCTCACTTGTATATTTAGGCTATGGATCATTTATCTTAATGTCATTATATGGAGGAAAAGATTTAGGTTGGGGAGCGGTCATTGCGGCCATTATTGCGATATTTTTGATTCCTAGCCTTATCTTAGTTACGATAGGGATGTTGATTGGTTGGATTGCCTATACACGTAATAAACGATGGTTGACATTAACTTCTACTATTCTGTATCTATTAGGAGCCATCATCGTATTCAATGCGGGTGTATTCTTAGTCCCTAATTTAGTTCTTAATAGTGTTGCCTTTGTTCAACAAAGCATCCAAGTTAAAAAAGATAAAGCTTCTTCAGTTCAGTTAGCGCCGTAAACTAAGTTCGCAGTTGGAGGAAAACATGCAAAAGTTTCAAGTTGCCGTTGTAGGTATGGCTGTTATGGGTAAAAATCTTGCCCTGAATATCATGGATCATGGGTTTAGTACCTTGATTTATAATCGAACTACAGAAGTATCTTTAAATGTGGTCAAAGAAAATCCTGGGTTAGGCATAGCTCTAAGCGTGGAAGATTTAGTGAATCAACTTGAAACTCCTCGTAAGATCATCATTATGGTCAAAGCAGGATCTCCTGTCGATGCGATCTTAAAACAATTAGAACCTTATCTTCAAAAAGGGGATATCGTCATCGATGCGGGAAACTCCTATTTTATGGATACGATTAGAAGAGAAAAAGAATACGCTGAAAAAGGATTCCACTTTATGGGTATGGGTGTATCTGGAGGAGAAGAGGGCGCTAGAAAAGGTCCTGCGATTATGCCTTCAGGTGATAAAGAAGCTCATAGAGCGATAGAACCTATTCTAAAGGCCATCTCAGCTAAAGTCGATGGGGAAGCATGTACTTCCTATATCGGGGAGAATGGATCAGGGCACTATGTCAAAATGGTTCATAATGGGATCGAATATGGAGATATGGAACTTATCGCAGAGTCGTATCAACTCTTACGCGATCTAGGTAAACATTCAAACATTGAGCTTTCTGAAATATTTAATGGGTATAACAAAAGAGCCTTAGAATCCTATCTAATTGAAATCACTGCGAAGATCTTAAAGACGAAAGATGATCTTAGTTCATCTTCGTTGATCGATAAGATCTTAGATACTGCAGGTCAAAAGGGAACTGGACTTTGGACCTCAAAAGAAGCTTTAGATTTAGGAGTCGATATTTCTGTTATCACTTCAGCTGTATTTGCGCGTTTGATCTCAAGTGATAGATTGAGTCGAATTCAAGCTCAAAAGATCTTACCTTTGTCTTTGGTAGAAACAAGAGTTCCTAATGATCTAGAAAAGCTCGTTGAGAAAGCACTCTACGCAGCGAAAGTGATCTCTTACGCTCAAGGTTTTGATCTGATGAAGAAAGCAGCTCAAAAATATGAATGGAATCTAGATTATGAAGCCATCGCCAAGCTCTTTAGAGGAGGATGTATCATCCGTGCGAAGTTTTTAAATCAGATTGCTTCTGCATTTAAAGATCCTAAACTCACCAACTTACTCTTAGATCCTTTCTTTACACAGATCATGAGCGATTCATTAAGCGCTTTACGTGAAGTTGTTTCGCTTTCGATCAACTCAGGAGTACCTACGCCTTCCTATACAGCTGCCTTAAGTTATTATGATGCCTTTAGAAGTACGTCTCTATCGACCAATATGATCCAAGCCCAACGTGATTACTTTGGGGCTCATACTTATCAAAGAACAGATCAAGAAGGTTTCTTTCACTATGAGAATTGGGGAGATGATGAATAAACCTTTAGTCTTTACGATCTTTGGGTCTACTGGAGATCTTACTTATCGTAAATTATTACCTGCCTTGTATCAGTTAGAAACAAGACGTCTTTTACCTGAGTCTTTAAAGATTCGTTGTATAGGACGAAAGAATCTAACGACCCAAACCTATCTAGAAAGTTCCTTACCTTGGCTTCAGAAGGGATCTCGTTTTCCTTTTGATCAAGAAGTTTATGATCGATTCTCAAAACATATCTCATACATAGAGATGTCCATCACTGAACTTAATGATTATTCACAGTTGAATGAGAAAAATAAAGATATTGATCATCTCTATTACTTTGCGGTCGCCCCAGAATTCTTTGAGATCATCGCCAATCATTTAAAAGACAGTGGAAATTTAGAGTATGGATCTCACGGGGTCATCCTTGAGAAACCTTTTGGGGTGGATGAAAATCATGCGCGTTATCTCAATGAACGCTTGTCTATCATCTTTGGGGAAGACAAGATCTATCGTATCGATCATTATCTAGGTAAAGAAATGATCCAAAATATCTTGACCATACGTTTCGCCAATCGTTTATTTGAAGGTATATGGAATAAGGACTACATCCAAGAAATCCAGATCACAGCATCAGAAACCATAGGAATAGAAAATCGTGGTGCCTATTATGAACAAGCAGGCGCCATTCAAGATATGGTTCAGAATCATCTCTTACAGTTATTGTCTTATGTATTGATGGATAAACCTCATGATTTTTCCCCAAGTTCTATCCAAAGTAAGCAAGTCGATGTCTTAAAAGGCATAAAGACAAAACGTCTCATCTTAGGTCAATATGATAAAACAGGAGATCTTATAGCTTATCGTGATGAAGCTAAAGTCGATCACTTATCTCAAACTGAGACCTATGTGGCACTAGAATTAGAAGTTGAAGATGAGCGTTTTAAAGGAGTACCGATTTTTCTTAGAACTGGAAAACGTTTAAATCAAAAAGCAACCTATATCTCTGTTATTTTTAAACCTGTAGAAGGGGCTTTGTTTGAGCATTTAGCACCTCAACAAGAAATGTTGATCATTAAGATAGCTCCTGATGAAGGTGTATATTTCCGTTTCAATGCGAAGAAACCAGGACTCGCTCAACAAGTAACTCCGGTGATGATGGATTTCTGTCAATCATGTATCTATGAGAATAGAATCAATACTCCAGAAGCTTATGAACGTCTACTCAATGATGCCTTTAATAAAGACAAGACCTTGTTTACAAATTGGAGTATGGTCGATTTGACCTGGTCCTTTGCGAGTACTTTAGCTCAATTCCGAAAAGAACATGATGTTCAACTTGAACTCTATCCATCCGATGGATCTGGACCTAAACAAGCAGAAAATTTACTCGAAGATAAAGGATCCACTTGGATACCAGCAGATATTACCGACGAAGCTTACACCTAAACCGTGCATAAGCTTCTTTTTTTGTTAGAATAGAGATATGAAAAGAAAACTTGGATTAGCGCTATCAGGCGGGGGCATAAAAGCATATTGCGAAATTGGGGTCTATCAAGTTTTTGAAGAAAATGACATCCGATTTGAAGGCTTCGCAGGGACAAGTATGGGCTCTATCATCGCAGCCTTTATGGCATGTAAACTCAGTGCTTCCGAAATCAAAAGAAGAATGCTTGAATTAGAAAGCAGTATCATCAAGGATAAGCTTTTTAAAACAGGTAATTTTGATTTGGTTCCTTTGGTTTTAAAACAAACAGATGGTTTCATCAACAGTGATCAATTCGAGAATCGAGTCAAACTTCATTTCGACGAATTAGGAATCACCAATATCAACCAAATTCCTGATTTATTTGTTTGTGTGGCAGTAGATCTGATCAGTGGTAAACCAGTTGTATTTACCAACGATCCTAAATCATTTGAGAAACAAAAAGAATATCTTGTCGTCAGTGATATTGAAATATCAAAAGCATTAGGCGCATCCTGTTCTTTCCCTTTGGTTTTTAATACAATAAAAATTAGGGATATGCAATTGGTCGATGGGGGAGTTATGATGAATATACCTGTTGCTCCCTTAAAATCTATGGGCTTTGAGAAGGTAGTATCAGTCTCTATGCAAGACTCTAGTGAGTTTAAAGAATCATCCTCTTTAAGAGATATCGCAGCTCGTATCATTGATCTTGGGATGCATGAATCTGAGTTATGGATGATCGCAACTTCGGATCTCAATATCAACGTAAAATCAAAAAACATCGGGGTGTTCTCGATGGGCAAAGGCTCAGTGATGATCGATAAGGGTTATAAAGCAGCCTATAAAATGTTTGATGAAATCAAACAAATCAAGATTCAGAAGAAAAAATTCTGGTTTTAGTCTTCTCAAAGAAAACACGATGAGCAGTAATTAAAGGTAAAGCTTCGATCTCTTCAGCACTAAACCACTGAAATTCGGAGCTTTTTTCTGTTTCTACACTATAGAAATCAAGATCCCAAATCAAATGGGTAAAGACATGATGATGTGATCCAATATACAAGGACTCATTTGGGAGTTCTTTTACCTCTGGAAACCTCCAATAACCTTTCATTAGGGAATCTTGATGATCTAGTGTTAATGCCAATTTATCTTTGTGTTTCATTAAAAGTATAACTTTATGAAGTTCAGGCTTTTTCTTTGTGATTTTCTTTTTAGGGAAGTCTAATGTGCTTTGGTTTTTAAACGCAAGACAATCTTGTTTAAGTGGACAATGATCACAACTTGGATTTTTTGGTGTACAAATCAAAGCACCTAACTCCATCATAGCTTGAGTAAAAATAGAAGGCGTAGCGCTACTCATCCATACTTCCATCTTTTCAGTGACTTTATTTAGTAGAGAAGGAGAACCGAAGTCATCTTCGAATTCGAATAAACGAGATACCACTCGATTGACATTCCCATCGATGGCGACGCTTTTTGATTCAAAACAAATCGATGCGATGGCTGCGGCTGTATAAGGGCCTATGCCTGGTAAAGCTCGGATCTCATCTATTGTTTTAGGAAAACTATAATTATTTTGACTTAATTGATGGGCAGCTTTGTGTATGTTTCTTACTCGCGTATAATAACCTAAACCTTCCCAAGCTTTTAAAAGATCGTTTTCAGAAGCTTCGGAGAGTGATTTTATGTTTGGCCATTGAATCATCCATCGTTCATAATAGGGAATCATTGTATCGATTTGTGTTTGTTGAGCCATGATTTCTGAGATCCAAACACGATAAGGATCCTTATCTAAACGAAAAGGAAGTTTTCTCTGATTTTGGTTAAACCAATCTTGAAGTGTAGAGGTAAAGGTCATGAATTCATTATAGGGTAATTAAAAGCGATTTTCATCGCTTTTAATAGATTAGATTCCTGCTTCTAAACGCTTGGAGGGAATGAAGAACGGAATAGTCTTGTAAAGCATTTCGGCTTCCTCTATATTATAAGTGATAGTCTGAAAACTTATATGAAAATAAAGTGAAAGGTGAAAAGCCATTCCTTCCCCATAAAAGCCTTTTAGGTGTTATAATAAAGTGTATTTTGAAAGCAGGACCTTATGAGAGAACAAAAAATTATTAATATCGCCGTCATCGCGCACGTAGATGCAGGGAAAAGTACCCTAGTCGATGCACTACTTCAACAATCTGGCGTCTTCAGATCCAATGAAGTATTGGTAGCCCAAGTTATGGACTCCAATGCCTTGGAAAGAGAACGTGGAATTACTATCTATTCTAAGAATTGTAGTATCCAATCTCATGGGGCTAAAATAAACATAGTCGATACACCTGGACATGCTGACTTTTCATCTGAAGTTGAACGTATCATTAGAACTGTAGATACAGTTGTTCTTCTCGTAGATGCATCTGAAGGACCTATGCCTCAAACTCGTTTCGTACTTCATAAAGCACTTGAACTAGGATTAAGACCTATTCTTTTGATCAACAAGATCGATAAGAATGATCAAAGAGCTGAAGAAGTCGTAGATTTGGTTTATGATCTATTCTTGTCACTAGACGCAACAGATGAACAATTGGATTTCCCAATTCTTTATGGGATTGCTCGTCAAGGTATCGTCAAATATCATATGAATGATGAATCTAAGGATTTAGAACCTTTGTTTGAAACCATCGTTAAGCAAATCGGGACCTATCCTGATCTAGACGAAGAACCTACTCAAATGCAGATCAGTTCCTTGGCTTATGATGACTACTTAGGTCGTTTAGGCATTGGACGTCTTTATAAAGGTACTTTAAAAGTAGGTCAATCCATCATCGTAGCACGTGGGGCATCTACCTTACGCCATACGGTTTCTCAACTGTTTATCTATCAAGGTATGAAACGTATTCCTGTCACTGAAGTCCATAGTGGTGATATCGTCATCGTTGGTGGTATTCAAGACATCAATATTGGGGATACCTTATGTGATGTCAATAATATCGACCCTTTACCTATGATCTCCATTGAAGAACCAACCTTGTCGATGAATTTCTGTGTTAATACTTCTCCTTTTGCGGGAAGAAGTGGTAAATACGTCACATCTAGAAACATCAAAGAACGTTTGATGAAAGAACTTGAGGTCAACGTCGGTTTAAAAGTAGAATCACTAGATACCACTGATAAATTTAAAGTATCAGGTCGTGGTGAACTCCATTTGACCATACTTGTAGAAAACATGCGTAGAGAAGGCTATGAATTGGCCGTATCTAAACCTGAAGTTATTTATCGTTATATCGATGGAAAGAAAATGGAACCTATGGAAGAAGTCATTACGACCATTCCTGAACAATATTCCGGCGTCGTTATTTCTAAACTGAATCTAAGAAAAGCTCAAATGCACAATATGGATGAAAAACGTGGTTATGTAACCATCACTTGGAATGCCCCAACGCGTTCTTTGATCGGTTATCGTTCAGAATTCATCAATGATACGCATGGAGAAGGCACCATCGTTCGTCAGTTCGCTGGTTATACCGAATATGTAGGTGAATTACCTCAGCGTCCTAATGGGGTCATGATCTCAACTGAAATGGGCACTGCTATGACTTATTCAATCTTTTATCTTCAAGAAAGAGGTCAATTCTTTATTGGCGCTCAAACTGAAGTATATACTGGGATGATCATCGGTATTGCTTCTAGAGATATGGATATGGAAGTCAACCCAATCAAAGAAAAGAAGAAAACAGCCGTTCGTTCATCAGGTAATGATGAAGCGATGAGACTGGTTACACCTAAACAATTGACTTTAGAATACGCTGTAGAATTCATCAATGATGATGAACTCGTTGAAGTTACCCCTGATGCGATTCGTTTAAGAAAGAAATTCCTTTCATCGATCGATCGTAAAAATGCCCATAGAAACGCTAAAGTAGAGGAAGTTGATGACTGAGTTTTCGTTTGAAATAACCCATGTTTGTGCTCAAAGTGGAGCACGAACAGGGATTCTACATACGCCTCATGGGGATGTATTGACCCCAATGTTTATGCCAGTAGGAACCTTGGCGACCGTCAAGTTTCTTTCTCCTGAAGAAATCGAAGAGATACAAGCAGGAGTTATTTTAGCCAATACCTATCATCTATGGCTTCGTCCTGGAGAACAGATCGTTAAAGCTGCAGGTGGTTTACACAAATTTATGAACGTAAAAAATCCTATCTTAACTGATAGTGGTGGTTTTCAAGTTTTTTCTTTAGCAGATTCACGTAAGATCACAGAAGAAGGAGTCACCTTTAAGAATCATCTTAATGGGGATACTATGTTTCTTTCACCTGAAAAAGCCATTCAAGTACAGAATGATCTAGGAGCTGATATCATCATGAGTTTTGATGAATGTCCACCTTATCCTGCGACTCATGAATACATGAAAAAAAGTGTAGAGAGAACCTTACGTTGGGCTCAACGTGGAAAAGACGCACACTCTAATCCTAAGCAAGCACTATTTGGGATCGTTCAAGGTGGAGAATTCGAAGACTTAAGAGAATACAGCGCTAAATCTTTAGTTGAGATGGATTTTCCAGGTTACTCAATTGGAGGAACCAGTGTAGGGGAATCCAAAGAAACCTTATATAAGATGATCGATTATGCGATCAAGTATTTACCTTTAAATAAACCTAGATATCTCATGGGCGTTGGTTCAACCGATGCGATCTTAGAAGGGGTCTTAAGAGGCGTCGATATGTTTGACTGTGTACTACCTACAAGGATCGCACGTCATGGGACACTGATGACTTCTACTGGAAGACTCAATATAAGAAATGCAAAGAATGAACAAGACTTTGGGCCTATTGATGTGGAATGCGATTGTTACACATGTAAGAATTTTTCTAGAGCGTACTTAAGACATCTTATTCGTTG
>CAIXIN010000085.1 GCA_903919545.1 uncultured bacterium | reverse complement strand
TCAAAGATGGGGCTATCCTCATCGATAGATATGTCTATACAAATGTTACATACAACTCAAACAATGTATTAAGCCTCATAATTCAAGGATTTTTAACCTTTAAAAACCCAGATGATTCTGAAGTTTATCTCAGTTTAAATGATGGTTTGACCTTTGAGTTGGTCACTGGTAAACAACTTCATTTATCAGATGTCTTCACCAATGAGGCAGACATATCGCTTCTGATCAACAATTCATTAAGCAAAACTTTCTCGAGGTCAAATTACTCTGATGAGATTTCAGGAAATGGGATGTATTACTATTCGTTTACTCTAGTAGAACCTTTTAAAGGAATACAAGCAGACCAATCTTTCTATCTAGGAAATCAAGGATTATCCCTATTGTTTGATTATAGAACGCCTGGATTCGATACTGATTTTGCGACAATGGCCATCAATGTACCTTATAGTGATTTCATGGATAAGATTGGGATTACTGAACGTTTTTCCTCAAACACTGATCTATATTTATCTCCTATCATTGATCAACAGTTTCTATCTCTAGATGATCCTTTCTTAATCCAGAATGTTGAAGCTGTATTCGTTGGGAATACCCCATACAAGTTCCTCATGAGATATCATAAAAATCTTACGGCAACATTATATGTTGAGATGTCAAACATGAAAAATAAGATGATGACTGACTTCTTAAGCTATAGTTCAAGTCATGTGATCGAAGAATTCAGAGGAGATGTCTTCACTGAAAAGGTGGGATCCTATACCTGTTTATTTTCAGATCTAAGTGTATATTCTTCTGGTGATTATCTCTTTGAGAGTGAACAGAAATGTTTCGACAAGACAGATACTGAAGTGAATGTTAAAGACTACTTCATCGATGGGTTCAATTATAACAACGCCATTAAGAATGAGTTTATAAGGGAAATCGATAAAGGTTATCTCGCAAGTGATCTTTCGCTTCATGAGTTACTGCTCAATATGAAAGTACGTATCACATCAACTGGATTAGGAATCACAAGTCATGCTTATTCAGTCTCTTTAAGTCAAGATCAATATCTATATATCATGCCTTTGTTTTCTGATTTCGGAATATCAAATCTCGTTGTCTTCGATTAAAAACCAAGCCCTGAAATTCAGGGCTTGGTTTATTTTGTCCAATCGACGAGAACACTGGTATAGACTTCTTTATGATTCATCAACCCATCATAAGCACTCATGATGTCTTCAGGTTTGACCACATGACTCACAAATTTATCAACGTCGATGATTTTCTTCACCATCAACTCAGTGATATAATCCATACCTCGTCTTTGAGATATTCTTGACCCTTCCTTTTCTTCAAAAGGATACAGTTGATTAAGCGCTCCTATGACTTTGATGTTTCTCATATGGATCGCATTAAGTAGTGGAGTCACATTGGTGGTGTAATCACTTCGAGGAGATCCCAATAATACGACTTGGGCATTCTTCGCAGCGACTTCGATCGCAGTTTCTATGACTGGACTTAAGCCTGTCGCATCGACGACGATGTCTGCGCCTTTTTGTTTAGTAAGCTCCAAGATCATTTTCGCTTGATCAGAAGGTTCACAACTTAGTACTGTCTCTATTCCGCAAGATCTTGCGACCGCACAACGATGTTCAACAGGATCTACACCTATGACTTTTACGCCCATCTGCTTATAGTAGATGGCTAAGAAGATGCCTAGATTACCCATCCCAAAGATGACGACCGTATCGAAAGGTTTTACGTCTACAGGTAAGATCCCATTTAAAGCGATCCAACACATAACGATCATCGCCCCTTCTTTAGGGGATAAACGAGGATCTAGTTTATATAGGACCTTTTCTTTATGAGATCCTCCATCATAGATATGATGAGATCCATGAGGCGCTAAGGTAAGTACCGTATCCCCAACATTGACCTTAGTGATTTCTGATCCTTTGCCTAAGACTTTACCTACTGTACAATAACCAGGACGAACAGGATAAGTCGCTCCTTTTTTTAATCCGAAAACCCTTGAGAGCTCAGTACCAGGAGAGATCATAGAAATCAAGGATTCTATAAAGACCTCATTGGGTCTAAGATCCAACTCATTGATCTCTTCTTCTTCGTAAACCACTTCTAAGGCACTTTTTACGATGATCGATTTTATTTTCATGAGGTGCTCCATACACTCTTTTATTCTACAACAGGAAATCAATTATAACTAAACCAAGTTGAGGACTTTATATGGATATTTAACTATGTTTATCTCTAAATATTAACCAAGGAGAAATCTAATAAGGTAAAACTTATACTTGTTTCATATTAAGTTTTTACCTAATAATAAAGCACTCAATCTTGAGTGCTTAGGATCAATCTATAAAATGACATCTCTGTTTAAGTTGATCAAAGAATCTTTCTCGATCCAGTGGTGAGATATAAGTCGTTCCACTGACGTATCCTTTTCCGTGTTGTTTGATTTCGATACGATCTCTTGAAAGAGCCATAGACGACATAAAGTTTCGACATAATTTTAGGGAGCGAATGTTGTCGTAAGGGACCTTTTCAATAAAAGGTCCACTTCTACACACAAGCACATTCTCTTTGAATTCATAGGAAGTCCCAAAGTATAGCCATCCTAAGAAGACCGCCACAGGGACAATCATAATGATCACGATCCATCTTTCTTCACTAGGAACGATGATGACACTAAAGATAAAGGTCATCATAAGTAAGATCATGATCAATGAGATCCAGACATCCTTTTTCGCTTTAATAACCATAGGTCACCTTCCTTGAATGAATTATAAATGATAGTACTATAAATAGCCAAGTTTATTTATAAGTTTAAGATCCTAATAGATGTAGATAAGCTCCTAAGATAGAGATCCCTATGATCAACCACACCATCTTCGCTGAGGTCATTTTTTTCTTTCCTAGTAACCAGTAACAGAAGATGACCGACAATAGAGGCAACATATTAGGCAAGATCTTATTGAAGATGTCTTGAACTTTAGTGATGGATTCCCCGATCGTAAAGACAACAGGTACATTTACTTTTACATTAGAAGCGATCAAAGCACCAACGACGACCAAACCTAAGACGGAAGCCGCATCTGTGACGCTTCTTAAACGACTTTGACTCGCACTTACGAAACGAACACCTTGAGTATACCCTATGTCCCATAACTTAAAACGAAGTCCCAACATCACCAGTCCAATCGCTAGACATAGATAGACCCCTGTAGGGTTACCTTCGATCGCCATATAGGCCGCTATCGCCCCAAAGATCGTCTTAGGCAAGACTGTTAGGATAGAATCACCTAATCCTGCGAAAGGTCCCATAAGAGAGGTCCTGATCGATGATGAGCCTTCTATGGCACCTTCTCCCCCATTCTCTTCTACAGCCAAAGCTGAACTTAAGATCAGATTGGCCATCCAAGGTTGGGTATTGAAGAATCTAAAATGAGCCTTTAAAGATTTCTTTAAAGCTTCAGGTTGACCTTGATAGATAAGCTCTAAACTAGGTCCCATCGCATAGACGACGCTTGCTGCCTGCATCGATTCATAGTTGAAACAGACCTGAGAGGTTCTAAACCATCGATTCCTAGCCTTCTTTACTTGCTTCTTCGTAAGTAAGATACGTTCATGGGTTAGTGTTTCTTCTTTGAGAGCTGGTTCAGGATCTAGTTTCGCTTCTTTCTCATTTTGAAGATAGATCACATACGCAACGATAAAGCCAAAAGAGGCTACCCCAATGATTGGAAGATTGAGATAAGATGATAATAGAAAACCTAAGATCGCATAGATGAAATATCTCGATAAAGGTAAATACTTAAGTAAGATCGCAAAACCTACGGCTGGTAATAAACCTCCTGCGATATTGAGTCCACTGCTTAAGAAAGCAGGCATCAAAGCCAGTAGTTTCCCGATGAGCGATGATCCCGCCGTAAGCGCAATAAATACGATCGTCATCAGAAAGATTATTCGTGGAAACATCCCCACAAAGATCCAACGATACATATTTTTTAGATGCATACGTTCTAAAGCACTTTGGGCTTTATGAAGAAACACAGAACTGATCATGCGTGAGAAGACATCCAATTGAACACCCAGTGCAGCGACAGGGATACCTACCGCTAGACCCGCTTCTATTCCACCTTGAGTGGCTGAAGCAAAAGCGATCCCTATTATGGATCCTAAGATATAGTTAGGAATGGCTGCGCCACCAAAACCACCAACACCTAAAGACATCAGTTCCATGGTGCCCCCAATCAAGAGCCCTTCTGTGATGTTTCCCATAATGGCCCCACTGATCAAGCCACAGAAAACCAAACGTCCATAGTTCATCAATTGGGTATGCATCGTATCATAGGACACCACCGCCGTAAACAAAGTCAACGCAATGATTTGAAAGGTTGTAAACATGGTTTCTCTCCTTATTTAGTTAGCCATCAACTCATCTATGACAGGTATAGCCTTATCAAGCGAATCAACACAGCGTACACAATGATTCAACATCTTATGATCAGGTGTTTCGATGTCAGGTACTAATATAGGTCTTGTCTTGGCCGCATAGGCACTGGCGATCCCTACTCGACTATCTTCAATGACTGCACAATCTTCACAATCAAATCCTAGTTTACTGGCTGTCAATTCATAGATCTCAGGATGAGGTTTCTGATGGGTGATCATATCTCCTCCAACCAAGACATCAAAGAAAGTTAATACACCTATGCCTGATAAAATCTCTTGTATTCTTGAAAGTGGTGCAGCGGAAGCCACAGCCAGTTTTAGTTTCTTATCTCTACAATAAGTCAATAACTCAACCAAACCAGATTTAACCAAGATCCCATCTCGTTCGAATCTTACTTTCGTGAGACTTCGATAAAACGCCATGACTTCTACAGGATCTTCATTCGGTAATCTTTCTTTTAATTTCTCAATCTTGACTTTACCTGTTAAACCTAAGAATGTATGAATGAATTCATCGTCTACGATGAATCCATATTTTTCCCCTACAGCTGGCCAATCTAAGGAAGCCTGTCGTTCAGTATCGATCATCGTCCCATCCATATCTAAGATCACCGCTTTTATCATCATCGTCTCCTCTTAACACTATCTATTCTAAACTTCTTAGTTCTTAAAATGAATGTTTCTTTAGTCGATTATGAAAATAAATAGGATGACCTAAGTGATTAAGCTCAGTGTTGTCATATAAACAAAAGGATCTTTCGATCCTTTACTTATGTTTCCATTGATAGTATTCATCATCCTTGAGTTTATCGATCATTGCATCTTCTTTTTTCTCATATAAATAGAATTCATTTTCCCCAAAGAGTTCAATAAAATGAGCTAAAGTTAGGCTGTATTGAGAATGATCATTCTTAGCGATAATGGTTTTACCTTTAAGGGCGAAATAAAGCACTTGAGGTTTCATCATACAGATGATCTCACCTAGTCTCAACATTTTGAGTGCGTTATCCATGTTTTCGATCTTATCCATAGTTTCCTTATCACAGTATAAACTACCTCAGCATAAAAAAATCTGCATAAGCAGATTTTAGTTACTTTTGTGTCGCAGTAATCAAGACATCATCCAGATAATATCGGGTCAAGCCTTCATAACCAGAATCCGATCCTATCACTAGATATACAGAACCATCTGCGTTACTTTTCAAATCGATCTCAACTTTGATGGTTTTAAGGCCGTAGCCTTCTTTACTACCTTCAGCTTTAGCCATCGTAGAGACCACAGGTAAGGTAAGACCTCCTTCAGATTGATTACCTTTATCGATGTTTAAACGAAAGATCATATTTTCATCAAAGGCTACTTTTGGTTCTTCATTCACAAACCCTGCCTTCATATAGACACTGTCCGCTGGTGATCCACCAATCCCAATCGAACATGCTTCTGCACTGGTTCCTAATACAAAGCTCAAAGTAAAATGATAAAGTGTATCTTTTTTCAATCCATCAAGTTGTTTACTAAAGCCCATAAAAAGATCATCGCTTCGATTAGAACCATTGATAAATAGCGCTTGGCTATTTGATTGACCTGGAATCATTTCTCGTCCAAAAGCCATCTCATAGGTCGTATAGTTATTCCCATCATCGTGATAATCCGCAAAGATCTCTTTAAAACTAGAATTATCTTTCTCAAAATCAAAAGTCCATTCTTTCTTAGAACTGACGCTACATCCAGATACCATCATCAATAAGATGATCAACGCATATTTTTTCATGTTTTCCTCACTGTGCTTAGTGTATCAAAACCTACCTTAAGTACAGTTTAAGTTAGCCACCGATTCGTTTAAGTTCTTCTTCCAGATGATTTTTCTCTATAAGACCTCCATGGTAAATAAATAATCTGGATATTTCAACTTGAGCCATTTTCCTTACTGACGCAAGCGCTTGATCCATATTATGAGTAAAGCGAGGATTAGGACCTGATAATATCCCATCTCTAAAATTTAAGGCATCTCCTGTAATCATGGTTTTTGAGGCAGGATGATAAAGACTGACATGGCCTAGAGTATGTCCAGGAGTCCAAAAGATCTGAACTCCTCCTGCGATTTCTAAAATATCTTTGTCTTCTATAACGGAGTCTACTTTCGTCACTAAAGCAGGAAAAGAGCCTTTGAGGTTCTCAAACCAAGCTTGTTGATCAGCTTGAAGCTTCACTCGGCCACTTTCTATATCCAATACTTTTAATGGACTTAAAGAACCTTCGATGTAGGGGATCTCTTCTCGATGAGCGAAGACTTCTATGTTTGGATAAAGAGCCTTGATTTCTTTTAAAGCACCCATATGATCGATGTCATGATGGGTAATTAAAATAGCCGTTACTTTAGACAATGAACAGTCAAATTTATTAAGTTGAGCTTCTAAGAGATCGACTTGTCCAGGAAGACCAGTATCGATCAACAAGACATTTTGTGCGTCATAGATGACACTTGGATGTAGAACTCCACCAGTTCTTTCTAAGTTTAGAATCTTGATTCCTTCTGTTTTTTTCATATGACTTCCTCTAAGTCTATGATATCACGCAAGGTTCATAGGTTGAGGAGAAATGATTTTAGGAATTCATACTTAAGTTCATTAAAGAAACAAATAGCCACTCTAGATTTTTCAATTAAAAATACACCCACCGGTGTACCTTTAATCGATTCAATGTGTTTGAGTAAACAGTGTCTATTAAACTCTATTGATTCGAA
The DNA here is from genome assembly GCA_903919545.1 of uncultured bacterium. Taxonomy (GTDB): domain Bacteria; phylum Bacillota_I; class Bacilli_A; order Erysipelotrichales; family Erysipelotrichaceae; genus UBA2212. The sequence continues at coordinate 16,620 of CAIXIN010000085.1, read as the reverse complement.
GATCATCTCATCACTTCTGGCTCTTCCGTACTAGCGTAGACATCACACTTTGATCGATCTGTGTGATCAGTCCCACCTAATCTTTTGGATCTACCTCTATTTTACGTGAGCTGTTTTTTAAAGTCTACACACTATGAGTGTAGTTTTACTGTTTTTATACATTTTTTAACGAAAGTTTAGATATATTTCATCTATTTAAGCCTATCGTGCCTTATTCACTATTATAGAACCTCAATGTGATCATAAAAAAATACTCGCTCAAAAGAAAACTCCGCATGGGCATACGGAGCAGCGCATTCAATCTCAGGAAAGGAGAATTGTCTGCACATTTATTATACAATAGACTTTTAGCACAAACGAGTAAGTTGATTGAACATTATCTAAATAGAATGAAGATGAATTTAAACTTGTTTATGGTCAAATAAAACAATTGAAGACATCATCACCAAGACAGTTAAAACCAAACATATCCATAAAGCAGGCACAAAAGTATTTAGTTCTTTTAGTCCAGATAAAAGAGACATATTATCACTGCTTAAGGTCATAGGATTGAAGTCGTGAAATTGAGGAAAGATGCTTAGGATGGTCATCACGATGGTTAAGCCCCCTACTAAGAGTAAACTTCCAATTCCGCTTTTAAATAAGACACCTCCTAGAATCAACAATGAGATCAAAAATTCCCCATATAACCAAGGACTAAAAAAGGTAAAGAAGACTTGGTGTAAGCCTGTCATTTCCCAGAACACCAAAGTATAGATGTAGGTCACAGTGAAACAAAAAAGATAGGCAAGTGTCCATATGATACTCGCAACCGTGAATTTAGAAAGGATAACCGTCGATCTTTTTAAACCTTTGGTAAGGATATTGATAAGGGTTCCTTTTGAGAATTCATTGGACATGATTCCACTAAAAATAACCACCATGACAACCATTCCCATTTGACCTACATTCTTGAAGAATTGAGCCCATGAATCCAAGGCTGTAGGTTCTGGTAACTGTATCTCTATTCCTGCAGCTTTGATGATTTCAGGCGTAAATTTCGCTAAGACAGGATTCATCATCCCAAATAAGAGAAAAACCAAACCCATAATCAATAGTTTATAGGTTCTAAGGTACTCTATAAATTCCTTCTTCGTAAACGCTAAATAGGCCTTCATTGTAGTGCCTCCAAAAACAAACTTTCTATGGATGGTTCATTGACTTCAAATTTGATTGGTAGCCAATTATGATCAAGTAGGATCTTTAAGACAAGACCTTCTGTTTTAAGGAGATCATTGGTTTGTAGAAGAAGTCCTGTTTGTCCTTGAGCGTTGAGAATAAAATGATCTTTGATTTCAAGATGTTTCATAAAAGATTCTTTATCTTGCGCAGTTTTAAATTCGATAGAGATGGATTCAGAAGCATGATTGGCTTTGATGTTGGCTAAAGAATCTGCCATCATCAACTTCCCATGACTGATGACCGCCACATGATCACAGATCCTTTCCACATCAGATAAGATATGGGTCGAAAATAGAACTGTTGTTTTTCCTTTGACTTGACTTAAAATATCTAAGATCTCTTTTCTTCCTAGAGGATCTAAAGCACTGGTAGGTTCATCACAGATCAATAACCTAGGCTCATTTAAAAGAGCCTGGGCTATACCTAATCTTTGTTTCATGCCTCTTGAATAAGCTCCTATTTTTTTAGTGACTTTAGAAAGCCCCACTAGATTAAGCAATTCATCACTTCTGCTTTTTATCAGTTCATTGCTTAAGCCAGTGACTTTTCCACATAGATCTAGATATTCACGTGCTCTTAGATAGTTATAAAACTCAGGGACATCCGGTAGATAACCGATCTTACGATTTGTTTTTGTTTCTCCAAAAGAAACTTTTTCTCCATCGATTAGAACTGTTCCTTGATCTGCTTTAAGTAGACCTAAAACCAGTTTCATCGTTGTGGTCTTACCTGCCCCATTTTGTCCTATGAATCCAAAGATGGATCCTTCTGGGACACTAAAAGACAGATCATCGATGGCTTGAGTCGATCCAAATCGTTTAGATAGATGCTGAATCTCTAAGATATCCATTATTCATCGCTCCGACCAAGCATAAAGTATAGAATAGGTCCAATGATTTGGATGAAGCTTATGATGACCCACATGGTTCTATTGCCTCTTTTATAAGTCTTATGAGTTAGAATATGAACCAAAGCCATCCCCAATAAAATCAATTCAATCAAAATAATAGGCAATAGAAATGGCCAAATCTCTAGTAATAGATCCATAGTTGGTCTCCTTATCACTTCACATCCTGAAGTATATATCTTAAGTATAGTCCAAACCTTAAAGCTTTTCTATCTCTTTAGTTGCCCATTCAATCAAATCTTCTTCAATAACCAGCACTGTTTATAAAAGGTAAAAAAGAATGGTTCATAGAACCATTCTTTTAATAACTAATATTTTACTGCCCAATCAAATTGATTATTCAGCTTCCAATTCTTTTTTCTTACGACTAAGCATAAATAGACCTAAGGCCATCACCAATACAACGAATCCTAAGTTAGCAGATTCACCTGTATCTGGTAATCCTTCACCTGTGGTAACAACACCATAGGTAGAGAATAAGTTTGTGTAGAAAGTCAACTTATGAGTAGCTTCATCATATGTCGCATTCAAGTCTTCCATTTCACCTTCATGATCACGAACGACATTATAGGACGTATAGCCCCACATGGATTCAGGTAAGGTAATGGTAATCTTAACAGGTTTAGGAGTCGCAGTGATATTACTTTCAACGCCATCAACTGTTTTTAAGAGTTGAATATCCAAGAAGAATACTTTTGAACCTTCAGCATAATCATGATCAAAGAGGTAGGTATCAAATAATTCCTTATCAACTTCTGGTATATTGGTAGCTTCTACAGCATCGACTTCCAAATTGATATCGATGAGAGTATCTACAGGAATATCAAGATCTAAGAAGAGATCATTTAAGCCTTCTACTTCAATCGTAACACCAGTGCCTTCAAAGGCAACAGCTGTTTTGATGAATCCAGCTTGATAATCAACAGTCGAATCAAATAAACTGACATCCACAGGCAAGAACCAACCAACAAAAGTATAACCTGCTTTAACAGGATCTGTAGGTGCAACTGCTTCAGTATAGTTTGAAACATCTTGAGTGCTCAATACTGTCCCGTCCCAATCCAAGTAACGTACAGTTTGTGACGTACTAAGAAGTGAACTAAGAGCAGTTAAAGGATTTGGGCCTAAATTAGAAATGTAACTAAAACTTACATCGCCTTCATTTAAGACAGTTCCAAAACTAAAAGTAATCGCAATCCCATTATCATCCAATTCATACCCATTCAACTCTCCAACACCCGTCATGGATTTGTTTAGATTTAAACTTTGAATGGTAGCTTCATCTGTTGGATATTCATCCCAAAGACCTTCCATCCAAGGATCATCTGGATCAAATGCAACATAAGCAGAAGCACGAGCACGAACATCTTTTGCTAAGAAGAAGAATGAATCTAAAGAAACAGCACCTCTCGCAATAACCATCGCAAATGGATCAGCTGTATCCGGTTGTGGATTGGCCAATACTTTAGCGTAAGTATCATAAGAATCATTGGTCCAAGCATCCATATCAGGATCAAATGAGCGTACATAGACAAGATTATCTATGTCATATCCTGTAGCATTTTCAATGACAACATCCGTTGTGTAATACATATCATTCACGTTGAATGAATATGTCGTTGTGATTGTAATCCCATTATCATCTGTAACAGTATGAACAGCCTTTAATAGATCACCTGAAGACTGATCCACTGCACAAGGAGAAACAGTAAAATAATCGTTGATATCGTTTTCGATACCTTCTTCGTCTTCTACATAACGTTCTGCACCGATACGAATATATTCTAATCCATCGATCTCATATCCAATCATATAGCGTTCTTCTGGTGTTCCAGGCAAGAAGAAATCACCTGTTGTTGGATCTTCACCATTATCCCATCCATCTCCATCTACGATAAGGCCCAACTGATCTCCACTTGTATGGAAACCTTCTGGGGCTGAATTATATGTACCAAAAGATCCTGTTTGAGAGATCCCTATTTCAATATAGTTACCTCCTAAGAAAACTTCACAATCTAAAGTCGCAGAATGTGCGCCTACACCACGGCTCGCTTTTACTGAAACCGGTTTATAGCTACTAGACAGAACCAAAACTAAGCCAAGAACTACCGTTCCTAAACGTCTAAACATACTATTATTCCCCTTTCTTCAAATGCATTCATATGCATTTCGTTAATATCATCATAGCATAACCATTATCTATTACAACTATAAACATAATTATATTATATTAGATTATATTTACACATAATTATTCACTGATGAGACTAATAAAAAAGCACCTTTTCCAAGGTGCTTCATCGATTATTATTAATAAATAACTAGTTCACAGGGGTTTCTATGACTGGAGTCTCTTCCACTGGTTTTACAGGTTTCGGACGTTTTTTCAAACCCTTCATCAATAGAAATCCACCCACCAATACTACAATGACTCCCCCACCAATCAATAGATACATCATCAATGGATTATCTGTCTTTTGAAGTCCAATGGATAAGTTAAAAGAATCAGCACTTAACGATAAGGTCGTATTGACCAATTCAAATGGATAAGTTGTGGCCTTATCATAATCGACGCCATCTACGGTTTTTAAAGCATAGTCCTTGAATGAAAGATGATACCCAATAGGCGTATCCAACACATCGACATAACCTCTCATCACATGGGCGAAATCTTCTTTCCATTCTAAGATCTTAGTTCCATCTTTCAAAGTAAAAGTTAAATTACTATCTAGGCCAGGAATCAATGATTCTGTTGCCTCAGTGATCTTTAGTGGATCTTTTGAGCCAAAGCTTATTTTGATTAAGAACATACCACTTTCTGTTTTGGTCGTTAAGGCTGGATTTAAGAGTGTCGTTAAGGCATCAAGTTTATCTTGAATCATCGTAACGGCCCAACCACTATCAATCAGCTCCTGACCGTATTTTTGAGTTGGATCTATGGCTAAAGTGATGTCTCGAGTTATGGTTTGATCTGCAGCGATGACTGTATTGATGTCTAGAGTCTTAATGTTGACCAGTTTATCGATGACGATTCCAAAATCTCCTAGATCCATTTCATCTTGATCTGCAAAGGTATAGGTAGAAGTCCCTACAACTGTAAAAGGATTTAAATCGATATCACCATAGACCTTCGCATCTTCGATGGCTTTAATGGCCCATTGCATATAATCTGAAGGATCATTGACGAAACCTTGCATCAAGACACTGTTTGTGAAAGGATCTTCTCCTTCTAATGCTGATATAAAGATATCACTTCGTCCTGTTAATTTTCCAACTTTGACTTGATATTCATTAAAGTTTTCAAAATTGAAAGTGTAAGTAATAACGAGGGAAGTTCCTCCTACGATACTGTTGGTTAGAGTTGAATCATCGAGTGGATCAGCCGCTTCAATAACAGGCATGATCGCATCTCTAACGACCACGAGATCACCCACATCTTCTTGCAGGATCACTACTGTGAGTACTTGATGTCCCTTCCCATTAAAATTATCTAGATACAATTTTGAGTCTACTGTGTGTGTACATCCACTTAAAACCAAAAGCAACAACACAAATAACGTTAGAAATTTTTTCATACCCTGTGCTTTCCTTTCCTCATTGAGTGCACTCAGATAAACTTATACCCAAAAATCTCCTTTAATCTTATTTTCTACTCACCTCTATATGCATAATCAAACTGCTTCACTTTAAAGTCAGTTTATCACTAATCGTTATTGGGGTAAATAAATACGTTCATAAATCGTAAACTCCAAAGACAAACAATCGCCTCAACTCCATAATAAATAAATTTATCTTCACAACCGACTGTTAAATCATCATAATCAATCTAGTTCTTACCCAAAATAAAAAATGATCTGCACAAGCTGCAGATCATTAAGATCTAATCACATTTTATAATTATAGACTTATGAGATAGACGCGAAAGAGAAAGAGAGTTCACTTGAATCTTCTGAGTAAACATCGATCTCTCCAACTGTTCTATAGGCCTTTACTTTGACCCAATACGTTATATTAGGATCTAATTCGGTAAACAGATGAGTCGTTAATGAAGTCGTTGTGTTTATCCACTGAGCTTCTGCTGCGTTACTTAGGATGGATACTATGTATCCATGGGCTCCAGAAACGATTCCCCAACTGATTTCCGCACTTGTGGATTCTAGCTTACTCAAACTTAACATAGCTTTATCTAAACTTGGTTTAACACTGATGACGTCTGTATAAGCCCCATAGACTTTTGTTGTGCCAATTAAACGATAAGCTCTAACTTTGAAGTAGTAGGTTGTTCCTGTTACTAAAGCTGTGTACGTCTTAGTTAATGCACTTTGGATTACAGGTGTATATACACCATCGAGTTTATTAGACATCGATACTTCATAACCTGATGCCCCCAATACAGATGGCCAACTCAAACTTACAGAATCAAATGTAGACGAAGTACTCACAATTGGTTTACTTACTAAAGTTTTCGCAGAAATCAAACTTGAATAAGCCCCATAGATCTTGGTTGTCCCAACCAATTTATAGGCTCTTACTTTATAGTTATAAGTGGTGTTGGTGCTAAGTGGGGTATGAATAAAGGAAGTAGAAGTAAGTGTCTTAAGTAGAACTGTACTTGTACTTGTTCCTATAGAATAAGCGATCTCATAACCAGAAGCTCCCGTAACCGCTACCCAAGATAAGGTATTTGATATATACGAAGTATTTGAAACACTCAAGGATACAGGACTAGGAATCGTTTTAGCACTTAAAGCGACAGTACTTGAACCGTAGATCCTTGTCCCTTCTACTGTGGTATAAGGACGTATTTTATAGTAATACGTGGTATTAAAATTAAGCCCTGTTTTTGTGTAGTTTGTCTCATTTTCAATAGATGAAACCAAGACATAAACTCCAGTCAATGTGCTGGATTGAGAAAGTTCATACCCTGTAGCTCCATTTACACTGGCCCAAGAAAGTGTCAACGCATTGACCGAAGGCATTTGAAGTTTAAACCCAAGGATACTAGAAGGAATAGGTGTTGATCTACTTATTGGTGATTGTAGACTGTAAACTTTGGTTTCACCTACCATACGATAGGACTTCATCATATAGTCTCGGGTTTGACCCGTAATTAAACCGCTATGCGTCATGGTTAATACGTTTGAATCTAAAATTAACTCAAAATCAAGCGTCTCTTTGTTGATCGTATATAGTTCATAACCACTCGCACCTGATACTGCTGGCCAACTGATCTTTGTCTCATTATATCCATTTGATATGAGTGTCATTAGTGGTGTCGCTGGGATTGGTTTTTCACTCACGATACTCGAGAATGATCCATAGACTTTTGTTGTTCCTACGATTCTATACGCTCTGACTTTCACATAATAGCTTGTGTTGGTGAGTAGGCTTGATATAGAGGCACTGTTGGTGGTCAAGAGAGCGAGTTTTGTATAGGTTCCTAGTTCAGATGTTGAATAGGATAACTCATATCCATTGGCCCCAGAAACCGCTGGCCAAGTAACCTTGAGTGAATTATATCCAGAAGAAATTACAGTTATAGTAGGATTCCAAGGCAAAGGAATACTTGACACGATGGAACTAAATGCCCCATAAATTTTAACAGTCCCTACCAAACGATAAGCACGGATCTTATAGTTGTACTTAGTGTTGGTGACTAAAGAAGTATTTGTGTATTTTAGGCTTGTGGTGGTGGTCAAATAGCTATACGTTGTGCTTGTTCCTATCGAACGATACAACTCATAGCCTGTCGCTCCATTCACAGCGCTCCACGATATTAGATTCGTATTATATGAACCATAGGCAGCCTTTGGATCTAAGACATTTTCTAAGCTTGTCTTACCACTGATGGCGCTTGTGCTTGATCCATAGATCTTAATCCCGTCGACAAGCGTATATGGTCTTACTTTATAGTAATAAGTTGTGTTGAATTTTAGTCCTGTATCGGTAAATCCTAGGTTTTCAGTGCTGTTTAAAACAGTATAAACTCCAGTTAAGGTCGATGAACGAGAGATCTCATATCCACTCCCACCACTTACCACGCTCCAAGTTAAACTAAGTTCAGTATATTTTAAGTTTATAGATTTTAATCCAGTCACGATTGAAGGAACAGCTTTCCCACTCACGATGGTGGAATCTAAACTCATCACTTTTGTTTCCCCAACCAAACGATAAGCTTTGATCTTATAGGTAGTATTGACACCAGAAACTCGTCCTGAATCATTAAAACTTAGGAGGGTTGTATCGCTGATCAATTCATACGAAGAAGTTTCGGTATTCAATCTATAAAGTTGATATGCGCTCGCTCCACTAATAGGGAGCCAACTGATTTTCAAAGTGTCATATGACAGTGAACTGATCGACAGAGTTGGGGCACTTGGGATAGGGCTTCCTGAAACGATCGATGAACTTGCCCCATAAATCTTAGTGGTCCCAACGATTCTATACGCTCTAACTTTGACGAAATAAACAGAGTTGGTAAGCAAGGATGAAATAGATCCACTATTTGTGGTCACTAAAGTTAACTTGGTATAGGTCCCTAGTTCAGTACTCGCATAGGATATCTCATACCCGTTGGCTCCTGATACCACTGGCCAAGTGATTTTCAATGAATTATATCCAGACGAACTTACTGTGATGCTTGGGGCTGAAGGAAGTGGGGTTGAGGAAGCGATAGATGTATAGGCCCCATAAATTTTAGTAGTCCCCACTAAACGATAAGCTCTGACCTTATAGTTATACTTCGTATTGGTCAATAAAGCAGTATGAGAAAAACTTGTGGTTGTAAGTGATTTAAGAAGCACATAGGTCACACTTGTCCCTGTCGAATAGGCTATTTCATAACCAGAAGCACTAGGAACACTATTCCAACTAAGTTGATTGATATTATAGCCAGTAGAAGCTATAATCAACCCACTAACGATTTCTAGTTGAGTTTTAAATGAAAGAGAGTTAGAGAAATCTCCATAAATCTTGACCTCATCAACTGTTGTATACGCTCTGATCTTTACATAGTAGGTACTGTTAAACAGTAATGAACCCAGTGTGGATGTATTTACATCTCCTACGTCGCTGGATAATACATACGTTCCATTGAGTGTACTGGAAGTCCAGATCTGATATCCAGACGCTGAAGAATCTTTTGTCCAAGAGATCTGAGCTCCATTCGCTAAGGCTTTGCTTATTGAGAATCCAGATACAATATTAGGGAAAGGCGTTAAACTGATTGGCTCAGAAGGACCACTATACACAAGTGTACCTTCAACCATTGAAGAAGCCTTAACCATATAAGTGATGGTTTTTCCTGTTTGTCGACCATCGATGGTGATACTTAAACTACTGGTATTTGCGATTTCTTCATATAGAAGCGTACTTGGATTATATTCATAGACAACATAAGAACTGGCCCCTATGACAGCATCCCAATTTAATTCTATACTTGTAGCATTGACCAAACTGCCCCTAAGCACAGGTCCAGACATTAAGGTCTGAACGACTTTGGTCGTTGGTAGACTCGTGCCGGCGCTGGATCTATAAATATTTTTTGCGTACACTTCAACGCGATACTTTGTTCCTGCTTTGAAACCACTGAGAACGATATTGGTGTCATTTGTAGTACTAATGGTATTTGACATGGTTGAAAGATTAACGACTATGATTTGATAATATGAGGCCTTATCTGATGGACTCCAATCAACTCTAAAAGAGGTGGAGCTTATTTCACTCGTCGTTACATTCGTAACTGCTGCGGGTTTAGGATAAATCAACAATTCTACTGGACCTCCATAAAGCGGTCCTTCATAAATGCTTAAGTCTTCTTTGGTCATTGTTGGAACGATGACCATTCTATAGATATCAAAAGGATCAAAAGGTTCCTCTCTGATGTAGGTATAGCTTAAATCTGTCGTATGAGCAACAAATATGTAATCTACGTAAATATTATAACCATCTGCCATATCTACAGCTTCCCACGAAAAGGTCGTTGATAGATAGTTATTGGTCACATAGCTTGGATCAGTAAACTGAAGTCTCGTTTTCAATAATTTACTAGAATCATTAGAACATACTGTTAGTCCATCTTCATCCATACAAGCTTGAAGATTTACTGTATAGTTCACATCTAATGTTAATCCTTCTAAAGTGTAGGTCGTTGAGGTGAATGTCTCAACATGAGTTTCAGTTGTTCCTGTGATTTTCCATGTTAAGCGATAATAGGTCGCTCTTGGATCTGTCCTTGTGATATTGAACTCAAGTGAATCGATGTTAGGCTTGATATAATCCATATACAAGTTGTCTAAAGCATCTAATACACTAAATGATACTGTAGAGACATTTCCAGAAAGATCCGTTACCGTTAACACATAAGTGCCTTGTGCAGTAATCACGGTTCCAGAACTAAAAGCTTTCCCATTTAGAAGCGCTGTTCCTTCATTAAAAGTAATGCTTGGAGTTTCAAACAGATAACGCTTTTCGATAACACCTGTGATCACAGGCTTTGTCTTATCGACCACAAAATGAATCGTATGTGTCTTAGACCCTACAATAAATTCAGCAGTATAAGATCCATCTTCATAGATCTCAGTACCTGAAACATAAGGTTCTCCATTTAAAGTAACATTGGTTGCGGAAGTGGTAATCGTAACTGGTTGATTATAGTACTTGCCTTCTTTGACTCCACTCACCACAAAATTCTTATCGATGGTGAATTCAAAAGATACTGGTGCATTTCTAACATCATCTACAGTGACGACATAATGACCATCTTCACTAAAGATCATGGAGGCTGGGGTAGCGATCGGTGCTCCATCCAAAGTAACTGATACATCATATTTTAAAGATTCATGAATATCTAAAGTCACTGGTTCATTACTGAAGCCTAAGTGATCTACAGTTCCATATGTAGTACTCGCAATAAATTGAGCTGGACTTGGGGAAGACAGTTGAAGATGAACCGTATATTCATCTGTTTTATATAAACGACCATCTTTATCCTTAATGACAATGTAGTAGCGTCCTGCTGTAAAAAGGGTTCCAAAACAAAGCTCATCTAGCATATTGGCCCCATAACGATCACCTTCGGCTACAAGTTGAAGTGTCTTATCAGGTTTTTCTAGATATACTTCTATGCTCGCATCGACATCAGCAGTCGTTGTTACTGTAACTTCCATCTCTTCTTTTTCATAGGTTTCAAACCAATAATAATCTTTATCTAAAATTGCCTTAAGATCACCTGTTTTCGAATCATAACCATAAATACGCTGAGCGCTTGTTGGTTCGTTGTTTGTATCCGCTATAGAAGCAGTCGCATTGAGTAATGTTTGATAAGCACTCACTATCCCATAACCAGTTTGAGGGACAAGACCCCTAAATGTGTTGCCTCCTAATGGTTTAGTAGAACTCAATAAGATGGATCTAGCTTGAGCCATTGTTAAACTTGGATAGGCGCTCAATAATAAGGCCAAGACACCAGCCACTGTCGGTGATGCAAAAGAAGTCCCATCTACAGCTTTAAATCCGTTGGTAGCTGCCCAAGGCAAATAGATGCCTTCTCCATAGGCTACCAACTCAAGGCTTCCTCCATTCCAATCAGAAAAATTGGAAACGTTTTGATTCATATCTAAAGAACCTACGCTTATGACTTCATTGAAGGCAGCAGGAAACTTTATATTACCATTGTATCTATATCCATACAGACCATAATTATCACTACTATTACCACTGGCTGCAACCACCAAGACCCCACGATCAGTGGCGTATCTTACAGCCATAAGCATGGCCAAATCATAATAATCTGACCCTAGACTAAGATTTATGATGTCTGCCCCATGATCAACAGCCCACACTATCCCCGCATTGATGTCTGAGTTATAGGCTAAAACTTCTTCTCCTACTGTTTTTTCATCACGAAAGACTTTAACAGGTAGTATTCTAACCCCAGGAGCGATGCCTGTGATGCCTTTAGAATTCATCCCAGCCGCGATCACAGATGCGACTGCAGTCCCATGACTTCCCCCATCATATGAATACTGTCCAACGACGGTATCTACTTTAGTGATTTGTCTCATTGAGGCATCGGTTATGATCGATACGCCTTTCAATATGGTACCCGTCCCAAAGTCTGTATAGGTCGTGACTGGATCTACACCTGTATCGATGACCGCAACTATTACACTTGAAGATCCTGTCGTTATATTCCAGGCTTGTTCAAGATCGATCCCTTTTAAGTTGTATTGTTTAGACGCATAATATGGATCTACAGGAACCTTCGTAATCGATGAGAATTCATCCGTATAGACTTCTTTAATGTCTTCACAGCTCGAATAATACTCAATCCTTGTTTCTACCTTATCACTGGGTACCGCAATACTCACCCAATGAATGGCTTCACTACTAGATAGAATAGGATCTAATGGTTTACAGTTTTGGATATCTCCGTCTTCTTCTAAAATCAGATTCAAACGTGTTGATTCTAGAGAAATCAACTCATAGGCGTGAACAGGTTCAAAAGTCATCCCAATAAAAAGAAGACTTAATAGTCCATTAAGAAATATGTTCTTTGTTTTTCTCATGTTTTCTCCACGTGATGATTTTGATTAAACCCAAGGTCTTGATTATAGATTGAATTAGACTTGAGATATTATTCACACGATAATTACAGTTTAAGTTTACGCTACCTATATCTTGATGTCTACACACTATGAGTGTGATTTCACTGCTTTTACTTACATTTTCAACAAAACAATCACAGATATAAAAATAAGCAGGTAACCATTGTGATAACCTGCTTATATTGATATACACGCATCCATGATAGACAAACAAAAAGATTGATCTTTCGACCAATCTTGTTGAAACTAAATCTTTGTGACGTTTTGAGCTTGAAGGCCGCGATCTGTCTCGACTACTTCGAACTCGACTTCAGCGTTTTCTTCGATATTCTTGAATCCATCCATCTTCAGTTGTGAATAATGGAAGAATACTTCTTTTCCGTCGTTAGCGACGATAAAACCAAAACCTTTTTCTTTATTGAACTTCTTAACTTTGCCTTGCATCAAATCCTATACCTTTCTTTACGTAGGGGTCACCTACATCGTGGGTTAATTCTACCACAATTATGGGACATTATGGAAATTATTTGATAAGTCATAGTAAAGAAGATAAGAAGAGCTAAATATAATGCATCTTAAACTACGACTTTATCTCGATTTCATTTGGATACTCTCTTAGCAAGAACTTGATTATGAACCCCATTCAAACGTATAATATGGTAAAGGAGACCTTATGAAAAGATCAATTTGGTTACTGATTTATTCTATCTTGTATACATCATTTCCTCTTTTGATGTTTTGGTCATTGGTCATCTTAAATAAGACAAAAGCTTATGACAATAATGGGATGAACTGGGGCTATGCCTACTATCTTATTTTTGTCTTATTGATTACGCTTGTGATGGGGATTACAGGATGTGTCTTATGTTGGATCGCTTATAAGAAAAACAGTCTTTCATTGATTTTAACTTCACTCTTGTTTATGGGAACCTTTATTGCCTTATACTATCCAGTCCCTAATCAGATTTATATCCCTATAGGGATGTTTATCTTAGGAACAGTATCATACTTTGATCTTAGAAGAATTCTCAAGATGACTACCTAATAATTAACTTCATATAGTTTTAGTTTTATCTCGTGCTTATTTGATTACCTTCACAACATTCTCAAACAACTCCTATAATGATCTATAGTGGCTTATTTTTTAACGAAAGTTCATCAAAATTAAATCAAATTTATGTGTTAATAAAATTTAACGAAAGCGTTTTCACAAAATCGCTTTTTTATGATATTATTATTCTATAAAGCCATTACATTTGGTAAAATGGCCGCCCATAAATGACTATAGGGTGAAAAACACAGAAATGAGAGGAATAACCTTCATGAAATCATCACAATTATACTTTGGTAGTGCTCTGTTAAACGAAGAAAGCAAAAAAGTCTCTTTAGATACGGTAAAGATCAAAAATGAGTCCTTTTTCAAGATCGAAAACTATGATCAAATGAATCCTTTCTTCATGACCGTCGTAAGTAATGTCGATCACTGGATGTTCATTTCGAGCACTGGTGGCTTGACTTGTGGACGAAAAAACGCTGAATCTGCCCTATTTCCTTATGAAACTGATGATAAGATCCATGACAGCTTTGAAACCACAGGATCTCAAACCATACTCATCGTTTCTAAAGATGGGAAAGATTATGTGTGGAAACCGTTTTCGCTACATAATCGAAATGTCTATAAAATAACCCGTAATATTTATAAAAATATCCTAGGAAATAAGATAATGTTTGAAGAAATCAACCATGATCTTAAAATATCCTCCTCTTATACCTGGAAAAACAGTCATATCTATGGTTTTATCAAAGAAACCAAGATCGTAAACCTAGATAAACAAGACCTAAGCGTCAAAGTTCTAGATGGGATACGCAATATCTTACCTTATGGGGTCAACACCCAGCTTCAATCTTCATTAAGTACTCTACTTGATGGATATAAACGTTCTGAATTGGTTAAAGATAAAGGTTTAGGTCTATATTCATTGACCTCAATCTTATCTGATAAAGCAGAACCTAGTGAATCCTTAAAGACAACGACCGTTTGGACAAAAGGCTTAGATCATCCTCAATATCTTCTGTCAGAAATTCAAGTAGAAGCTTTCTCAAACAATCAAGACATCGAAACAGAACTTGACGTTAAAGGTAGACGAGGATCTTTCTACATCGTAGATACACTTCAACTTAAAGCTCAATCCTTTAAAGAATGGATCATCGTAGCGGATCTTAATCAAGGAGCACTAGAAGTAGCCAAGCTCATCAAAGAGCTTAGTGAAAATAAGAACCTCATCGAAGATGTCGATACAGATGTTTCTAAAGGTGATGATAAGCTGAAGAAGCTTGTCTTCAACGCCGATGGGATGCAGTATACCTCCAATAAGAAAACAAGCTATAGACATTTCTCTAACACCCTTTTCAATATTATGCGTGGTGGTGTTTACGCGGATGGATACAACATTGAAGTAGATGATCTACTATCCTTTGTCCATGTCTGGAATAAAGACATCTACGCTCAACAACACAGTTTCTTAAAATCCTTACCTAAAACCATAAACTATAATGAACTGCTTAAACGAGTTCAAACTATGAAATCCCCAGATTTCGAAAGATTGGTTCTAGAATACTTACCTTTGACCTATAGTCGTCGTCATGGGGATCCTAGTCGTCCTTGGAATAGATTCAGTATCGAGATCTTAAAAGATGATGGCAGTAAGAAACTTAACTTTGAAGGTAATTGGAGAGATATATTCCAAAACTGGGAAGCCTTATCAATGTCTTATCCATCCTTCACTGAAAGCATCATCGCTAAGTTTGTGAACGCTTCAACAGCGGATGGGTATAATCCTTATCGTATCACTAAGAATGGTTTAGACTGGGAAGTCTTGAGTCCTCATGAACTATGGGCAAATATTGGGTATTGGGGAGATCATCAGATCATCTATCTACTTAAGCTTATGGAATTATCCATGGCCTATAATCCTCAGAAACTCAAAGATTATCTTCATAAAGAACTCTTCGTCTATGCGAATGTTCCTTATCGAATCAAAGGCTTTGATGCCTTGGTTGAAGATCCAAGAAACAGTATCGATTATGACTTTGAACTTGAAAAACAAGTTCAAGAGAAAACAAATACACTAGGATCTGATGGGAAACTGATCTTTAAGAATGATCAGACCTATAAAGTCAATTTGATGGAGAAGCTTTTGGTGACCTTATTGGCCAAACTCTCTAATTATGTTCCTGAAGGTGGCATATGGATGAATACACAGAGACCTGAATGGAATGATGCCAACAATGCCTTGGTAGGTAATGGTTTATCGATGGTTACCTTATACTATATCCATCGTTTCCAAGCCTTTATGGATCAACTGATGGATGAAGTCGATGTGGACTCCTTCGATATCTCTGTAGAAGTGCTAAGTATGTTTAATGAAACAAACAAGGTATTTAAACAAAATAAACATCATTTAGGATCTAAGATCTCAGATGAAGTTCGTTTCGACATCGTTCATGATCTAGGAAAGATCGGTGAGCATTATCGTAATACCATCTATGGAAATGGCTTTAGTGGAGAGAAATCAAGCATATCTGTATCTACACTAAAAGAATTCATAGAACTCACTATGGTTCATTTAAAAGACTCCATTAAAAAGAATAGACGTGAAGATGGGCTGTATCATTCCTATAATCTCATTCGTTTTGAGAAAGAAAACTGCAGTGTCTCTTCACTTTATGAGATGTTGGAAGGTCAAGTCTCTGTCCTAAGTTCTAAAGCTTTATCCACTCAAGAAAGCTTGGCTGTATTAGAAGCCCTTAGACATAGCTCAATCTATCGTCATGATCAAGACAGTTATATGTTGTATCCTAATCGTGAACTGCCTAAGTTCTTAG
>CAIXIN010000084.1 GCA_903919545.1 uncultured bacterium | reverse complement strand
TTAGACTGAGTATCAAAACCAAACTTAATAAAGTGTTTTTGTGTTTCATAAGGATTCCTTTAAGGTCATGCTACAATAAGTATAACACAGCCCATCTAGGTGATGGGTCTAGGAGTAAACTATGAAATTTAAAGACTATAGCTACATTAGACCTGATTTCGATCAAGTTAAAACTCAACTTGAGACCCAACTCAAAGCATTCTCTACAGCTCAGAATGTGACTCAACAACTTGAATCGTTTAAACTCATCAATAAGATCCGTTCTCAGATCTCTACGATGAGCACCTTAAGTTCGATAAGACACTCCATCGATACCACAGATGCCTTCTATGAAGCCGAGAATGACTATTGGGACAATCAAAATCCTTTGGTAGCTGAATTAGATACCCAACTTTATGAAGCTGTTTTAGCGTCACCTTTTCTTAAAGAATTACAGAATGAGATCCCAAAGACCTTCTTTCAATTGGCTGAGAATGCCTTGAAAGCTTTCGATCCTAAGATCATTTCGGATCTACAAGAAGAGAATAAACTAAGCAGTGCTTATGGGAAATTGATTGCCTCAGCTCAAATTGATTTTGATGGGAAGATCTTGACCTTGGCTCAACTCAGTCCTTATATGATCAATTCTGATCGTACTATTAGACAAAAAGCTTGGGAAGCTAAGAGTGCTTTCTTTACTCAAAACGAAGCCGCCATCGATGAAATCTACGATAAGATGGTTAAACTTAGAGATCAGATCGCACGTAAGCTTGGTTATAAAAACTTCATCGAACTAGGCTACATCCGTATGAATCGACTCGATTATACCGCAGATATGGTTTCCGTCTTTAGAAAACAAGTCCTTTCAGACATCGTCCCTTTAACTCAAAAACTCTACGCAAGACAATCCAAACGTATAGGACTAGATCATCTTCATTATTATGACTTGGCTTATGAATTTAAAAACGGAAATCCTAAACCAATAGGAACTCCTGAAGATATCCTTAAAGCAGGTCAAAAGATGTATCATGAGCTATCCCATGAGACAGGTGAATTCATCGACTTCATGATTGATAGAGAACTATTAGATCTCGTCGCTAAGAAAGGTAAAGAAAGCGGAGGCTATTGTACCTTCATCAACGATTATCAATCTCCGTTTATCTTCTCAAATTTTAACGGGACACAAGGCGATGTTGAAGTCTTGACCCATGAGGCAGGACATGCCTTTCAGTCCTATCAGTCTCGTTGGATCGATGTCCCTGAATGTGCTTGGCCTACCTTAGAATCTTGTGAGATCCATTCGATGAGTATGGAATTCATCACTTGGCCTTGGATGGACCTCTTCTTTGGGAAAGATACTGATAAATTTAATTTCAGTCATTTATCTTCAGCGATGACCTTTATGCCTTATGGGGTCCTCATTGATCATTTCCAACACGAGATCTATGCGAATCCAAACTGGACTCCATCTCAAAGAAAAACTGCTTTTAGAAACTTAGAAAAACAGTATCTACCGCATAAAGATTACACAGGCAATGATTTCTTAGAAAGAGGAGGCTTCT
>CAIXIN010000083.1 GCA_903919545.1 uncultured bacterium | reverse complement strand
TCAGAGACCATCGCATCATAGGTATCGGCTATGGCGATGATACGTGCGTTAAGAGAGATCTCTTCCCCTTTTAAACCTCGTGGATAACCTAAACCATCCCATCGTTCATGGTGTTGAAGCACCACTTCTGCGATCTCGACGAATTCTCCAGAAGCACCTAAGATACGACTACCGATCTCAGAATGTTTTCTGATCTCTTTGAGCTCATCAACATCGAGTTTACCAGTACTATTGAGTATCCTTTCATTGATACCTATCTTACCTATGTCATGCATCAGTCCTGTTAACTTGATTTTCTTGATCTCTTCTTTATTGAATCTAGCTTTTTTAGCAAGGGCTCCACATACTTCACTGACGCGTGTAGAATGAAGCATCTCACGACTGTTTTTCTCAAATAAGGTCTTCATAATGAGATCAATCGTCTTAGATCTCATAGAAGAGCTTTCATAGACCTTATGGGTATACATATCATCTTCAGTCTTCTTGATGATCAGTTGGATATTCTCATCGATGCTTTGTTTTGTTTGGGTACCAAATGAAACTGAAATGTCTATGGTCGATGATTTTTCTAGACTTAGATAATATTTAAAACGATTGATGATCTTAGTTGCTTCTTCCGCATCCGTCTTAGGCAAGATCAATATAAATTCATCTCCTCCATGACGAGCTATGATGTCATCTACTCGACTGGCTTTTCTTAAGGCTTGAGAGACCTTAACTAAAAGATCATCGCCTACAGAATGCCCAAAAGAGTCATTGACCAGTTTTAAGCCATTCACATCTCCCATGACAATGGTCAATGGAAGATTACGAGAATTATCTAACCTTAAGAGTTCTTCTTCGAAGAATCGACGATTGTATAAACCTGTCAACTGATCATGGAAGCTTAAGTATAGGATGTTGTCTTGTTGTCGTTTAAATTCAGTGATGTCTGTGACCAAGACCGCAAAATAGCCATTTTTAGGACAATAACTATGAACTGAAAAGTATTTCCCTGTCGCTGCGTTGAAATTTTCATAGGTACTGGCTTTTCCAGTCAGGGCTACTTTCCCATATTCTTCGATCCAATAAGGTTCTACCCCAGGCATGATTTCTTTGATTGTCTTACCAATAACCTTATCAGGATGTAGTCCTACGATCCTCATATAGCTTTCATTGATTTCTTCAAAAGTATAATCGATGGGTTTTCCATCTTTATCGACGATGATCTTATGAAGGGCTAGACCTTGATCCATTTGGGTATAGAGTAAACGATACTTCTCTTCGCTTTCTTTAAGTTTAAGTTCAGCATTTTTACGCTCGGTGATGTTTCTGAAAACTCCGAAAGTCCCAATGATCTTATGAGCTTGATCAAACAAAGGACCCACTGTACATAAGAAATAACCTGAACTACCATTCTTAAGCAGATTTTCTTGTTCATAGGTCATAATTTCAGAAGAACTAATAATATCGTTTTGTTTCTCTACGATGGCTTTGGCGATGATCTCGGGATACAAATGGTAATCATCGTAACCGAGAATGTCTTTTCTTTCTTTTCCGATGAGTTTCTCAAAATTATTATTGACCAGGACATATTTTCCCTCGATGTCTTTGACGAAGATACAATCCAAAGTACCGTTGATCAAGGAATCCATTAAGATCTGGCTATTTTTAAGGTTACGATCAGCCATGACCTTATCTGTGATGTCTCGCGCAAAAGATGTAACACCTATGATCTCATGATGATCATCATAAATAGGATTAAATAAGGATTCGTAGATTCGAATTTCTTTATCGCCATATTCTTGGATCGACGAATTAGAGATGCCTTTTAGTGCCTTAATATAGTT
>CAIXIN010000082.1 GCA_903919545.1 uncultured bacterium | reverse complement strand
TTTAGACATCAAATTCATAGGGATCATCGTAAACTGAAGCGATGCCCCACCTTGTAGAAACAGAACCTTATAGTTACTTGGGATAGCCATTAATTCTCTTAGATCGGCTTCAGCTGTATCCGCGATTTTGATGAAGTCTTCGGATCGGTGACTCATCTCCATAACGGATTGCCCAGATCCCTGGTAATCCAAAAGTTCTGCCTGGATCTTCAGCAATACGGGGGTTGGCAGTATCGAAGGACCTGCCGAGAAGTTGTACACTCTTTCCATATTTTGTCCTCACTGGCGCGTTGGCCTGAAAATATAACTCAACTATAAAGGTGGACAAGTGATATGTCAATATTTTAACAAGCATTTTTGAAAGAATTTTAAAGTTTTACTGTAAATAAATGTAATGGTTATGAAAATATGAGAGAAATTATCCAAAGTATCACAAGGATGTAGATGAATAGGATAGGTAAGGCATAAATCCATTTGTTTTTGTTTTCCTGATCCCATACGTTTTGAGCAAGGATCTTGCATTCTTCCATGACTGGTTTAGGGATAAATTTAATGGTTAAGGTCGCTAGTACTGGTAAGATTAAGGCATCATCTAAGTATCCAATAAAAGGTATGAAATCTGGGATCAGATCGATCGGTGATAAGGCATAGGCAACCGTAAAAGCTGCCAAGATTTTCGGCAGTAAAGGTGTATCTTTGTGTTTCATCGCGAAATACAAAGTAGGTATCATCAGTTTGATTTCGTTTAAGCGCTTCTTTAAATCAAACATTCTTCTTTTTCTTTTTAAGCTTCCCTTCCAATACATTCTCTTCGATCCTAAACTCAACGATGCGTTTGATCAAGCTTAAAGGTAAGTCCAATGTATGAGGAATCTGTATCGTTCCTTTTGAGGTTTTATATTGATTTAGTTCAGGAAGAAAGTGTTCTACCCCACTGGCACCTGGAAAAATTCCTATATGATTGGTGAAACAAGCGAAATGGATGAGATTGCCATAGAGATAAAAGGTAGGCATCCCATAAGCCATTCTTTCATTGGATTCAGGCGCTGTTTCGCTAATAAGACGACGAATGATCATCATTCTTTCTTGAAGATGTTCAGGAAATTGATGGATGTATTCATCTATGTTTACTGGAATCTGAGTTGTTTGATTCATAAGGATTTCCTTTCAATGACATGCCACAATTATATCATGAGCCTTTTTTAGACCCTGTGTTTATGCTTTCTATTAAGAACACAAGTTCATCAAACGTAGACACTCTAGTATGCTTCCTGAAACGATACTTTTTTCATGAGAAATTAGTTTTAGAAAGGACTCAAATCGTTCCCAATCTTGTGGTGTATTTAGTTCATAAGAATGTCCCCAAATCAAAAAGAAAAGAGGCTCATCGCTTTTCTCATCGATGAATTTCTGAGTCAACTCAAACAAATCAGAAGTACTCATATGGCATGTTGGATCAAGCAGATAAAGATCGTGTGGTTTATTAAATTGGTGGGTATCTCTTATCGTTCTGGCGTAAAGTGCTGGGCTAAGATGAAGTTGTTGTATCACACGTTCATCAAAAGTCCCAAAGGGATAGGCAAAACCTAAAGTCTTTTGTTTGAAACAGACATCCAGTATTTTAAAATCCATGATCAATTCTTCTAGGATCTCTTCTTCGATGAGTTCCCTAAGATCAGGATGAGAATAACTATGAGCTGCGACTTCATGGCCATCATAGAGATGTTCTAGTCGTGATAAAGGTAATCGATTCCATTCGCTTACTTCATCATCCATTGGGATAAGTCCTGCATTAAGATGAAAAGTCGCTTTGATTCCGTATTTATTGAGTAAAGGCACCAATCTTTCATCATTGGGTGTCCCATCATCAAAGCTTAACGCTATATATTTTGATGCCATAGATTACCTCTTCTGTATCTTCTTAATTATAGCAATTTAGTAAACAAAAGCCACTTGATTTCAAGTGGCATAATAAACTAATCTATTTTTCTATTCAATATCCTAAGTGCATTGAATACCGCCAATAAGGCAACTCCTACATCAGCGAAAACAGCTTCCCACATGCTTGCAAAGCCAAAAGCACCAAGCGCTAAGACTATACCTTTTACCGCAAAAGCAAAGAATATATTTTGAAGAACGATTCGTTGAGTAAAACGAGAGAGTTGGATCGCAGTACTTATTTTAGATGGTTCATCGGTCATAAGTACGATATCAGCTGCTTCAATCGCAGCATCTGATCCTAAAGCACCCATAGCGATCCCGATATCTGCAGTCATCAACACAGGCGCATCATTGATCCCATCTCCCACAAAAACAAGTTTTCCTTTAGAGATGATTTCATTTTGTAAACGATTCACTTGATCGACTTTATCAGAAGGTAATAATTCAGTATAGACTTCAGTGATGCCTAAATCTAATGCGATCTTCTTTCCGATCTGATCACTATCCCCTGTCAACATTACGATTCTTTTTACACCCAAGTCAAAGAGTTTCTGTATCGTTTTCTTAGCATCGCTTTTTAGTTCATCTTCTACTAATAAGACACCTGCGTATTTCCCGTTGATGGCGATATGGATCGATGTTTTCATCTCATCTTTCGCAAAGACATCAAAACCGAATTGATTCATAAGCTTTTCATTACCGGCGATGATAGACTTCGTTTTCGTTTTTACACTTATGCCTAATCCAGCCAGTTCTTCTACCGATAAGATCAGCTTTTCATCGACATCCCCATACGCTTTAAGCACTGAAGCCGCTAAAGGATGATTTGAATGACTTTCAGCGTAAGCCGCAGCTTCTAAAACTTCTCTCTCACTAAATCCAGGAGCACATATGATTTTCGTAAGCGAGAAATGACCTTGAGTCAAGGTCCCCGTTTTATCAAAGACCACAGTATCGATATCTTTTAATGCTTCTAGATAATTACTGCCCTTCATCAAGATTCCGTGTTTAGACGCTGCTCCTATTCCACCAAAATATCCTAAAGGAATAGAAATGACCAAAGCACATGGACAAGATACGACTAAGAAAACCAGAGCTCGATAGATCCAATCCTCAAAAGGCATTCCTGGGATAAACAAAGGAGGTATTAACGCTAGACCCAAAGCAACAATTACTACAATAGGTGTATATACACGTGCGAAACGAGTAATGAATTGTTCAGTAGGTGCTTTTTTAGAGCTCGCATTTTCAACCAGATCTAAGATCTTAGACACCGTTGAATCTCCAAATAATTTAGTTACTCTCACTTTAATAAGACCAGTTTTATTGATGGTCCCAGAGTATATTTCTTGATCGATGGAGATTTCTTTTGGGAGAGATTCCCCAGTAATCGAAGATGTATCTAAAAATGACTTCCCTTCGATGACGATTCCATCCAAAGGCACTTTCTCTCCAGGCTTGATCGTAATGATATCGTTGATTCTGACGCTTAATGGAGACACCTTGATTAGACCATCAGCACTTTCGATGTTGGCATAATCTGGACGAATATCCATTAAACGAGCAATTGATTTACGAGAGTGATCCAGAGCTTGGCTTTGAAAGAACTCACCTACTTGATAAAACAACATAACTGCAAC
>CAIXIN010000081.1 GCA_903919545.1 uncultured bacterium | reverse complement strand
TTTAGATCCAAAACAGGATCTGGGGTAGGATCTACAGGATCAGGATCTGTTTCTTCTACTGGAGGATCAACTTCTTCCACGGGATCTTCTTCATCGACAGGATCCTCCTCATCAACATTCTCTACAATGATTTCTGGAGGATTCTTTGTATCCTCTTTTAATAGATCCTTTAGATCAGCGATCTCATCTTCTAGAGCTTTGATCTTTTCATCTTGTTTATCTACCTGAGCAAATAAACGACTGACCATCTGAAAGACATCCACTTCCCCATTGGTGGCGACAGCCAATACAGGTTGAAAAACAACTGCCATCAATAGAAGAGAGCCAAGTATTCCAAGAACTACTTTCTTTGTGGATCGTTTAGACATAAGTTTCCTCCTTTATGTTTCGAATACCACATTCGATTGAAAGCAAACCTTATGAAATGATAAAAATTCCTTTTGCATTTAAACAAAAAGAACAAATAACTTGGAAACTGGCTGCCACCATTATGAAGGCCCTTTAGCTTTGCGTCCTTACCTTTCGATAAGTTTGCCGTTTCATTCACTGTTCTATCTAATCGAATCATAGCACAACTTTAGATAAGGTCAAGCACTTCTTTTATGATGACTTAAATTAATCATCTAGTTTAATACCCAAAGAGTTCATAATCAAGACACAATTATTCATTATACTGTTGCCTATCAAATAAAATTTGAAAGATATGGAGTACTTATGGAACTACTATTAAATTATGGATTTGCATGGATTGCGATGGGATTAACACTGATCTTGGCGATTGTTTATATGACTCGCAAGATGATCAAAACCTCCAACAATAAAAAACTTTGGATAAAGATCAATAAAAGCTTACGTATGTATCACAAAGAAGTCGGTATCGCGCTTATAGGATTTGGATTGATCCATGGATTGTCTTCTTCAATGAGTGTCTTTACACTGAATATGGGAACCCTAGCTTGGATCTTCTCTATCGTTTTGGGGCTTAATTGGTTATTTAGAGCCCCTTTATCGAAATCTGTTCAATGGATGAAAATCCATAGGATATTGACTGTAGGTTTTGTGTTGGTTTTGATGCTTCATCTTAATGAGGTAGGTGGCGTTCAAATACTATCTATTCTAAGCAATTCTGAAAGTGCACAAACCATTACAACGCTTGAAGGACTTACTTCAGGAGAACAATTAACTTATGGGACTTTCACTGATGGGACATATACAGGAACAGCCACAGGATATGGATCAGGGTTAACAGTTGAAATCGTACTTCTAGATAATACGATCACTTCCATCAACATCATCAGTCACAATGAAAAAAATAGTCAATATTATTCAAAGGCTTTCAGTAAGGTCCCCAGTAGCATCCTAAACGACCAAAGTTTAGATGTGGACACTGTATCAGGCGCGACCTTCAGTTCAGTGGGGATCATCAACGCGGTCAACAATGCGTTAAGCAAGGCATTGATCGATGGATCCTTACCATCAAACTTATCCTTACCTACCAAACGAAGACATTAAGTATTTTCAATTATAAAGTTTGGAATCATAAATTTATATCATTAAAAACTGTTATATTTAACAGTTTTTTTAAGGGTTGTATGTATTCTTATAACGAATATTAATAAAAATCGTTAGTCTTTAACAAAGTTACACGTAGCAACATATTTAGAAGGAGTTAATGTTAAAGTTTTACCATCTTCGGAAATCGAGAAGTTTAAAAAGAAATTACTTTTTGTTAGATATTCCACAGTTGCTGGTCCTTTATAAGAAGTAAAGAAGATATCATCGACCATTGTAAACTTATGTAGATCA
>CAIXIN010000080.1 GCA_903919545.1 uncultured bacterium | reverse complement strand
GCTTTCCCCTTTTAATAGATGAGGGAAAATGTCTTTCGCTTGTTTAGATGAGATGGCTTGATCATGTAAGGCATTGATCATTTCTCTGAGTTCAGAGATCTTCAGTTGATAATTCTTCTCTTCCAATTGTTTTTGACTAAGAGCACTTAGTATGTCTCCACAACACCAATTGGCTGCGAGTTTGACGTTTTTGATCGAAGGGATCAAGGCATCGAAGAAATCTGATAAAGCTTTATTTTGAACGAGTTGTTTGATGTCATATTCGTTGAGACCTAAGGTTTTATAGCGTATAGCTCTGGCTTCAGGAAGCTCAGGCAAAGAGTTTCTGATCTCATCGATCCACACTTGAGAGAGTTGGATCGGAGGGATATTAGGTTCAGGGAAGTATTTATAATCGACTGAGCCTTCTTTTAAACGCATCATGACGGTATCTTTTGCGACATCGTCATAGCGACGAGTGGCTTGTTGAACTTCTTTTCCTGCTTCTAAAAGGGCTTTTTGTCGAATGATTTCAGAAGAGACAGCTTTTTCGATATTTGAAATTGAGTTGATGTTTTTGATTTCTGTCTTGGTCCCAAAAGCTTCAGTGCCTTCAGGTCTCAGTGAGATATTGATATCACAACGTAAAGATCCTTCTTCCATCTTCCCGTCGGTAACGTCAAGATACATTAGGATGTTTCTAAGTTTATCGACATAGGCCATGGCTTGAGAAGCTGAACGCATATCAGCTTCAGATACGATCTCAACCAAAGGAGTACCTGCACGATTGAAGTCTATCCAAGATTCTTCTTCAACGTGATACTGTTTGGCAGTGTCTTCTTCCATATGAAGACGATTGATCCTGACTCTTAATGGTCCTTCTGCTGTATCAATATCGATATAGCCTGAAGATCCTATCGGATGGAATTGTTGGGTGATCTGAAATCCTTTAGGAAGATCCGCATAGTAATAGTTCTTACGATCAAATCTAACCAAAGGATCTATCTTGAGATTCAAGGCCATACAGGCTTGTAGAGCTTTACGTACTGCTTCTTTATTAAGTGAAGGTAAGGTTCCAGGATGACCTAAATCGATCTCATTGACGCATGTATTTGGTTGAGCCCCATAACTGACAGGCGCTCCAGAAAACATCTTTGACTTCGTTTTGAGTTCACAATGGATCTCTATTCCTATGACTGTTTCATAGTTCATGGTTTTACCTCACAGATCAGATCATTCAATTGAGTAAGGTCTTCTATCCCTTTCGCAAGATCCAACATCAATCTCTCCTCAAAAGGCTTACAGGTAAGGTTTACACCTAATGGTAAGACCCCATCAAAACCAAAAGGCAAGGTCATACTAGGATAACCTGAGAAGTTTCCTAAAGCCATGAAGTTTTCAGCGACGAGATACTCTGAAGACAACTGATCGATTTGGGTATCTTCGATCAAAGGAGCCCCATTACTACTGGCAGGTGCGATCAAACAATCAACTTCAGACAGTGCTTTCTTTACGTCTTCTACGATCAAGCGTCTTACTTTTTGAGCTTTTCTAAAGATAAGGTCTTGGTTTTCAGTAAACAAGGCATAAGATCCTATGACGAAGCGTTTTCTTAGAAGAGGTCCAAAACCAGCCGTTCTCGAGGCAATCATGACTTCTTCATTGTCTTTGCCTTCCAACTGGACCCCAAATCTAAGTGAGTCCAAATTCGAATGATTGGCTGTAGCTTCCGCATTGGCGATGACATAATACGTCGGCAACATGGCCTTCATCAGGTCATCGTTTAATGTGATCTCAGAAACGATGGCGCCTTGAGCTTTGAGTTTTTCGCATAAGTTATTGAATTGAGTCGTGGTGTTCTTATTTTGGATCGCGTTGGTCACATTGGTGATGATCCCAAAACGTTTACCTTTTAGATCACCTTTTAAAAGACTCGAATATTTTTCGACTGGTTTAAACGAAGAGGTCATGTCTAAATCATCTCTTCCCGCTAAGACTTCTAAAGACACAGCCGCATCGTTTACGTTAGAAGTAAAGAATCCGACATGGTCAAGTGATGAGGCATAAGGGATGATCCCATAGCGTGAAATACGACCATAAGTAGGTTTGACCCCAACGATTCCACAAAACGCTGCAGGTTTACGAATAGAGTCCCCTGTGTCAGTTCCGATTGCCATAGGTACGACCCCACTGGCCACCAAGACCGCTGATCCACCTGAAGAACCTCCGCTCATTCGTGATAAGTCATAAGGATTATGAACTGGTCCAGTGGCGGCTGTTTTATTGGTTCCACCCATCCCAAAAGTATCGCAAGATGCTTTTCCGATGATGATGGCACCTGCTTCTTTGAGTTTAACTACGATCGTTGCGTCATAAGGCGAGACATAATTATCTAGGATCTTAGAAGAGCCTGTCGTGATCGTATCTTTCATATTGACGAGATCTTTTAAAGCGACAGGGATCCCATAGAATGGAAGATCCTTATCTTTTGATTTTAAGTTTTCTAGTTGAGGCTTAGGATCGATAAAAGAGACCATCGCATTCAATTTTGGTTGAACCAAGTGAGCTTTGTCTAGGGCTTCTAAAACACGTTTTTCAACGGGAATATTTTTTACACTGGTGAAAGACATTAAAGGACCACCTTCTTCGTGATGAAGAATCCATTCTTTGAACTAGGCGCATTCTTAAGGGCTTCTTGAGCACTTAAAACGTGATCGACTAAGTCTTCACGCATAAACGAAGTAGTTTCTTCGAAAGGATACACCATGGGTTCTACCCCTGTTGTATCGATTGTATTTAGTAGGTTCATTTGATCGATCAAGATTGAGAATTCATCGACGATGTCTTGGGCTTCTTTGTCGGTGAGGTCAAAGCGAAGCTGATGGGCTAAATTTATAAAATAAGCTTTGGAATGTTTCTCCATAGGGCTCCTAATAGGTGATGATGACGCTTAATTGATCATCTTTAGTCAGTTTAATTAAGGCTACTGTCTCAAAATTCGAGGTCACCTTTACTATAATATCATATTTCTGATGATTGAAGCCCTCTAGGAGACCTATGATGGTTTGGGTCAAAGCATAGACTTCAGTGTAGGTTTTAGCCTGCATATTGACTGTGATCTTTAAATGGGCCAATTCATCATCGACGTAAAGGCCTTCGCCTACTGTTCCTATCGATTCAGGTGTGAATTTGACGATAGCGTTTCTTAAGGTATTGAACGATGTTGAATTTTGAATGTCTTTCGTTAGAGCACTTTGAGATGGGAAGAATACCCATTCTTCTGAGATGTCGGTGAATTGACCTTCTCGAGCTGTAAAGGTTGCCTCTGAGAAGAAATGTCCTGGTAAGGTCGCATCGATCTTTTGGGTCGTATACAAAGCCATATAGATGTCTATGGTTTCCATACCTTGGATCGTACGAATATAGCGTTCTAGTTTTCTACCTGCGGTTTGAGCGAATTCATTGAGTTTCTCATCACTGATGGTTACAGGTAAACCATCGACTTCCATCGTTTGATTGAAGACGATCGCAAAACCTATCCCACTTAAGATGGGATTGGTGATGGTTCCTTTATAAAAGTCTATCTCCATAATATCAGCCACCAAGACCGCATCTAGGATCTTGACAGAGCCACTACCTGTCTCAAATTGAGAATCCTTAGGTGGATTTAGCCCGTAAGGATTATCAGTAGCTTCTCGTTTAAGCAAGTTATTGACACGGGTGATCGATAAGACTTGACCTTCCGCAAGATAGAAATCTTTGACACTAAAAACTGCTTTTGCGTGTTCTTGAAGACGAGATCCTATGTCCATCAAATCCACATCTCCTAAATAGATCCCATGGTTATAACGGATCGGAGAGGCATCAAAAGGCAATAAGATATCATAATCTCCTAGATCTTGACTTTCTATAATGGAAGCTTTTTGGATCTCTTCTGGAGCACCACAGGCTCCTAATAATAGAAATACCATTAAACTTAAGATTTTTTTCTTCATGAGTTCACTTCCTTGAGCCAATCTAGGCCACTTAAAATAGGTATATTGAGTTCTTTAGCTTTATCTGCTTTAGATCCTGCGTTTTCCCCAACGATCACCAAAGAGGTCAATTTAGAGACAGAACCAGCTGCTTTTGCGCCTCTTTCCTCAAACCAAGCTTCGACTTCTTGACGAGTATAACCTTCGATACTCCCTGTGACGACGATGGTCATGCCTTGATATTGTGACGCCACTTGGGTCAGTTTACTTTCAGTATTGAGACCTAAAGCGATCAAGTTATTTAAAAGCTGTGCGTTATGGTCTTCATCGAAATAGGCTCTGATTTGAGCGGCTGTAATGTCTCCCACATCTTGGGTAGATTTAAGCTCATCGACAGATGCCTTTCTTAAGTTCTCAAGGTTTTTAAACTTTAATGTCAAGGTCTTGGCGGCTTTTTCCCCTACTTGACGAATACCTAGACCCGTTAGAAGTTTTTCTAAAGAGTTTGATTTACTGTCTTGTATGGCTTGAAGTAGATTCACAACGGATTTTTCTTTAAAGCCAGGAAGCTTAAAAAGATCCTCTGCTTTTAAGGTATAGATATCATCGATAGAATCGATCAATTTCGCTTCATATAAACTTTGGATGGTTTTGATGCCTAAGCCATCGATATTCATGGCTAAACGTGAACTAAAATGAGCCAAAGCTTCAGTGATCCGTGAAGGACAGCTAACATTGATACAATAGTGGGCAGCTTCATCTTCATCTCTCACCAAAGGTCCATCACAACTTGGACAGATCTTAGGAAAGACATAAGGTACTTGAGATCCGTCTCGTGCGTCACTGAGTGAGCTGACCACTTCTGGAATGATTTCTCCTGCTTTTCTTACGATGACTTTATCATTGATTCGAATGTCTTTTGAAGAGATAAAGTCTACATTATGAAGTTGGGCAAAAGCGACAGAGGTCCCTGCGATACGAACAGGCTCGAGTGCAGCATTCGGTGTGATCTTACCTGTACGACCTACGGTGATAAAGATATCGAGTAATTTGGTCGATACTTCTTGGGCCGGAAATTTATAAGCCACTGCCCAGCGAGGGGTCTTAGAGGTAAAACCTAGTCTTTTTTGAAGAGACAATTCATCGACCTT
>CAIXIN010000079.1 GCA_903919545.1 uncultured bacterium | reverse complement strand
TCCAAGCCTTACGTATGGCCAAGATCGATCTAAAAGGTCTCAGTTTAAATCAAGTCCAAGATGTCGACTTCGCTCATTTTAAAAAACAATTGTCTTTCCTAAATGATAAGCAGCCAATTCATGAAGTAAAAGAACGCTTACCTTTGGTTGAAGTGAAAAACGTTTCATTTGCGTATGATCCTAAAAAGCCAGTATTAAAAGATATCTCTTTTAAACTCTATCAAGGTGAAAGATTGGCTTTGGTAGGTCAAAATGGGGCAGGTAAGAGTACGCTTGCGAAACTCTTGGTCGGAGTCATTCGACCTCAAAGCGGATCTATCGAAATCAACGGAGAAGACATCAAAATCTACAGTATCGCAGAGATCGCCAATAGGATAGGTTATGTGATGCAGAATCCTAATACGATGATTGTAAAACATATGATCAAAGATGAGGTTAGCTTAGCGTTGACCTTACGTAAATATTCACCTGAAGACATAGAAAAAGCAGTAACTGAAGCGTTGACCATTACCGGTTTAGAATCAATGAGCCATTGGCCGATCAATGCCTTAAGTTATGGTCAGAAGAAAAGATTGACTGTAGCTTCTATCTTAGCGCTAAAACCTGAAGTCTTGATTTTGGATGAACCTACTGCTGGCCAAGATTATCGCCATTATACCGAAATCATGGATTTCCTTAATGAGATCAATGTAAGTGCTGGGATATCATTTATCTTTATCACCCATGATATCCATTTGGCCATAGAGTATACCGATCGTGCTTTGGTTTTCTCTAGTGGAACTTTGATTAAAGATGCTCGTATCTTTGATGCCTTATCTGATCAAAGCATCCTAGAAAGAGCGTCATTGACTCAGACTTCTTTATATACCTTAGCTCAAAAATGTGGTTTTGAACCTGAAAGGGTCATCGAGAATTTCATTCTCCATAAGGGGCTTTATGAGTAGACGCTTCGTCATTAACCTCGTTCAAGGGGACACCTATCTTCAGAAACTTAATGGGACTACAAAACTTGGTTTATTTTTGATTGTCATGGTCTATACGATGATGTCTTTCGACTTAAGGTTATTGTTTCCTCTGTTTATACTTTCATGGATAGGCTTGGTATCACTAAAACCAGACTATAAACTGATCCTAGGTTTATTTGGATTTATCTTCATGATGAATTTCGTCAATATCATGCTCTATTATGCGGTCAATCAAGATGTAGGATCCTTCTACCTTAATGGGACAAAGACTGTGCTTATCCAATTCAATTCTTATTGGTATCTTACACGAGAGACCTTATGGTATCTTAGTGTACGTCAGTTTAAGATGATGACTTCATTTATGATCTCGATGGTGTTTATCTTATCGATTACCCCAGGAGAATTGGCTTCAGGGATGACTGGGTTAAAGATCCCTTATAAGATCTCTACGATCACTTCCTTGGCTTTCAGATACATTCCTGAGATCTTCAATGATTATGAGACGATCAAGATGTCGATGCAGGCGAGAGGTTTAGAGCTCGATAAACGTCGACTAAACATCTTTAAAAGATTAAAAGAGAATCTAATGATTCTTATCCCTTTGATCTTTACTTCCTTTGATAGAATAGGGAATATTGCGAATGCCCTAGATCTAAGAGGTTTTGGGCAAGGTAAATCGAGATCCTATTATTGTGAAGACCCCGCGTCTTCTCGAGATAAATTATTTAGAGGGATCACCATCTTGCTTATTATCTTCTGTATAAGCTTTATCGTCTATCAAAACGTAAACCACTTTGGGATGTGGTTTCCCTTCAAAGTATGAAACAACTCATCGTCCTTCAAACTGATTTTACCTTTAAAGAAGGGGCTGTAGCGGTCATGAAAGGGGTCATCAAGAGTATTGATCGAGAACTAGAAATCATCGATCTAACGCATGAGATTCCTCAATATGATACTTATAGTGCTTCTTTTAGACTTAGACAAGTATTACCGTTTTATCCAAAAGGAACCGTCTTTGTCTCTGTCGTAGATCCTGCGGTAGGTTCCTCAAGGAAAGCTTGTATCGCGAAAACACAAAGCGGACATTATATCGTAACGCCAGATAACTTGTCTTTGACCCATGTGGATCGCTATCTAGGACTTTCGGAAGTACGTGAGATCGACAAGAAATGGCGTTATCAATCCGACTATAGTTCAGAAGTATTTCATGGGCGAGATGTGTTTGCGTATGTGGGTGCTTTACTCGCATCCGGTCAAGTCGCTTATGAAGATTTCGGAAAGACCTACTCTGATTATCAAGTCTTGTCTTATCCATTTGCGCAAGTGAGCTCATCTAAACTTAGTGGTATCTTAGAAATCATCGATCCTAATTTCGGTAATGTATGGACCAATATCCCTACCGTATCTTTAGAGAAACTTTCGCTTAAAAGCGGAGATCAAATCAAAGTCACCATTATCCATGAGGATAAAGTAGTATTGACCCAGATCTTAAGTGCAGGATCAACATTCTCAACCGTGCCTTTGAATTCACCCGTCTTATACAATAACGAATTAGGTTATTTAGGCTTAGCTTTGAATCAAAATGATTATAGAACACAGTTTAAAGTTCATTTCGGTCCTTCTTGGATCATTACCCTGGAGAAAAAAACATGAAAAAGATTCTAGTATTACAATCAGATTTCGGAATCGTAGATGGGGCAGTCAGTGCGATGATTGGGGTCAGTTTAAGTGTCGATCCAGACATTAGAGTCTATGACCTTTCTCACAGTATTACCCCTTATCAAATCCAAGAAGCTTCTTTTAGATTGTTTCAATCAATCCAATATTGGCCAGTAGGGACAGTGTTTGTGAGCGTGGTGGATCCAGGTGTAGGATCTAATAGAACAAGTGTTGTGGTCTTGACCGATTCAGGTCATTATATCGTTACCCCAAACAATGGTTCTTTGACCCATGTGAAACAATTCATGGGCATTAAGAAAACAGTCGTGATCGATGTGGCAGCGCATAGACATACCGAAAACGATCAAAATTATACCTTTGATGGAAGAGATCTCTTCGCTCGATTAGGAGCTAAATTGGCCAGTGGTAAATTAAGTATTGA
Source organism: uncultured bacterium (assembly GCA_903919545.1). Lineage (GTDB taxonomy): Bacteria > Bacillota_I > Bacilli_A > Erysipelotrichales > Erysipelotrichaceae > UBA2212. The sequence continues at coordinate 8,022 of CAIXIN010000079.1, read as the reverse complement.
AGAGTGTGGAAAAGAAGTCAGTGTCGATGCGATCGTTGAGTTACAATTGCCTCCGTCGATTCGAACCGATCATTCTGTGACCGGTGGAATAGAGATCTTCGATGAACGTTTCGGTTCTGCTTGGAGCAGTATCAATGCCTCCGACTTTATGAGTCTTCATCCTGATTTCAATGATCGTTTTAAAGTAAGAATCCTTCATAAACAGATCTGTGTTTTTGAACACGAGGTTAAATATGGAAGAGCCTTTAATGATGTCCCTGTAGGATCCTTGGTTCTCTACATTAATTCTATCAATCGTTTAGCCTTAGCCATCAATCAAGGCAACTTAGCTTCGACCTATGCCTTAGGTACAGGTTTAGATTGGGTCATCGAAGTTTCAACAAGCGACTAGTTAATAGAGTATAATATACTAATGAACAAAACAATCACCCTCAAAAAAGGAGAAGGACGAGTCCTAGCCGCCAAAGGTAGCTGGGTTTTCGACAATGAGATCGAGACATACGAAGAAGGCATCCTAAACGGTGAGATCGTCACCATTTTAGCGCACAACGGCTTTCCTTTAGGTCAAGGTTTCATCAACACCAACTCCAAGATCAGAATACGTTTACTAACACGAGATGTCTCTAAGGAAGTCGATGAAGCTTTTATTCGATCCCAAACTCTAAGAGCCTATACTTATCGTAAAGATCTCATGGATCTACACAGCTGCCGTTTGATTTTCGGAGAAGCTGATTTCTTACCAGGATTCATCGTCGATAAATTCGATACCGTATTGGTCGTACAGTCTTTAGCTTTAGGTATGGAAGGCTTTAAAGGAATCATCGTCGATGAATTGACCCAGCTTTTAAAAGCCGATGGGATCATCGTCAGTGGTGTCTTTGAGCGCAGCGATGCGAAAGTAAGAGAACACGAAGGTCTAGAAAAAGTAAAAGGCTTCATCTCTGAACCTTTCGATACCCAAGTCCAAATCATTGAGAATGGGGTCAAGTTTATGGTGGACGTCAAAGACGGACAAAAGACTGGCTTCTTCTTAGATCAAAAATTCAATCGCTTGGCCATTCATAAACTGGTCAAAGATAAAAGCGTTCTAGATTGTTTTACTCATACAGGATCCTTTGGCCTAAATGCGGCTGTCGCTGGGGCAGCTTCTGTCACCGCGATCGATATCTCGCAAAGCGCCATCGATCAAGCCACGCTTAACGCTAAACTGAATCACGTAGAAGATAAGATGAGTTTCTTAGTCGAAGATGTTTTCGAGGCTTTACCTAAACTGGTTCAAAAACAAGCCCATTACGATGTGGTCATCTTAGATCCTCCTTCGTTTGCGAAAAGCAGAGAAGCACTGAAGAATGCCTTAAAAGGCTATCGCGATATCAATACCCAAGCCATTAAGTTGGTAAGTGATCAAGGCTATCTGGTTACGGCTTCTTGTACAAGCTTTGTGACTCCAGATCTGTTTAAAGAAGCCATCGAAAAAGCTGCGAAAGATGCGCATCGCAGAATTCGTCAAGTTGAATATCGTACGCAAAGCTTTGATCATCCTGTCTTATGGGGCGATGAAAGCACACCTTATTTGAAGTTTTATATCTTCCAAGTCATCGATGAACAATAAACCAAGCACGTTATAAACGTGCTTTTTTAAGGTATAATAAGAAAAAGAGGTGGCTATGGATCTTAAGTCAAAAGAAATTCGTAGGGGACTAATCTACATTGGATTTGCTTTCTTAGGCATTTGGGTCTTGATGAATCAAGCACTCATTTTAAATATGCTTAGTTTATTGTTTAATGTGATCTCACCGTTTATCTTAGGTTTAGCGATTGCCTTCGTTTTCAACGCACCGATGGTGCATATCGAAAACGCTTTGTTTAAATCCAAGTTTTTCTTAAAGAAATTACCTAAGTCAAGTCATAGGATTTTGTCTTATTTAATAACCTTGATTTTAATAACCTTAGTATTAGGGGGCTTTATCTTAGCGGTAGTACCATCATTGACCAAAACTTTAATTGATTTTATCAATGCGGTACCTCAAGCTATAAGCGATCTAGAGACATGGATTTCCCAGGAAGTTAAGTTACAGACCGATGTAGGACTATGGTTGAATTCGATCAATTTTGATTGGGAAGTCGTTAAAGCGAATATATTATTGTTCGCTCAAAACAGTGTCAATGAATGGTTGAATTCTTCCTTGATCTTGGTAAGCGGGATCTTCAATACCTTTATTACCCTTACGATCGCTTTTGTTTTTTCAATTTATGTTTTACTTAGTAAAGAACGTTTAGCTCATCAAATCAAGCTCATCTTAAAAGCGTTTATGTCTCCTTCTAAACAAGACACGATTTATAAGGTAGCTTCTCAAGCTCAAGAGATCTATTCATCATTTGTGTATGGACAAGTCGTAGAAGCAGGCATTGTTGGGGTCATCTTCTTTGTGGTCTTGACTTTGCTTAATTATCCATACGCAATCTTGATTTCAACGATCATCGCATTTACAGCTTTGATTCCTATGGTTGGGGCAATGATTGGGATGGCTGTTGGGATGATCCTGATTGCGACCATCGATCCTATCCAAGCTTTATGGTTCTTTGTGGTCTTTCAGGTCCTTCAACAATTGGAAAACAATTTGATCTATCCTAATGTGGTAGGCAAGAAGATCGGTTTACCTGCGATATGGGTCTTGGTGGCCATTACCCTAGGAGGAAGTTTATTTGGGGTATTAGGCATCGTCTTATCGATCCCTACCTTCACTTTATTCTATGTCTTGTTTAGAGAACAGGTTAGTATTAGGGTCGCTTTAAAAGAACAAACGAAGTAAAAGGTGCATCGCACCTTTTTATATGAGTTTATTGATTTCTAGAAGAAGGGTCTCATTCATCGATGAGATCTTTTGAAGTTCATCAACCATTGCTTTTGCAGCATCTAACACATGATCATAATCCTTAACCAAACTAGATAATTTATCTTTCATCATCGGATGTCTAAATTCTATCCGTCGATCTAAAGCGAAGGGATCGATCAAAGCATCCGTAGGTTCATCCAATAAAGGTAAGATCGAGAGATAACGATCTACCGCATGAACACAGATCAAACGATGAGCAGATAAGACTTCACCTCGACGATATCTTCCTAGACCCACATAAAGATTGGTCAAGATCTCATTGAGTGCAAAAGAGAGATCCTGTTGACGTAGTTCTTGGATCTTCACTGTAGGTTGATTAGATAGCTCGTAGCCTTTCTTCTTAAAGATAAAACGTCCTGGACTATAGGCAATAGAAGGAAGTTCTTCTAACTCAAAGATAGCGAATTCCGCATAGATCCCGTCCTTCCACATGACCTTATATCCATCGATGGTATTTCTAAAAGAGTACGCTAAAGGAGCTACTGCTTCACACCAATCTAGATCGATCAAGAACTCTTTTTTAGTTCCATCTTTTACGATCACAAAGAAATCAAGATCAGAATACTCATCCATTCGACTCGTCTCTGCGCAAGATCCTAAAGCCAATAAGGCAATACTGCTTTCTAAGGAATATAAATATTTCCCTAAATCATTCAGTCTATTTTGAAGTCTATCGTTCATAAGGATTCCTCCTTCTTTAGAATACTGGTCAAAGTGCTTAAAAACAAGCCTAATTTTGATACAATAAGACAGAAAAAGACAAAAGTCTAAGCGAGGTTACTTATGAGAAAATTTGGTTTAATGGTTCTACTTACTTTAGGATTGGCATCCTGTAGTGCGTCAGGCTATCATAAGATCAGTGCTGAAAAAGCCAAATCGATGATGGATGAAGGATCTGTGATCATCCTGGACGTAAGAACCCTTGAGGAATACAATGAAGGTCATATCTTAGGAGCACTTCTTCTTCCTAATGAAAGCATAGGATCAACTCAACCTTCATTATTACCTGATAAAGATGCGGTCATCTTAGTGTATTGTCGTAGTGGCAATCGTTCTAAACAAGCTTCAGATAAACTGGTTAAGATGGGCTATACCAAGGTCTATGACTTTGGAGGCATCATCGATTGGCCTTATGGGGTCACCCAATAAATGAGTTTAAACGGGACCTTACATCACGTTGAGATCAATGTCTCTGATTTAGATAAATCAAAAGCATTTTACTCATGGCTCTTAGTTGAATTAGGTTATCAACTCTATCAAAGTTGGGATAAAGGTTTCTCGTATAAGAAAGATGCGACCTATCTTGTGTTTGTCCAAACAGAAGAAAAGTATCTAGATAAGATCTATCATCGAAGTGCGACAGGGCTCAATCATTTGGCCTTTCATTGCGATAAAGAACTGATCGAAAAATTGACGAAACAACTAGAAGAGAAAGCATGGCCCATCTTATATCTTGATCGTCATCCTTACGCCAATAGTGTAGAAGCACCTGCCTTATTCTTTGAAGATCCAGATCGATTAAAGATCGAATGTGCAGCCTATTAAATTAAAAACGCCGTGAGGCGTTTTTATGTGTTTAGTTATCGAGTTTAAGGTCGCCATCTTTTATCTTTCCTTGTTTAAACAAGAAGAGATAAACGAGGTAACTGATCACTGCCGGTAAGATGAAATGTAGGATCAAGATAGAAACCAAGGTAGTTGTGGTAAAGCCCATCTCATTAAGCGTGGTGATTTGACCCACTAGACCAGAAGTTCCCATTCCAGCACCTACCGCAATATTAGACATTTTGAAGATCGTCGTTGAGAGGGGACCGATGATCAAGGCTGCGATCGTAGGAGGAAGAAGTATCCATCCGTTTTTGATTGTATTGGCCAATTGAAGCTTGGCTGTTCCTAAACCAACCCCTACAAAACTAGAGATCTTATTGTCTTTATAACCGATGGCAGCAAAACCCATCATCGCACATGCGCAACCTACAGTCGCAGCACCTGCAGCTAAGCCTGTAAGATTCAGCATGATCGCTAGACCAGCAGAAGTTAAAGGTGAAACCAATACAAAGCTCATAACGACAGCGATAATGGCTCCCATCACAAAAGGTTGATAAGTCGTTGCGGTAACGATAATGGATCCTAAGAAGGTCATCACATTCGCGATCAACGGAGATACAGTCAATGAGATCAGTGCCCCAATTAAGATCACAAACAAAGGTGTCACCAAGATATCCAGTGGAGTTTCTTTAGAGACGAACTTACCAGCTTCTACAGCGATCAAAGCCGCAACGTAAGCCCCAGCTGGTCCTCCTGAGGTATATCCTAAGACCCCAGCGACAACAGATGAGAATAGAACCAAATTAGGAGCGCCTAATCGAGAAGCGATCGCAACCCCAATGGCTGCGCCAGTAAGACCCATAGAAGCAGTCCCAATGACGATAAGCTGAGCTGAGATCGCATTTTCACCCCATAAGACGATGGATTGTTGACCCCAGGTTTTAATGATGAGTCCTACAACCAAAGAAGCCATAAGACCAAAAGCCATGGCACTCATTGCGTCTATACCGTATCTTTGCAAGGAAATAATAATGTTCTTTTTCTTCAAGAAAGATTTCATAAAGGTTCCTCTTTTACTGTGATTACTTTACTTTAAAAGCAGACAAATGTAAACCAAAACGCGATAAATGATGACTAAGTCTAAACCTGTCATTGATAAAAAACATTGTTTTATAACAACTAAGATATCGTTATCATTGACATAAAGCTTTAACTGTATTACACTAATGATACAGTTAGTTTAAGTAACTGTAAACTCTGTGTCATTTGACACCAAGGAGCCTTATGAATCCGACAATGATTTTGTTTATAGAATTTGCTATGATTGGCGTAGTTTACTTCTTACTGTATCGTTTCCTTTTTAATCAAGTGTTTAAATGGAAGATGATTCATTCGATTTGGTTACCTTTATTAGTATCTGTATTTAGTATCGTATTGGCTATCATCATGTTTACGTCGAAAGATCAGACAGGTTGGAATGACTTGGCTGCGATCGCGACCCTGATGGTATTTAATTTCCCAGTTCTTGGATTCTTTATCAGTTTTGGGATCGATGCCTTAATCACAAACAAAAAATCAGCAAAAAAATAAGTAATGATCCCGACCTTTTGGACGGGATTTTTATTGGGGAACCGTGTTTATACACAGGAAAGGATGCCTAATGGATACATTGTTTGTCGTATATGGAATGACGGCTTTGGTTGCTATCGTATATTTTGCCCTATATCGTATGATTGCGTTTAAGATCCTAAAATGGAAGATGCTTCATTCGATCTGGTTGCCTCTTGCTTATGCGCTTGTGTTTACAGGGTATGGAATTAGCTTATTATCGACCCCATGGTTTGGTAATAATCGAAGCTTCATGTCTATCGTTGGGGTTATGATTGAACTCAACTTCCCAGTCCTAGTCTTCTTTTTACTCTTTGGAATCTTCTTAGTACTCGATAAAAAAAGCAAAGCTTAAAAATTCTTATGATAATCCCGTTTGAACTTAGACGGGATTTTTTATATACTAAGGATGCACAGTGTGCTTAGAGAGCAGGTTGTCATGACCTTAAAAGATTTGAGACCAGGACAAAAAGGCATTATAGAAGCATTAGGTAAACAAAGCACTTTAAGAAAAAGAATCATCGATATGGGACTAACCATAGGAACTGAAGTCAAAGTCATCAAGTTGGCTCCTTTAGGAGATCCTGTAGAGATCAAAGTAAGAGGCTATCAATTGAGTCTTCGTTTAAACGAAGCTTCTGAGATCTATGTGAGGTTGATCCCATGAGTAAGACCATTGCTTTAGTAGGCAATCCTAATTGTGGGAAGTCTACTCTGTTCAATATCCTGACAGGATCCAATCAATATGTAGGGAATTGGCCAGGAGTTACAGTAGAGAAAAAGTTAGGTTATCTTAAAAAGAATAAACAAGAGTTTACCATCGTAGATCTACCAGGGATCTATTCTTTATCGACGTCGACTTTAGAAGAAGTCATTACTCGAGAATACATTGAAAGCGATGAGGTAGATCTCATCGTCAATATCGTGGATGCGTCCAATCTAGAACGCAACCTCTTTTTGACTTTACAACTCATGGAGATCGGAAAACCGATGATCGTTGCGTTGAATATGATGGATGTCTTAAGAGCTCACAAAGATGAGCTCGATATCGATCATCTAAGTGAACATTTAGGTTTAAAAATGATCGAGATCGTCGCGGCGAAAGAACAAGGCATCGATGCGTTGATCTTAGCGATACAAGCAGATCATCAACCCATCAAACAATTGTCGTTTTATCGACCTAAGATACAAAAACTACTTCAAAAAGTAAAGGCATCTTTAAAGCTCGATGTCAGTCCTACCTTACACGCCCTTCGTTTTATCGAAGAAGGCCCAAGTGCGACACTAGGTCATCAGATGAGTCCTTTAGAACTCAGTGCTTTGAATCTAGAAGTAGAAAATGCGTTAAAAGATGAGACTCTAGATCGAGATATGATCATCTCCGATGAGAAGTATCGATTCATCACCGATCTTTCAAGTCATGTCTTAAAAAGAAATGAAAGTGATCAAAAGACTTTGACCCATCGTATCGATGCCTTGGTGACCCATAGGATCTTGGCCTTCCCTATTTTCTTAGGGGTTATGTGGATCGTGTTTATGTTGGCGTTTGGACCTTTTGGAGCTTTCCTTAAGCTTTATTTTGAATACTTTATCCATGTGATCGTCATTCAGAATTTCGCTAACCTATTGACCTTTATCGGGGTTTCTCCTTGGGTCTATGGGCTTGTGGTGGATGGGATACTAGGAGGCGTAGGTTCTGTCTTAGGTTTCTTACCTGAGATCACCATCTTGTTTATTGTCTTATCGATCTTAGAAGATACAGGCTATATGGCCAGAGCGGCTTTCATTATGGATCGTATCTTAAGAAGATTTGGTTTATCAGGGAAGTCGTTTATCCCCATGATTATAGGCTTTGGATGTACCGTACCTGCGCTTATGGCGACTCGTACTTTAGAGAATGAAAAGGATCGTCGTTTAACGATGATGATCATTCCTTTTATGTCTTGTAGTGCACGTTTCCCCATCTATG
>CAIXIN010000078.1 GCA_903919545.1 uncultured bacterium | reverse complement strand
TGCGGTGAAATATGATGATCATTATCTGATCAGTGGATCTAAGATCTTCATCACCAACGCAGGATACGCTGACATCTACATCATCTTTGCGATGACAGACAGAAGCGTAGGAACCAAAGGGATCTCTGCCTTTATCCTAGAGAAAGATATGCCTGGTTTTACAGTAAGTCCAAAAGAACTCAAACTAGGGATCAGAGGATCATCAACCTGTGAACTCGTGTTTGATAAAGTGAAAGTTCCTCTTGATAATCTATTAGGAACAGAAGGAATGGGCTTTAAGATCGCGATGAGTACCTTAGATGGTGGTCGTATTGGGATCGCAGCTCAAGCTTTAGGTATTGCCCAAGGTGCTATCGATGAGACCGTCAAATACGTTAAACAAAGAAAACAATTCGGTAAACCGATCTCAGCTTTCCAAAATACACAATTCAAATTAGCGGATATGACGATGAAAACAGAAGCTGCTCGTTTATTGGTGTATAAAGCAGCGCTACTAAAAGACAGTGGTAAACCCTATTCAACGGAAGCCGCTATGGCTAAGTTGTATGCTTCTGAAGTTGCGATGGAAGTTACGACTCAAGCAGTCCAGTTGTTTGGTGGATATGGCTATACTCGAGATTATCCAGTAGAGCGTATGATGAGAGACGCTAAGATTACAGAAATCTATGAAGGGACATCAGAAGTTCAGCGCATGGTCATCAGTGCTGCTCTTCTTAAATAGGACAACACAATGAACATACTCTGTTTGGTTAAACAAGTTCCGGATACCACGGAAATGAAGATCGATAAAGTCACAGGTACTTTGATTAGAACAGGGGTACCTAGTATTCCTAATCCTGATGATATGGCTGGGATCGAAGAAGCCTTGAAGTTGAAAGATAGATTCCAAGCTCATTTAACGGCAGTCACGATGGGTCCTCCTCAAGCTGAAGATATGCTAAGAGAACTCTTAGCGCGTGGTGTAGATGAAGTGGTCTTATTGAGTGATATGAAATTTGCGGGAGCTGATACATGGGCTACCTCAACAACCTTAGCGGCTTTTCTTAAGACCTTGCCTTATGATTTGATCATCGCTGGTAGACAAGCCATCGATGGGGATACTGCTCAAGTAGGACCTCAAGTCGCAGAAAAGTTAGGTATACCTCAAGTGACCTACGTCGAAGAAATCATGGACTATCAAGCACCGATCTTAACCGTAAAGAAAGCCTATGAAGAATACAGTGAGATCCTAGAAGTGACTTGTCCTGCGTTGATCTCGACTTTGAATACAATGAATACACCTCGTTCAATGAACGTCACTGATGTTTGGAATGCCTTTGAGAAACCTATTAGAAGAATTGGTTTTGCGGATCTTAATCTATCAGAAAAAGATGTAGGTTTAAAAGGATCTCCTACCCAAGTCAAGAAGACATTTACCAGAACGCTTCAAGCCAATGCCTTGAAGAGTGATCTAAGTGCACCAGAAGCAGCCAAACTCGTGGCTTCTTATCTCAGTGCCTACATCGAGTAAGGAGAACCATGAACACCAAAGATATTTATGTATATATTGAACAACGCGATGGCGTCATTCAAGATGTAAGTTATGAACTCTTAAGCGAAGCCAGAAAACTGGTCACTGCGATCACCCATGTCCACTTCGATGTGGTAGGCATCTTGATTGGGAAAGACATCAAAGACTTAGCTCAAGATGTCATCCATCATGGGGCCGATAAAGTCATCGTCGCAGATTCTAAGAGTTGTGAACACTATTCAACCCAATACCATACCGACATCATCGCAGACATCATCAAAAAGAATTCACCAGATGCTTTATTGATAGGAGCTTCGGTTATCGGTAGAGATCTTGCTCCACGCATCGCCGCTCGTGTTGATACAGGACTTACAGCGGACGCTACTAAGATCGAGATCAATCCTAATGAAAGTAACTCTAGTGAACTATGGATCACTCGT
>CAIXIN010000077.1 GCA_903919545.1 uncultured bacterium | reverse complement strand
GCTGTTATGGCCAAGGAGATCGTATCGAGATCTCTCATTTCACCTACGAATAAGACATCAGGAGCTTGTCTAAGGGCTGCTTTTAGCGCAGATGAGGTTGAGGCACAATCTGTCCCAATCTCACGTTGAGAGACAACGGATTGGTTGTGAGCGTATAGGAATTCAATAGGATCTTCGATGGTGACGATGTGGGCTTGTCTACTACGATTGATATGATCGATCAAAGTCGCGACTGTGGTGGATTTACCACTACCTGCAGGACCACTGATGATGACGAGACCCTTTCTCATGTTTGCGAATTGTAGGATCTCTGATGGGATATGAAGATCTTCTGCGTTAGGGATATCAAATTTAACGATTCTTAAGACTGCCGCCAGTGATCCTCTTTGACGATAGACATTGACTCTAAAACGAGCCATATGAGGAATAGAAAACGAGAAATCATCATCTCCTTGATTGTGTAGGATATCTTTACTGCTTCTATGGGCTAAGACATAGATCTCATTGATGAGGTTCTCACTGATCACAGGCATGGTTTTCTCTTGGGTCAATTGAGTTAGTTTATTATTGACCTTGATTTCGATAGGACAACCCGCAACGATGAAGATGTCGGAAGCTTTGGCTGAAATTGCGCTTTGGATGATTTCTTGGATGTTCATTGTGGACCTTTCCAGATGGGATCTCCGTCTAGGGAGTAATCTTGATTGTTTTCTATTTTAAGCGTTTGACTTAAGATGACGAAATCATTTCCTGTCTTAATAGGGTTGATCTTAGCGATGATGGTTACCGTAAAGTTGCCTGTTGTCTTTACGATGGTAAAGGTGGTATTGTCCCAGTTGAGTTCAGGATGAGACGTTGCGAAACCTGTTATCCAATTGGTTTGATTGATACCTACTGGAAGAAACTGAAAGATGATCTCATATTCATTTCTGATTTGATTGAAGAGGGCTAAGGCGGAGCTTTCTGCCTCATAGCTGCCTTCTATTAAGCTTAGGCTTCGTTTAAGGGCTGTGTTTTCAGCTTTAGCGCTCATTAGAGATAGACTGGCGAAACTTAAGACACTGATGATGATCAAGACAGTCAAGATACTGCTTAAGCCAAATAAGCTAGGGGTCTTACTTTTTCTCATGGGTTGACCTCTGGTAAGACATTGACTTTAAGTGTAAGTAAGGCATTGTCTTCTTTATCTGTCAAGATGATCTCTGCTTCATGGAAATCAGTTCTCGCATCATAAGTGATCGATAAGGTATATTTGATTTTCGTTGAACTAGGGTATCCATTGAGGTCATAGGTCGTGATGATGGTTTTCAGTTCATTTTCTACAGGCCACTGAGTCATAGGGTTGCGTAATGCTTCTGCGTTCATCATGATCTCTTCAGAAAGCTTTCTTAAGACTTCGCTTTCTTTATGAAGTTTAGCTGCACTGGTAAAGATCGTAAAAGCACCCACCAATGAAACACTTAGTATGATTAAACTTAAGGAGAACTCTAAGAGAAATAACTGGAATTGTTTATTTCTCATGAGGGTAGCTCCAGTGCGTTTAAGGTGTATTTTAAAGTAACGGTTTGATTGGTTTGATCTTTATAGGTAATGGTTATCCCGTGATTCTCTAGTGTAAATGTTAACTCAGTTAACTCTAGAATGTTTTGTGCTTCTAAAGGTTTGATCTCAGCACTTTCAGAGCTCTGTTCAACGAGATGACCATCACGTTCATAAATCAAGGTCGTATAACCATCTTGAACTAAAACCAAGGCTTGGATATTATCTTGGGTGATGATGCTTAAGAGACCTTGTCCATCATGTTGTTTGATGCGATTATTGAAATAGAGAAGGATGCTTTGTCGATTGACGCTAATCTTGCTTTCTTTGATCATGTTGGTATAGAACTGTGATCCATACAGGATCACAAAAGCAGATCCTGTGATAAAAAGGGTCATAAGTAGTAAGGTCATCAAGGATTGAAGTGAGGATCTTTTCATCAAGGATTCCTCTCATAGACACTGACATCAGGTCTTATATTGGCTCCTATGGTTTTATAGTAGACAAAGTATTGATCAGCACTGATCTGTATCCCATAGTGATCAATCAGATAATCCAATTGAGCAGGATAGAAACCTTCTTGGGCATAGCATAGACTCAATGCGCTTTCGATGGCGTTTTCTACTTGAAGACGACGTTCTTCTTGGGTCGATCTTTGAATCATGAACGAGAAAAAAACGAGACCCAATATCGATAGAGGAAGGATCAACCAGCGTAAAGCTTTCATATCAACTCAGTGAACTCATGATCCCAATCAAAGGAATGATCAGTGAAAATAAAACCAAGGCCACAAAACCACTGAGCGTCAGGATCAGTATCGGCTCAAATCGGTTGAGTAAAACCATTAAGCTATTTTCAGAATCTTCTAAGGTCTTTAGTGAGATGTGTTCAAGAACCTCATCGGTCTTGCCTGTTTTATGGGCGATGTTTAAAGTGTTTTGAAGTAAAGGAGGATAGATCTGTGCACTTAAGAGTAAGTCATATAGACCTTGAGAAGGTTTTAGTTCTAAAGCGAATTTATCTAGTTTAATTTTTAAAGGACCTTCATTGATTTGAGCTAAAGCTAAACTCATGGCTTCTCTTTGGTTGAGTCCTGCTTTTAAAACCAATTGGGTCATAAAACTAAAACGAGCGAGATCAGCTTTATCTTTTCGTTTAGGAAATAGTCGTAGGATTTTTTCACTTAAATTGAGGCCATGATGACTAAAGATGCCTTTGATGGATTCGATGATGACCCAGATCAACGCAAAGCTCATCATCACCAAGGCTACAATAACGACACCTTTAGAAATAAGCAGTAAGATCTCTATCCAAGCATCCAATGATCCACCTAGACTCGCATAAACATCTTGAAAGACAGGTATGACCACAAAACTTAAGACAGCCATGACTAAGATCAAGATACTCATCAACATCATAGGCATAAATAAGATCTCTTTTAAGAAAGCTTTGGATTCATTTTGTCTTTGATAGAAGTGGGCTAAGTGTGTAGACACAGCGCCTTCTTGACCGATGATTTCTGCAGCTTTAAACGCTAAAACTGCTTCCTTAGGAAAATGACCATCTTTTTCCATCGCCAAAGATAATTTACCAGTATCTTTGAGATCAGCTTTAAGCTGATCGATCTTAAATTTCTTATCGCTGACAAGAAAACTTAAGCCATCTCTAAGATCCATTCCTGATTCATAAATGAGGGCAACTTGAGTCATAAAGAGGTTTAAGATCTCATCATCATAGACAGCGTTCTTTCTCATAGTGTCTCCTTTCAATAGGTAAG
>CAIXIN010000076.1 GCA_903919545.1 uncultured bacterium | reverse complement strand
GACTCGTGGTAATTCTGAAGTCTTGATCTATCCTACTCATACGACAGAAGAGATACAGCACTTGATCCATGAGGCTGTCTTAAGTGCTAAGTTGATCAAGAACCAGATCTATAGCTTGCCTATCGAAAAAGAACTCGATTTTAAACAAAACGTCAAAGAAAACATCGTTGAGGCAGGACTAGAAATCATTGACTTTATTTTCGATACCGCAAAGAAAGCCAAAGGCGATCTCAACAGTTTCGAAGTCTTCGTGAATCATAATACGATGGAATCCTTGAATAAGAATGGGCTTCATATCCATTATTCAACCCAAGACTGTTATATCGAAGTCATCGTCAATGCGAAGACCTCTACTCAAGAGATCGAGCTGTATAAAGAATATAATTTTGGATCGTTGAATAAAGAAAGTTTATTCAATCAGTTCAATGCCTTGTTTATGGAGGCCAAAGATAGAGCTGTAGCTTTACCTACACCTAAACTAGAAAAGGCTGATTTGATCTTATCTAACGATAATGTGGAAAGTCTATTAGGTGTCTATGAAGCGTCTACGAATGTAGCCTCTCTATACAACCACTCCAGTAATTTTACGATGGGTCAGATCCTTCAAGAGAACTGTGCTGGGGACAAAATAGAGATGAAGATGTTGAGTAGTTTAGAAGGGTCTATTTATACCTCTCCTATCGATGAATTAGGGGTCATCTTGAAGTCTTCTAAGGTCATTGAGAATGGGGTCTTTACGAAAGCTTGGGGAGATGCGAGACACTCCTTCTATATGAGTTTAGAACCTACAGGGAATCTAAAGAATGTTCAATTTAAAGGTGGAAAGAAAACCATCGCTGAACTAGAAAAAGAAGACGCAATAGAAGTCTTAGATTTCTCTAGTTTCATAGTTGATAGTTCCACAGGTGATTTCTCAGGAGAGATTCGTTTAGGGTATGTATTGAAAGCTGGGAAGAAGACGCCTATCAGTGGTGGATCCATCTCTGGTAACCTATTAGCGCTTCACCATGAGCTGTATCTCTCTAAGGAGACACAACGCTCTAATCGATATGAAGGACCCGTTAAACTTCGTTTAAATGGGGTCTCTGTCGCAGGTCTACAATAATTTCAAAACGCCTAAAGGCGTTTTATTTTAGGACTATTTTTGTGAATAAGTCGATAAATGAGCTACAATGAGATTAAGAGAAGACAAAACAAAGAAAGAAGGAACCCTAATGTTTGATTTAGTAGAGTCAATGAATTTATGGATCAATCATGTCAAAGATAAGATGAAGCTTTCTATTGATGAGACTAAAGAACTCAAAGAGACCTTAACTCAACGACAATCTGCTTTAAGTGCTCAAGGTCTTAGTGAGGAAGAAGCTTTCTTAGTCGCAGCCAAACGTATCTCTAAAGAGAAGGGTTATCATTTAGTACTATCAGAAGGACCAGTGTGGAAAGAAGTCGCCATCAAAGCGAAAGAAACACGTACAGAAACCAATAAAGTAAGAAGTATCTTAATGGTGGTAGTGTTCTCACTTATCGCAGGGACGATGTCTAAACTTCCTGAATGGATCTATGGGACAAATAATTATACCTTGGCTTATGGCTTGATGGTGTTTAAAAACATCACCTTATATGTCTTACCT
>CAIXIN010000075.1 GCA_903919545.1 uncultured bacterium | reverse complement strand
GCTTGATTGAGATGGATATCAACGCCCATTTGGAAATTGAATAACCATTCATTCTTAGGATTATTGACACGGGCAATCGTTTTAGGGACCCCGTATTCTAATTTCGCTAAAGTCGAGACCACAAGATTGGTCTCATCAGCCCCAGCGACTGCGACCAAGACATCACAATCTGCGATGCCAGCTTCGATGAGCTTCTCATGGGAAGTCCCATCCCCATGAATAACTATGCCTTCAGGGAAATCTAAAATAAGCTTATCGTAGATACCAGGTCTATTTTCGATAATCTTTACGTCGATATGATTTTTGAGTAAGGTATGGCCGATGTATGCACCAACTTGGCCTCCGCCGACAATAATTACTTTCATTGTTTTTCTCCTTAACTCAGGCCCAATAGGGCTTCTAGATGAGGTTTCTCTGTAGAGAGGACCACGATATAGAGGATGTCTTTACTTAAGATCACACTACCTAAGGTAGGAATAAAAGTATTCCCATAGCGTCTTATCGTTACGACTTGAAGTTCTGCTTCGATGTAGAGTTCATTAACAGTCTTGCCTTCTAAAAGGACAGGAGCTTCTACTCTGATGAGATCTACTTTTCCATCGCCTATCGTATTGAGGATATCGAGTTTTCCATATCTTAAGATCCCTGAAGCTTTCTCAATTCCCCATGCGGTAGTTGAGACAGCCTGTATCCCTAAAGATTGATAGATTTCTGCTTTGTGTTGATCATAGAGACGAGCGATGACTTTAGGAACTCTAAAGAAATTCTGAGCTAATCTTGCGATCAAGGCATTGGTATCATCGCTGCTTGTACAAGCGATAAGGGCATCGACTTCTTTGATTTTGGCCTTGTTTAAGACATCTTGGTCAAAACCTATCCCGACGATGGTCTTTCCTTTGAAGCTAGGATCCAATTCAAGGAAAGCATCAGGGTTATTATCGATGACCGTAATTTCATGACCTTCTTTAAATAATCTGTTGGCTAAGCCTGAGCCTAGACGACCACATCCGATGATGATGAGTTTCATAGTCAGCTCCTTTTCTCCATTTTACTATAATGGCGCAGATAATACTTACGAGCTTCTTCAATTAATACAATTGGTAATGGAATACAGAAGAGGAAGATCCAACCTAAGAAAGGTACAGGACTGGTTTGAAAGACATTTCTTAGGAAAGGCACATACATTAAGGCTACGACTAGAATGAGTTCTACGATGATTCCTATGTTGACTTGTTTATTTTTGAAAGGACCGATCTTGAAGATGGATTCTCTTTCTGTACGACAGTTAAGGACCATACCTATTTGACAGAAGACGATGGAAGCTAAGGTTAAGGTTGTAGCTTGGCTATAGACGATACCAGAAGCCGCTAGAGGCACATTAGGATAACCATTTAGGAAGTTAATGAAGAAGTAAGCTGCCATAGCGACTGCGGATTCTAACATCCCATACCAGAGGAAGCCTTTGAGCATAACTGCTTTATTCAATAAAGGTTCTTTCTGAGATCGAGGAGGTAAGTCCATGACGCCTTTTTCAGCTTCTTCAGCGCCTAGACCTAAAGCAGGTAACATATCCGTTCCTAAGTCGATAAACAGGATCTGCATGACCGATAGTGGTAAAGGTATAGCGCCTCGTGAGATCAAGAAGGCTGAAGAAGGAACCCCTTCAGGCATATTGGAATTTAAGATATACAAGATGAATTTACGAATGTTGGTGTAAACGGTACGGCCTTCTTCGACAGCTTTTACGATGGAAGCGAAGTTATCATCGGTTAAGATCATATCCGCAGCTTCTTTCGCGACATCGGTTCCAGCGATT
>CAIXIN010000074.1 GCA_903919545.1 uncultured bacterium | reverse complement strand
CTGTATTCCCATACAGCTCTTCTTCTGTATAACCTAAGCGATCAAAAACGGTCTTGTTGGCGTGAATGATGTTGCCTTGTTCATCGAGAATAAACAACATGTCATAAATTGAACGTAAATTGCAATATCAAGTCGTCCACTTTTTAAAATAAAAGAGTCTGAGTAAATTAAGTCATTTGAATTTGATTGAAATGCGTTAAGATGGCTTCGGTAGGCGTTTGATAGTTAAGAACCTTTCGAGGTAAATGATTCATCCAATGGGTGATCTGTTTGATTTGATCGTCTGAATAGTCTTTGAGTGATTTACCTTTCGGGATAAAGCGTCTGAGAATTCCGTTGTGTTTCTCATTGGTTCCTCTTTCCCATGAAGAGTACGGATGAGCGAAATAGATATCGCTTAGACCTTGAAGAGCTTCAGATAAACTAGCGAACTCAGAACCGTTATCGGCTGTGATAGATTTGAATAATTTAGGGAAGTTTGGGTTATCCTTAGATAAGCGTTCCATCGTTTCTTTCACAGCTAGTTCATTTTTACTGCTTATCTTAATCGTAATCTGGTACCTGGTTAGTCGTTCAGTCAGCGTTAATGCGACGGGTTCGCCTTTGTTTTTCTTCCCAACGACCGTATCGATCTCCCAGTGTCCAAAGGTTAACCGATCATTAATCTCCTGTGGACGATCATCAATCGACTGTCCTAGAATGCGTTTACGCTCACGATCACGTTTTGGTTTCGTGTTTCGTTGAAGTTTGAGCCATAAATCCATATTGGTTAGACTCATCAAACCTTCATCGATATATCGGTATAGTGTTTTAGCGCAGACTCGTTCATAGGCTTCATATAAACCCAGCTCAATCGCTCGGCCCACGATGACGTCTGGAGACCACTTCTCAACTTGGATCTTGTGTTTCGCATACTGGATGAATCTTTCAATCTTAAGCAGCTTATATTGCGGCTTACACGCCTCTCGATTTCTCTCATAAACAAGTTGACCTGTTTCCGCGTAATAAGCTTCCAAGAAGAGAGCTTTCCCATTTAAGATCTTCTTCTGACAGGCAGTTCCTCGTTTAACTTCATCGTTGATCGTACTGTGACTTCGTCCAAGTGTCCTAGCGATAAACCGATTCGATTTATAAAGACGTTTCCAAGTTTGAATTTCTATCCGTTCTCTTAAAGTTAGGTGTTGTCCTTTTACTGGACTCGTTGTATCATTGAGGTGCATCATTCATGGTTCCCTTTCTCACAAGTTTCGCAACTCAATGATACTCGGATTCCGTGCGTGGTGCTTTTATTTTATCTAGGTGGACGACTTCATATTACAATTAGCTAAAAAAGTTTTTTCTAGTTCTCACTGTTTATTAGGTGAAATTGGGGTAAGCTCTGATCATCTTCTTGATAGTTCGCTAACTCATGGATCCCATCATGGACAATAAAATCATTGGCCAATTTAATCAATGTTCTTTCATCGATGATCTGTTTCATCGAAGTCTCCTTATAGCGTATTCCTAGTGTGAATGATTTTGGAAGTCCTTTAGAATTGATCTTCATCTTAAGTAACATCGTTGAATTTGGTGATAATTCTCTTAGGTCATAAGATTCAAAAGGAAGCACTTTTATAATCCCGCTTTCATCTGAGATCACTAGTTCTGCTGTATAAGGTAAAGTTATCGCAGAAAATCCAACGTTATTCATCTCTATTTTTACCGTAAAGCTTTGATCTCTTCTAAAAGTAGAAGGTAAGGTCATACTTTCAATGAACCAACGATACCCTAGTTTATTTGAGATATGATCAAAGAATGTGGATGATTGATAAGGTGTAATTTTCCATAGATCCAAAACTTCTTTATTGTATTTTAAATTTAGATACGTTAGCTTAATCAAGGCTAATTCTTTTAAGGCCTGTTTAGCTTCTGTATAGACACCAATCATAGGCATCTCTCCCCCATTGGCCAACGCATAAGGCAATGAAGAAATATAGTTCAGTTCTTCTTCTCTAGTTAATGTATCTAACTCGTAAGTGCCCATATCTGATTCCGTCGATAATAAGGCATCATTATGAAATGCAATCCGACTCACATCGATCAACTCAGAATCGATCTCACGCATAAAACTAGGTCTTCTTAAGGCGATCGAAATAGGTTGTGGTACCGCACCAATTAGGGCTTTAACCAGTTCGTTGATTAGTTGAGGTCCAGGTTTACCATTCTGATCTCCTAAATTACTGTCATGCCATTCACCCCAAGGACCCAAAAAGCCAGCTTGGACTGTCAATAAAACATCTTTGTATTTATTTAGAATTGGAGACATTTGATTTAAATGTCCTTTGATTCGATCAAGTGAATGCGGATCTGAGAAATCTTGGGCGTTACTAAATCCATAAGCTGCCCTAAAGATTACTTTTAAGCCATTGTCTTTCGCTGTCTTAAACGCTAAGTCGAGTTCAGATAATTTCTCATTAGATAGTTCACTATCCACAAAATCAATAAGGTCATACGCTAAGAAAACTAAAGAGACGCCTTCATTTTGAAGTTCATTTATGCCTTCTAAATGACCTGTATCGAATTGAACGTAAAAACCCCGCGAAGGATTAATCAGTTGTTTATCGCTTTCATTAAAAGTTAATTTTACCTGTGGAATATATAAAAACCAGCTTACGCCTATGATACTCAAAGTAGTCACAAATAGTCCAAGAAGGGTAATGATCTTCTTTGGTTTACTCACCAAAGTCTCCGGTATATTCAACCAAAACAGCGCTCTTGACGCCTTCTAAGGCCGTCAATTGAGTCATAAAGGCAGTATTATCACCTTTTAAACGAAGTTCTAAAGTCAGCTCAGTGGTCTCTTTGATACTGGTCTTATTCTTTAGACTTGCCTTCAAAGGTTTAAGTATCTTCTGAACATCTTCATTGGTACTATTTTCAAATTTTACGATCAAGAGATAGACTTTGGTGAAAGTCTTGACTTGAACCAAAAGGATATAGATCAACGAGATAAACAAGGTAGCGATAAAGCTCATAATATAGAGCCCCGCTCCAGAAGTGATCCCTACCGCAATAGAGAAAAACAAGAAGCCTACATCCAGTGGATCCTTGACTGCGGTTCTAAAACGAACGATAGACAAGGCCCCAACCATCCCTAAGGATAATAGGATATTGGAACTGATGGTCATAACGATAAAGGAAGTGACCACACTGACCAAAACCAAGAGGATATTGAAGCTACTGCTGTAAACGATCCCACGATAGAACTTACGGTAGATGTAATAGATGACCATCGAGCATAAGAAGGCTGAGATCAAAGACATCATAATATTTGGAATACTCAAGTCAGCCATTTGGCCATTTTCTAGAAAGCTCTTCTTAAGAATGTCGATAAAACTAGTCATGTTGGATTACCCTCTCTCTTCTTTTTTTACATATGACATATTTGGATACTGCATAACGTTGCATGCTGGGCTCATTAATCAAGGCCCGTATATGCTTGGGTATAAAGTCATCATATTTGACTTCAAACACCATGATTTCCTCAGCTAAGGCTGCACTATAGACCACATTAGGGTCAAAGATATCTAATCCATTGATACTGGAACGAAGTTGTTTATCAAAGGTCAATCGTACATTACCTTCATCGACCACATAGGCTTCACGTTCATACTCTACAATAACCTTAGGTTTTAATAATCTCGTTTTGATCAAGGAGTATAATTCTCGACATAAGAGATCATCTTTTTGAATCAAGAATTCATAATCTTCCTCTAAAATCTTTTGATATTCCTCGTAAGTGATACGAGTGCTTTCTTTAGCTGTCCAACTGTCCAGTTTAGATTTTGACTCTAATTTGATCAATCCTGACTCTTTCTCATAGACTCTGATTCTAAACTTCTTTCTAAATCGATCTCCATCGATTTTTTCTTTTAGAGCACTGTTTTGATAGTCATCGAAATAGAGACTAGAAATCAAATAGCCTTCATCACGCTTGGTGTTCTCATCTCGCTTAGCGACCACAGAGATCCTTTGTTTAAGGATCTGATAGGTCTTAAGATTGATGTAGTATTTGAATTCATGTCTTAAGGTATGGTTATGATTTTTCATGGTTTACTCAAATACGAGTTGTCTGATCCCAAAGAAGTGATCACCCGTAATGATATCCTTATGAGTATCTAGACTATACTGCGCATTCCCATTACTATCGATACTCTTTACTTCTAGATAATAGGTTCCTTTTAAGATACCTGTATAAGTATAATCCGTTACTACTAAATCTTTCTGTTCGAAAACAATGTTCTTCATCGATGGATCTTTCGCTAATCTAATGGAATATTTGATCAGATCCCCATCAAAATCTCTGGCAGTTTCCCACGCAAATAAAGTTGAACCATCAGTATTTTTAAGTGGTGTAGCGGTAAATACAGGCGTAGGATATTCTAATGCGATGAGATAATCATCGTAATTCTTTTTGATCTCTCCATAAAAACCATGTACATAATTGATCAATTGATTGGGTTCTATATGCAAAAGACCCACATCAGGATTCTTCCCAAGGGTTGCTTCCATGACAGGCAAATAAGCATCGATTGTTTTATCGACATTGGCTTTAGTGAAAGTCGTAGACAATAATTCTTCGATCTTAAGCGTTAATTTATTTACGTTTTCTGAGGATACAAAATAACGACGATGAATCAAAACGGCAGTTAGACGTTGAATACCCTGAAGTGATGTTGGTGCTTTTGCAGTAGTATCTGCTTCTGCGAATTTAAAAGTTCCATCATAATCCCATGGTAAGAAATACCAGGTCAATGAATTGGTAGGGTTATAGAGTAGGAAATTTTGAGCTAAGGTATCTTCATTCCCTAATAAGATATTCATAGCCAACCACGTTAAGTAGTTTTCTTCATTAAAGTATTTTTTAAAGGTCTGTTCAAAATCAAGATTGACATCGTTGATGTCTTTGATCATTTTGATCAATCTAGAATGATCATTGCCTTCTCTGATTTCAAGTATGGATTCAAAAGCAGCTTTATCATAGGTAGGATCATCGATGTTCTTAAGTGCTTCATATTCATGGAACTCAAAGCTGGTGGCCTTATACAGTGATCCATTAGCGTCTAAACCATGTGAAGTCAAGAAGTCTTTGTTTGGTTGTTCAATATTGGTATAAAGCCCATAATAAACAAAGGTATCTTGCCCAGCAGGTAAAGATGCATCTTTAATATAGACCTTTACGAAATTGGTTCTCAAACTGGTCATATTTGAAAGTTGGCTCATCATATCAAAAGAGAATTTATTTGCGATCTTACTAGGATCAGATACATGTTTATTAAGATTCAAAACTGAGAAGCCTTTATAGTTATCTTTTTCTGTGGTGAATTTTATCTTATAAGATTTAAACGCTGCCCCTCGAGAAGAGTTACCTCTAACTCTAATGATCGCGTTGATCATACTGGTATCGATCAAGGTTGAAAGCTTTCCGTTACTATCTCCTATGGTCACATTGGCGTGTAAGGTAGGATTAAAGGATTGATCCAGTGTGGTATGTAAATCAAAAATAGAGAAATCAATAACACCCTCTTCAGTTTCTGTAGGAAAGACAGTAATGTAGATGGTATCGAGATCATCTGCTTGATCTACTTCATATATGGTCTTATTTTCAACCAGAGGAAGCCCATTGAGAGGACTGTTCTCTATTGTCCAATCATCAAGACTGGTATTGTCTTCAGGTAATTCTTCTACCTTATTTAGGGAACCCAAATAAAAGTTGGTGAAGACACCTAATCCTAAGACAAAGGCCATAAACACCAAGAAGTTTTTGTTTTTCCAATTGAAACGGGTCATGTTTTTCCTTACTCTGCACTCTTACAATACAGTCTGGCATTAATGGTCTCCATAAAGGTACGAAGTCTGAAGAACCCAACGATCCAGGAAACGATCCCACCTACAAACAAAGCTGCTGGGTAATAAGATACTCCCAACTGTAATGCCGCAATACTGGCAAGTACTGTCGTTACGAAGAAAGTTAAGGTAGTAATGAAACTACCAAATTGATCATCAAAATAATACAAGAAGATGACTGTGAAGTACATAAGATAAGTACAGTATACCCCAATTGATAGTAAGAGGAAATAATTCAAAACCATACCTCCAAAACCCAACATAGGCAGAACCAAGATTCCGGCACAAGTTAAGATAATGGTGATGATCAACTGAACCTCATAGATATAGAAGAGTTCAATATCCATGGTTTTCAACATAATCTTGCGATATTTTTCAATGATCCCATAAGTACCATTGATCAAACTACCTACATATTTCTGATACTTCTCAAAGAACTTGGTTTCAACCTTAACCACAAAGATAACAGGTGTTGATAGATTAACTAAGATCGCTAAGAAGAGAGCCATATCATAAGACGGAGCTACTCTAAAAATAGACACTTGTATCGCAATATCAGAGAAGATCCAATAGAGAATATTAGGAACATATAAAGTCACAATATAGAATAGACCACTTAAGAACAGATAAGGATACTTCTTATAGTAGGATAAGAAAGCAAAATAATCTCGATTTGAATGGTTAAAGAAAGTCAAGACCAAATAGATCAACAACAAGTTGATCACCATAAACACAACAATCATCGAAATCAAAATCGTAATCAACACATTAAGATCAGTAAACTGATACAGCAAGTAGAAAGTTAATCCCCCCAACAAGACCCCAAAAAAGAAAGCCGCAGTTATTTTTAGATATTCTTTTAAAGCTGAGATAAAAAACATCAGATTATAAGTAATACTTACAACGATAGATAGAATATAGAGAGAGGCCAACATAACAAGATCAGTGACCCCATCGAGATACAACAAGACCACGATGATAGACGCAAACAAAGCTGAGAGTACGCTTACGAAGATGGAAGTCCCAAACATCGCAGAAGGTATATATTCTTCCTCATTCTCATGGATTCGATCTGAGATGAACCTTGTGATCGTAGTTCCTGTCGTTCCAGAAATGATGATACTGAAAAGAAAAAGATACAAAGTCGCACTTGAGAAGAATATCTGTTCAGGTTCATAAACATTCAATGTATCAAGAACCACATTGATGGAGATCAACATGGCTAAAAAGATAATGGTTGGTCCTATTGTGGTCATCGTCGCAAAAACAATGCCCCTTATACGACTACTCATGGTTGTCTTTTTAAAGATTTTTCTTAATTCAAAACCAATGCCTGCCATAATGTTTCCTCCTTTTATACTTCTACAGTACTATGATACAAGGCTTCATAAGTCGCTAAGAAATCTTTCTTCTGATAGGTTGCTTTTACGCGTTCATAACCAATCTTACCCATTTGATGTCTTAAAGATTCATCAAGGGCTAAGACTTCAATAGCAGAAGCTATTTTTTCAATGTCCATGACAGGAACGATGATTCCACAATGTCCCAGTTCATCATCACTCATCCCATATAGCAATTCTTTACAACTACCAACGTTGGTACAGATTTGTGGAATACCTGCAGCCATACCTTCAAGTACCGCTAAAGGTTGTCCTTCACTGATGCTTGTCAAAAGCATGATATCGAATGTAGGTAAGTAGGTCTTAACGTCAACTCTTCCTAAGATAGAAACATTTCTAAGATCGAAATCGTCGATCAACGAAAGAACTTCTTGATGATAACTGACATCTTCTTCTGTAGGACCTAAGATGACCAGTTCTAGATGTTCAACTCTTTGCATCGCAGTTTCAAAAGCCAAGATCATTGTTTTTATATCTTTGATGGGAACCAGACGAGCCACAGCTCCAACTCGAATGCTCTTAGAGCTAGACTTCTTCGTTTTTATGATGGCATCTTGAGATTCATCAAAGAGATGTGATGAATAAGATTCAACGTCTACCCCATTAGGAATAATGAGGGTCTTTTCTTCTGGACAGCCCATTTCGATCTGTAAAGCACGATTGCTTTCAAATAGAGAAATGACCTTATCTGCCTGATGATATGTTATGGCTGAAATGCGATAAAAGAAATCGATCCAATTCTTTTTGAAGTCACCTATGACCCAATCAGACTTGATGATTTCTTCCTCACGTTCACGGGTATAGATCCCGTGTTCTGTAACTAGGAAAGGTTTCTTATAGATATAACTCGCTACACTTCCCAATAGGCCCGCATACCCAGTAGAAGCAGAATGATAAATATCCGCTTGAGGGAAATCTTCAATCAAAGTCGACAATAAAGGAAAAAACATAGATCTAAGGTTCCATAAGAAATCATTGAAGACCGTACGTGAGTACTCTGTATTGTATAACTCGACTGCGATCTCAAAAAAGTCATGACTCATCAAAACATCGATCAATTGAGCCTTATGATTCTTTATCAACTCTAAGATCTCTATCCACTGGATGTTTAAATGATCTTGGCCCATGATCAAAGACTTCAAAGCCTCATGTTCATTCTTATTGAGTTTGATGTTAGAATGGATCGGTTTGAATTTGATATCGTTGAGATAGATCGTACGAATCTCTTTGACGTTTTCTGGCAAGACATATTTCATCTCGCTCATTTCATCACGACTGGTCGCAATCGACCAGATCACAAACTCCATATCGCTAAAACGCTCTAAAAGCATCTGTACCCAACTGGATACACCCCCTGCGACATATGGGTAACTTCCTTCCACAATAATGCATACTTTCATAAGTAATACACCTTCTTCCTTTATTAATAGTAAAGAACAAACGAAGCTGCTTTGGCCTCTATCACATAATAACGACTGTTTATACGTGTATAGTTGGCTCCTGTTGCACTTAAAATTTCTTTGTTAGAATAAAACATAAACTTTTGTCCAATGGTAATTTCTGAACAAGCCACCGTGATTTGATTTGCTTCTGTTTTCGTTTTGACTTCTAATGCATCCAATAATCTAACTTTCTCTGCAGCCAAAGAGAGCGTTTTAGACTCTAACCATGGCGTATCCTTGAAATAAAGATCACTTAGAGTATCAAAAGTTGTATTGAGCGTATTCCAATTGCTTTCACTGGAAGGTACTGTAAACAAGGAGTTGATGTCAAAGCTATGAGAGATCGCCCCATGTGAAGTCAAGACAGATAAGAAAGTATACATTTGTAGACCCTCGGCTTTATACCCATAGGTCGTCGTTGGATAATAGACTTGATCATCGATGACTTCGAAATCTCCACTGGATTGAGTAATCCCATCCCCATCATATAAGATACGTATGATATCGATGGAAGGATAAACAGAGAGAATCATATCTTTTTGAGCTTGGTTCATTTTACCGTATAAAGGATAATAGGCATTCAGTTTATAGTTAGGGAAGAAATTCTCGAAGAAATCCTTGGTTTGTTGAATGCGTGCTTCAGTGAGATTATCCAATTCAACGTGATTTCCTGATAGGGTTATTTCTCCACCTGTTTGAATGATCTCTCGACTGATGTAAGAGAAGGTCTGTTGATTGGCGTTTTGACTTACGAAAGATTGTTTATCGATGGCCATAAAACT
>CAIXIN010000073.1 GCA_903919545.1 uncultured bacterium | reverse complement strand
TCTCTGACATTATTTAAGGATAAGGATCTTGGGAAACTTTATGAACCAATGACATATGAAATTGGTACTGAAGCCCTAGAAGCCTTTGTTGCATTGTATAACAATCTATCCTATGAACTTATCGATGTCTATTTACCTTCAGAAGCTATCCAATTGATTTTGGTCCACAATACTTCATTAAGTGATGAAGACAAAGAATATCTATCCTCCCATACATTACTTGTGGTAGCTTTAGATCCATCTTTGGTCGTTTTGATTCAAACTGATGAAGACACCAACATTGGTTTCGCCATTAAAGGACCCACAACGATTCAAGAGGTCCTAGATGCTGGTGTTAGTCAGGCTCAATTTGAAGAAATCACCGGGAGTTCCATCATTAGCCCTGAAGATACAGTTAAAGATTTCTGTGTCGCAAAAGGCTTAGACTTCTCCGAAATAAAACTAGCGCTCGAATCAATAATCAATTCATAAAAAAAGTCATAACTTCGTGTTATGACTTTTTTGTTACTTCTTAGAATTTGTTTTTAGACCCAAAGCCAAATAGATTGGACATACACGTACGCTTGCGGTGACAACCATTACGGCCGCTAAAACATACAGTACGATAGAGATGAGTGAACCAGCGCCTAGAACCAAACCCACAATAACCATACCAACAGCTAAACCATAACGAATCATTGAATCCATATTCCCAACGTTTTTCATAGAGAGTTCTCCTTGATTTGTAGTATGAACCTAAATATCTATATTTAAAGAAGAATGACCATAATCACAAATGATGCTTTATAATTGAACCATCAAAGGAGATCCTCATGCGTAGAAAAGATCGAGAAGTCACAGATTTCAAAGAGATCATTCAACTGATTTCTAATATCAAAGTGATTAGATTAGGCCTCATCGATGAAGATGTTCCCTACATAGTCCCCTTGAATTTTGGATTCCACGTTAAAAACGATAAGATCACCTTTTATTTTCATTCAGCCCTTAAAGGTAGAAAAATAGACATCTTAACTAAACATCCTAAAGTTTGTTTTGAGATGGATACTGATCATCAGCTTGTGGAAGGTGACATTGCCTGTGATAGTACCTTTGATTTTGCGAGTGTCATGGGTCTAGGAGACATTTCTTTTATAGAGGATCCGATTTTAAAAATCGAAGCACTTGATTTTTTAATGGGTCATCAAAGTAAACATACCACCTTTGAATATTCACCAACAGATCTTAAACAAGTCTTACTCTATAAACTTGAAGTCACTGAGATCTCAGCGAAAAGACACCTCACAAAAAAGTAGAAGACCATGTATGGTCTTCTTTTACTTCATCGATAATTTTTCTAGTTGGATGGCTTTTCTAAACCAAGGATCATTTTCTTTTAAGTTTTTACACTTACCTTTTAAACGTATCTTACCTTCAAATAAGATGACCACATCTTCATCATCTTGAAGAGATGATAAACGATGTGTAACAGATAATACGATACGTTTCTTATTTACTTCTCTTAAGACTTCTTGGATATGGGCACTACTGATCCCATCTAGTCCTGAACTGATCTCATCTAGAATCAAAACTGGGGGATCTAAAACGATGGCTCGTGCGATCGCGATCAATTGTTTCTGACCTTCAGAAGGTTGTAGATCTAAAGGAATCAAGGCATCTAGTTCTTTTTCGCTTTGAGAGATAAGCTGGGTCAATCCGACTTTATGAAGCGCTGATAATACCAAATCATCCGTTATTTTAGGATCTCCGAGAGTGATCTGTTGTCTTAGACTTCCTTTGATCATAGGGAAGTTTTGATCGACACTTCCATAGAGATAGCGTTGATAGGCATGAGGAATCTTAAAGACATCGATGGAATTTAAAGTGATCTCGCCTTCACTTGCGGGTAATAGACCTAATACAAGTTTTAGTAAGGTGCTTTTCCCAACCCCTGTACGACCCACAAAACTTACTTGTTGACCACCAAGTATCTCTAGGTTGATCTTATCTAGTACGACTTGGTCTTCTTCATAAGAGAAAGATACTTGATTGAATCTTAAAGAGGAGAGACTTTGATTTAATATACTGTTTAAATCAAAATGTGGATCTCGTGGACTCTCTTCTTTCTGATTCAAGAATTCATCGATCCTATCTATGGCTGCGATGGCTTGCTGAATCGATTGGAGTTCACTTCCTATGTTTTCTATTGGATCAAAGAGATTAGAGATGAGTTCTATAGCCGCGATGATGGATCCTATACTTATAAAGAGTTGATTTCCCATTAAGAAGGAATAAATCAGAACCCCGATAGATAGTGCTTTGGTGACTTGGATGACCGTTGGGAATAAAGCATCATAAGTATTGATTCTCTCATTGCTCAAGACATGTTTAGAAAGGGTCACTTTAAAACGATTCATCATTGTCAATTCATGTCCATTGGCTTTGATCACCAAGGCATTTCTTAAAGTTTCAGAGACTTGTTGATTCATCTTTCCAATCAAGGATCGACTTTGTCTTTGGGCTTTCAACATACCTTTTTGAAAGATACGAGTTAATAAAGCGATGATGGGAATAAGAATCAAAGTCACAACACCTATTCTAAGACTAAGATAAAAGATAGAAAAGAGTATCCCAAAGACCTTGAGCAAATCGATGCTCATATTAACGATGCCTCCTGTAAACAAGACATCTACTGCTTCCGTATCATTGATGATTCTAGAAACTGTTTCCCCTTCTATGGTTTCGGTAAAGTATGAAGGATCCAGTCTATGCATCTTAGACATACTTTGGCTTCTAAGTTGAGTTATGATTTTTTGGCCCAGTTGAGTCAACACAAGTCCCTTTAAGAAATCAGCCAAGCCGATCCCATAAAGCACAACGACATAAATTATTGCTAAAGTCATTAAACCATCTAAACTTCCTTTAACTAAGTTCTGATCGATGACTTGCTTAAGAAGTAATGGCGGTATGAGACCACTCAAGACCACAGTGATCGCACAAGCGATCAAGGAAATACTTAAGCTTTTATGTTTAAT
>CAIXIN010000072.1 GCA_903919545.1 uncultured bacterium | reverse complement strand
TTGACCCTAACTGAATACATTTGATGGTTTTCTCTTATGGTTTTAAGATGACCTTGAGTCATGGTTATCCCACGATCTAGGATCAATATCTCATCGCATAAACCATTCATATGTTCCAACTGATGCGATGAAATCAATACCGCATTACCTTTTTGGGCATAGCTTCTGATCCAATGAGAAAGATCCTTTTGACTATGATGATCCAATCCATTAAAAGGCTCATCTAAAATCAAGATCTTAGGCTCATGAAGAATAGACAAGATCAATTGAGCTTTCTGTTGATTACCTTTGGATAAAGTCTTAAGTGGCTTATCGATCATATCTCTTAGATTAAAGAGCTGACTTAATTCTAAAAGTCTTGTCTCACATTCATTCTCATGGATGCCTTTTAAATGAGCCATAAAACGTGCTTGTTTTCTTAGACTAAGATCGATCAAGAGCGAGCGTTGTTCAGGCATGTACCCTAAGATCTTATGATCGACGATGATCTCTCCTTCATCCGCTTTTAAAATACCCATAATGATCCTAAACAAGGTGCTTTTTCTACATCCATTATGGCCAAATATACCCATGATCTGATAAGGTTCTAAATCAAAACTACATTCGCTTAACGCTTTCTTTCGATGATAACTCTTACTTATCTTCTTCACTTTCAACACAGCTTTTCCTCATCCTTTTTTATCCTTTATGAGATGTGTAGAATTAATCCTAAGAAAAAGACCCTTATGGGTCTAGATCTTATCTTTCATTTCTTCTTTTTTGATGAGGCCCATGTTGACGTGACAATAGCCTCCTGGATTTTTAATCAGATATTTCTGATGATAAGCTTCCGCATCATAGAAGATGTCTGTTTTATGGACTTCTAAAACGATAGGATGTTTATAAGATGCTTGTTTAGAAGCGATGTAAGCCTTGATGATGGCTTCGTCTGCTTCATCTTCATAATAGACACCGACTCTATACTGTGTCCCAATGTCATGCCCTTGTCTATTCAAAGAAGTAGGATCGATGAATCTAAAGAGATGTTCAAGGATCTTATTCAACGAGATCACTTCTTCCTCATAGATCAATTCCACAACTTCCGCATGTTTGGTTTTACCTGAACAGACATCTTGATAGGTTGGATGTTCAGTTGTGCCTTGCGCATATCCAACACGTGTTTTCTCAATGCCTTTTAAACGACGATAATACTCTTCTACACCCCAGAAACAACCTCCGGCGATGACGATTTTTCTCATAGATTCTCCTGTGTAAGCCACTGGCTTAGTTCATTTTGTATTCGATGAAGTTCTTCTTGATCAAGAGGATTGATCCAATGGGCAGTAAACTGATGTCTAAAATAGGTCAGTTGTCGCTTAGCGAATTGACGGGTATGGGTGATGATGGCTTCTTGAGCTTGATCAACCGATTCTGTCCCATTAAGCGTTCCTCTAAACTCTTTATACCCTATTCCTAAGAAGCTTTGATAGGATTGTGCCTGTAAAGTGCTAAAAATGGCTTTGACTTCATCGAAGAGACCTTGATCCATCATTTTAGATACACGTTGTTCAATGCGTTGATTAAGCAGATCTCGATCGATATTCAGGATGATCATAAACACATCATAGATGGGTTGATGATTCTGTGTAGCTTCACGTTCAGATTTTAAAGGTCCATTGAGTCCTAGATTAAGGGCTCTTAGAACTCGTTTACGATTATTGGGATGGGTCTTTAAGGCTGAAACAGGATCCAATTGAAATAGACGTTCATATAAAGCTTGGTCATCGAATTCCTCAAAGGAATCCTCGATAAAATCATCTTTTAGGAATTCATAATCATAAAGGACTGCTTTGAGATAATGACCTGAGCCTCCACATAAGATAGGAAGCTTATGTCTAGAAGATACTTCTTCGATGGTTGAACGGGCTTCTTTTTGAAAATCAGCCACACTAAAAGATTGATCCACATCTAAGATATCCAGTAGATGATGAGGGATGCCTTGTTTCTCATGTTCAGTGATCTTAGCGGTTCCTATATTAAGCTTTCGATAGACTTGTTGAGAATCTCCGTTGATGACTTCCCCATTGAATTGTAGGGCACATTCTACCGCAAGAGCGCTTTTTCCACTGGCAGTAGGACCTGCGATGACAAGTACTTTTCTCATCGTTCAAAGTCTCTCCAGAGGTCTTTGGTGGAGATCTTAATTAAGGTAGGACGTCCATGAGGACAATGATATGGTTGATCACAAAGACTTAATTCATCTATGATCTGTCTCATTTCTTGATGGGTCAATTGTTGATTGAATCTTACTGATCTGTGGCAAGCTGT
>CAIXIN010000071.1 GCA_903919545.1 uncultured bacterium | reverse complement strand
ATTTGGATCCTCAAAAGAACTAAAAATGGTTTCCTTAGAAGAATATGTAGAACGTATGAAAGAATACCAAAAAGAGATCTTCTATGTCTCTGGTGAAAGCCTAGCGAAATGTGATGCCTTACCTCAAACTGAATGGGTCAAGGAAAAAGGATATGAGATCTTATATCTAACGGATGATGTGGATGAATTTGTCCTACAAGCCTTTGGGACCTATAAAGAAAAAGCCTTCAAAGCCATTAATCAAGGTGATCTTGATTTAGGGACAGAAGAAGAAAAACAAGCATTAAAAGATAAAGGTGTAGCTAATAAAGACTTACTTGAATCTTTAAAAGAAGCTTTAAAAGATCAAGTCAGCGATGTTAGACTGAGTGGTCGTTTAAAGAGCCATCCTGTATGTTTGGTTTCTGATGAAGGTCTAAGCTTTGAGATGGAGAAGGTTCTTTCTCAGATGCCTGATGGTGCTCCTAATATGAAAGCCAAACGTATCTTAGAACTCAACTCTGAACATCCTCTGATCGAAGCCTTAAGTAAAGTATCTCAAGATAAGGTGAAAGATTATGCGGAACTCTTATACAGTCAAGCCTTATTGATTGAAGGCTTTACCTTAGAAGATCCTGTGAAGTTCTCTAATACCTTAGCTCAATTGATGATCGATGCGTCTAAATAGAAGTCGAAGAAATTCGACTTTTTTCTTACTTTAAACAACGAATAAAAGAAATAATAAAATATTTTGGGCTTAATATTAACTTAATATACGCTATGTTAATATGGTGGCAGAAGAGGTAACAGAATGAAGAAAATTACTGTATTACTTATGAGTTTAATGTTTATAGCTTTTATGGGATTAAGCGTTAGTGCTACTTCAGATGAACCTACACCATTGGATCCGATCTTGGTTGATCCTAAACCAGAAGAACCAATCGTTGTGGATCCTATCATCGTTATCGATGATGGGGAAGTCATTAATCCTTGTGGAGAAAACATCGAAGTATGTATCGCTACTACAGGTGAAGGCTTCTCAGAAGGTTCTGTAGGAACAGGCGAAGAAGTTAAAGTATGTTCCATCGATGAGAATGGCGTAGAATCTTGTGTTATCGAAATCGTTCCGTTAGATGGTCAACCTATCGACAATACGATCGATGAGACCCCAGTGGATTGCGAAAAAGATCCTACCATTTGTCAGAGAACTGATGATGGGATTGAAACCTTAATGCCTACTGATGGAAAATATGAAGATGGTATCTACTATATGACAGGCGATAAGAACTTAGACGCCAAAGACAATAGTATGGTTACAGTATCTGTGGTTGGATCTACTTTAGGTCTTATCATCTTAGGTTTAGCGATCAATCGCAAAGTAAGAAAAAACTAAAAAGATTTGAGATGAATTGTTTCATCCTAATGGACAAATCTTTAGTTGATAAAAGCCGATTTCCCTCGGCTTTTTTCTTTACTAAATCAAACAAATTCAAATTCGCTTAATATTAACTTAATATACGCTATGATATAGTTGAACCATAAGAGGAAACATCTATGAAGAAACTAACTGTATTACTTATGAGTTTAGTGTTTATTGCCTTTATGGGATTAAGTGTAAGTGCGACATCTGATGAGCCTACACCAGTCGATCCTACAGTCACCGTCGATGATGGGACAGTTGTTAATCCTTGTGGAGAAAATCCAGAAATTTGTATGACAACCACAGGAGTTGATGAAGGATCTGTAGGAACAGGCGAAGAAGTTAAAGTCTGCACAGTAGATAAAGATGGCGTAGAAACTTGCGTTATCGAAGTCGCATTGCCTGATGGAACACCTGTTGATAACACGATCGATGAAACACCAGTAGATTGCGAAAAAGATCCTACCATTTGTCAGAGAACAGATGATGGCATCAATGAAGAAGGCATATATACTTTGACCGGAGCTAAAGATTTAGCTGATAAAGGTAAGAGTATGGTAACTGTATCTGTATTAGCATCAACCTTAGGTTTGATCATCGTTAGTTTAGCGCTTAATCGCAAACTAAATAAGAAATAGGAAAACAATGAGAATATTACTGGTCGAAGATGAATCTCAGCTTCTAAATGCCTATGTGAAGGGTTTAAAACAGGATGGGTATGCGATCGATACAGCAAGTGATGGTGCTTCTGCCGTTGAACTGTGTGAGATCAATACCTATGACTTGGTTGTCTTAGACATCAATTTACCTAAACTCAATGGCATCGAAGTGCTTAAACAAGTACGCACTTTAAACAAGTCCGTCAAGATCATCATCGTCAGTGCCAATCGTTCTATTGAACAACGTATCGAAGGGCTCGATCTAGGAGCCAATGATTACCTAACCAAGCCCTTCGATTTCCAAGAATTAAGAGCTCGAATCAGAGCTTTATTAAGAAGAGACTTTATCTCTCAACCCAAAGTATTATCAATCAATGATTTCAATATCGATCTTAATCTTCATCAGATTACCTATCAAGGTAAGATGATACTCCTTACTTTAAAAGAATATACGATCCTTACCTACTTGATCCAAAACAGAGAACGCATCATCAGTTCAGAAGAGTTATTGGAGAAATGTTGGAATGATGAGGCCGATCCCTTCAGTGAAGCGATGAGGGTCCACATCTATGCCTTACGTAAGAAAATTCAAGAAGCGACCCAACGCGATGACGTGATCCAAACTGTCAAAGGCGTAGGATATCGATTCAATCCCTAAACATGAAAAAAACCATTCAAGCTAAAACCTTTATCGCATTAACACTCGCCATCTTTATGTGTGGCGTTTTCTACTTGATGAGTGTCGATGCAGCAACCAAGTCTTTGGTTGGGTTATATAAAGCGGAAGTAGCACGAACGGAACAAAATATCATCGTAGAAAACGATGTCGATTATTCGACAGTCAAAGGGGATATCATTGGGACAACAGCCGGAGAAATATTGATTACGGTAGACGTTGAATCCTTTAAAACCAATTTGATCATGAATACAGCCATCACTACCGTCGTGGCGATGTTGATTCTTATTGGATCAGCTTATTTGATCGTTGCTTATTTTAATCGTCCGATCAAACATCTCACCAAGCAAGTCAAAGCAGGTAAACAAGCTGCCATCAACACAACAAGTGATGAAGTCCAGACCTTATCTCAATCCTACAATGAAATGTTGAGTAAGCTGGATGGAGCACTGAGTGCACAGAAACATTTTAATGTGTCTGTTGCGCATGAACTTAAAACACCATTGGCAGTTATGAAAGCTCATATCGATGTCTTGAATAATCAAGAAGCCAAAAACATCAAAGATTATCAAGAAACCATAGCCATTATTCATCAAAGTCTCAACAAGATGAATGCAGTCATAGAAACATTATTAGACAGTAGTGTCTTATCCACTGCTTCCATCGATGACAACATCTGTCTCGATGAGATCCTCTCTGATGTGATCACCGACATCAAACCTTACGCAACTCAACACCAGGTAGTCCTTGAACTTGAAAGCGTCGAATGTCCTAGTGGAAAAGGCAATCAAGTATTGCTATATAGAGCTTTTTATAACCTTATCGAAAATGCGATCAAATACAATAAGACTGGTGGAAAAGTCCGCGTCAAATTAGAGTGTTTGAAACATGCATCTAAGATCACCATCGCTGATACAGGTTGTGGTATCACTGAAAAAGACATTGACCATATCTTTGAACCTTTCTACAGAGTAGAAGGTTCAGATAAGGAAGGTCTAGGTTTAGGTTTATCCTTGGTTCTTAATATTATCCAACGTCATTCAGGTTTGATCACTGCGATCAGTAAACCTCAAGAAGGCACAAGCTTCGAAATCGAACTTCCTCACTTAATCTAAGAGGAAGTTTTTTTTATGTTAAAATAC
The DNA here is from genome assembly GCA_903919545.1 of uncultured bacterium. Lineage (GTDB taxonomy): Bacteria > Bacillota_I > Bacilli_A > Erysipelotrichales > Erysipelotrichaceae > UBA2212. Next base: position 827 of record CAIXIN010000071.1, on the reverse strand, counting down.
AAGCTAGGAGAACTTCTATGAAAAACATTAAAAACTTTAATCCAATTGTCTTAGCTCGAAATGCTTTAGCCGCATCAGGGCTTATGACTTTATTAAACATCATCGTTGTCGCTTTACATTTTGCCCCTATATTCCCTTTAAGTTTAATGGTACCTGTCAATGCGGCTCATTTCGTCTTCAAGTATCCTGAAGCAGTTGTAGATTTCTTTGAATCTTATGAACAATATCAATTGGCGCTCCCATTCTTTACCTTTGTAATGGTTGCCCTGTTGTTACTTCTTGCTTACTCTTATTTTAGAAGTGCGAAGAAACCAGGAGCCATCAAGATTGGATTTGGGGTTTTAGTTCTAGATTCTCTCGTTCTTATATCGAGTCTTGAGGTCTCAGTTACGTTTGTTATTGAATTCATTTATCATGCGATCTTAGTTTATTATGTCTTTAAAGGGATCCGTGCTTTGAAGGCAGCGAAGAATGTTTAAGCGTGAACACGCACTAAGAAACGCCAAAATAACGATCCTTATCGTAGTTATCATTACAGTAGTGAATATTGGTTTATTGTTGAATGGGATCTTGTTTGGTTTGCCTTATGCGTTATATAGTCCTCAAGTTTTTGCTTTTCTAGCGTCTTATTCATTTAACTCCGGGGATGTGCTGAGTGGACTCTTTAATTTTCTACTTTTCTTTTTGATCACTGGAACCTTTATCTATACCTATACAACGATGAACTTGAAACCTAAAGTCGTCGTATTGGCGTTTGTTGTATTTCTCATCGATACGGTCTATTGTCTATGGATGATGTATAGACCTGCAATCTATGATCCTTTAGT
>CAIXIN010000070.1 GCA_903919545.1 uncultured bacterium | reverse complement strand
CATTCATTCCCCACTAAAAGCCATATAAACGATTAAGAAGCCGATTAAGACTAAACTAACACCAAAGGTCATTCCAATCATAAATACTCTCCATCAGCGTTTATACAGTCTTCTAAAGTCTTTTTAATCATAAACATATCATCGCCACTCAAGACTGAACCACCTTTCTCAATTCTGTGAGCATTGATCTGATCCATATCAAGCTCATTGAACATTTTGATACCCTCATGGAACAGTTTATTGAACTGTTCGCCATAGGTATCTTCTAAATCTGATAAGAACACTTTAGCAAGTGTTTTCGATACACTTAATTCTAACCAAGCCTTTTTTCTCTGAATTGATGTTTGAATAGCTTTACTACTCAATTTCAATTTACTTGAAACTTTAATAAATTCACTCCACCATTGTGCAGTATCCCACAATGATCGTTGAGCATAGCCATTCTTTTCTTTGAAATCTAAATAGTTGAACAAAGCTGAATTTGCGACTTCTGTAAAATTGTTTTGATTGATTATCTGAACAAGGTTACTACAAGATTCCCCTCTTATTCTTAATTCAATTCGTACCCAGTGAGTAATCTCTGGATCTATTACGTAATCAGCTGACTTACGTTCTTGAAGCTTGTTATAGATCATACACATTGTTTCACTTGCTGATGATCCAAACTTTACGGATTCGCCAGTGGTTACTCCTGTTTCAGTTTCAACTTCATCGAAAATCAAAGCTTTTCTTGCTTTGGTTACCACAAAGCCATTTTTCAGATAATACTTGATCGTTGAAATCTTAATCAAGTCATCATTGAAACAGTCCCAAGCAATATCTATACGACTCATATTGGCTTTATTCTCTTTACAATAATCTAAGAGCCACCAAAATGTGAAATTCTTTTCAAATTCTCTACAACCATAACCACTAAGAATCAAATGAACGCCCATATTACGATCGTAATTGGTCAATATTGACCCAAGACCCTTATCAAAGCAAGTAGGATCCTTGAGGCTAACCATGAATTTAATTTTTTCGCCGAGTGTGAACGTTGTATTGTAGTAAATAAACCCAGCTTTAGTGATCGTTAAGCGTTTATCGTAAACATCAATTCCAAAATCTCTAAACAAAATAGAAAGTTCTGTATGTTTGAACGTGCATTCAAACCAATCAAAGAGCAAATCATACTGTTTTCTACTCATAATTTATTCCTTTCTTTGTGAAAATATTCGACTTTTTACGCACTGTATCGGTACAGTTGCGTTTTGGCTTTTAAACACAGGAGATTTTAACGTTTTTAGTCATTTAGCACCGACGTGTTACAGAGGTCGGTGCGTTCTTTTAAGGCGTTCTCTTTAGAAACCCCTGGTTTCACGTTGCTTCGCGCCTTCTTCCTCAAATGCCTAGTTTCGCTTCGCTCTATGCTTCGCATTTTTTTTAGTGAAGTGGTTGCTCCTGACGTCCGCTACCAACGTAAAGATAAAGCGGTATCTGTCTAGTGGGAAATAGCCCAAGAGTTAGATCATCGCTAAATCTAGAGCAACCTAGAATTATTAACTTCAGAGATCTGTGGTGTTTGTTGCAGAGTTTGGCAAAAAAACAAGAAGTATGCAAGACAAGGAAAGTTCACTTAAAACTTAGAGCTTATGAACAACCCAAATACCAAAGCGATAAAGCGTTGTTCCTATCATTCATTAGTGGGCGAAATGCCTTTCGACCCACTAATGAACTCATTAGGAACCAAACCTTCTTTAGCTGTTCTTTGGATCCTTTGGAAAGTATCATAAGAGTTTCTAAGTTCAGGAGTGTGAACGAAGAACCATGTCTTAAATAGTTCATACTTCTTAAATCTGTTTTTTTCGTTATCCCAAAGCTCAGGTCTTGAGACAAGAACAAACGTTATACAACCAAACAGAGTCTTCGGAAGATAGACATATTCAGGAATTGCCCGAATATCTTTAACAATGAGTCCAAACCGCTGAGCAGTCCCAATAGTCATCTTACGTTGTTTTCTTTGTTGGTTGAGGTCTTGTAAGAGAGTAGGCGGAAAGTTACGAGAATCACGATTGTTAAACCAAATGCTTATTTCATCGATAAGAAACGTTACCCCAAATTCGCCATTATTATTCTCAACAATATCAGCCCAACCATCAAATTCAGGAACCAATCTTGGATCAAGTGGATTCTCTTTTTTTATAACTTCTGCACGAACTAATGAATCACCATCTGTCATAACTGTAAAATTAGCGAATGACAAAGATTGAGGATACTTCTTTTTAATCTTCTGAGATAAATAGACCATAGAAATCGTTTTACCTGAACCTTGACCACCACAAAATAAGATTGTTCCAAAGTATGGATACTTATTGGGATCACGTGTAAATATATCTTTTGCTAACTGTTTGGGAAAGCTTATAACAAGTCTTTTCAAAATACCTTCTTGTTTCCATACTGAATTAAACTTCGTAATCTTATAACCTTTTCTAGCAAGGTTAAGCATATTCACAGAAAACGAGATAATGACTGGCGAGAATAAACCAACAATAAAATAACCTACTGTCGATACCAAAGCGAATATAAGCTTAATCGTAGGCATTATGAAATTCATTTTTTACTCCAATCTAAACATTGTCTACACTTATTATTTTGACAACATCTATCAAAATACACATGTTCATAACAAACTGGACAAGTATACATTTTAATATAAATTGATTCTCTATCTTCGCCACCAATTTCTTCTTCAACTAAAATTGGTTTCATTGGGATTGAATTATTTACAAGGTTTTCAAATGTATGAACCCAACTTGGATATGATCCATCAATCAATTTAGAAAAGAATCTCATTGATTCTAATTCATTTTTATATTTCACAAAAACTCCTTTAGTCTCTTTTTGACCAGTAATGAAGAAAGATTAAACTAGGCACAACGATGATCATATAGACCACCCAACGTGTAAACACGTATGTTAAGGCCATATGAGATTAACCCATTGCATACCAAATCTTATTGAAGCTAAAAGCAAATAGAATTGCGAATATTGAACCAAATGTTTCATATGGAACAAATGCGTTAGTTGTATAAACAAGTCCACCTAAGAAATTTACAGCAGTTGATAAACCAGTAAGATCTATATCAACATTCATCATTGAAGAAACTAAAGAATAAACAGCATTTATTACACCAGTTGCTGTATCTAATATAATGTTTGTTATCATGATGCTAATTGCCCACTAACTAAGGTTTGAACCTCTTTAAATAATCTAGGTATAAATAGAGCCCATAAAATAAACGAGAAGATGTTTTTCATATATGGAGCTACTGGAAGGAATGGATCAAAAATCATAGTCTTTATATCCCATGAAACCTCAGTTCCAAAAACAGTTCCTGTTATAGGCAAAATCCTAGTACCGGGTTTATCTAATTCATCATAAAATTGTGTAATATTATCTATTAAAGCGAGTGGTTCTTCAAATTGTGATAGAGAATTTGTAAAAGTTAGAACAGTATCAACGTTTGGAGTGAACCAGTTACTAATAGAATCACCAATACCATCAACAACATCTACTACTAAACTAGCAAATTCTAGTTGTAAATCACTTGAAATAGAAGAAAGCCACAAAATCATAGAGGCAAAAGCTTCCTTCATCCAAGTAAGATCAAGTTCTAAATCTCCGAAAATAGTATCAAACTTTAATATCAACTTTTCAAAACCTGGATCTTCCGTTTGAGAAACAATTCCTAGACCTTGTAAAATGGAAGTAGGAATTTTTTTCAAATTGTAAACAGCTTCCATATTGAAAGTTATTAGATCTTGGCAATCCAAATAACAATAATCATAATAATAAGCAACTTGTGTTTTAGCGATAATGTTTGTATAGTACAAAACCCATGATGAAGTAGTCATGTCATCGTTTAATAAATTTGTTGTATAAGTGAAGCTTGTATAAAACGCTTTAGTTGATTGAGTATAACGATAAGCGTAACATGGGTTAGCCGATGAACAATAACGCATTAAATAAACATTATCAATATCATTTAAAAATGTTCCATCATTATCAACATCAGCAAATAAGAAACTTGCAACATTAACCTTGGGAATTAGTAATATAGTCCAATAAGTTGAAGAAGTTGTATAAACTAAATAATCATAATCAGTGTACCAATTAGCTTTTCTTGTTTTAACATCAGATAAAATAGTGTCTAGATTCGTATCAGAAATAGTACCAACATTTAATAAAACATTGGTTGCTGAAACTGATAAATCACTAAAAATAGATGTAAACATAAATAATGATGAAAATAGCATTGTTATAAATATTCGATTAAACCTATTTTTCATAAGTCTCCTTTCGTTTTAAAAAGGAACCATAAGGTTCCTTTATTCTACAAATTGCCTCCGCCTGATAACATGGAACGGAAAGTTGAGATCCCGATTCTGATACCAAGCAATAACAACATGATAGGGATCCCTACTGGAATCAACTGATAGATGATTGTCAGCATAGGAGTCGTATCGATATTCGATAGATCCAATGTAGGAACCGTAGGAGTTGTTGCTAAGAACAATAAAAAGTTCATTTGGTGCTCCTTTCTGTCTTAAAATAAAGACTTTAATACATTCCATATGAAGACCACCGCAATGATCCCACATAGACCAATAAACAGATAATTTACTGCTAAGCTGATCTGTTGAATCATTAGGTAAATATCGTTTAGTTTGGCAAGTTGATAGAAGCTAAGCTCACAGTTAATCTCTCCGAGACACTGTGCTATTTCGAACACTGGCATTTTTTGACCTCTGTTTATCTAAACCTTTATTCACTGCTTTATCAAAGAAATAACCAATGAGTAAGACAAACGTAATCGTTGATGTAACCTTTACTATGGCGAGATCGTGAGCATTCATCTGAAGAAGCTTGTGATATACGTATAACTGGAATAAATGAACCCAGTTACTACAAGCATTAGAACGATGAATTTGCCGAAATTAGGCAATTTCTCAAAATACTTCATAAGCCACTACTTTACGATAACAAGAGAATCAAGTGATCCATACTTGTTAAATACTGGTTCAACTTCTTTTCCAAAATAAGATTCGATAGGACTTGTAAGAACTTTTGAAATGTAAGCTTCTTGAACGGTATATTTACCGCCTTTAAAACCTTGACCATTTTCAGGGTTGATAGGTTCATTGTAGTGAATCGAGACCCCTTTAATATTCTTATTTGTCTTCTTATCCACGAAATCGAAAGCCGATATACCAATAACTTTAACTCTGAGCATTTACGCTCCTCTCTACGCTTTTCTGCGTTTATATATGTAAAGCGTTTTTAACGCTATTTACCGAGCACTGATTCGATTAACTTAAATGTTTTGAACGTTATGTTTACTGTAAGAATTAACACCCAGTAGATTAGAACGAACTCTACCAAGTTTGATTAAGCTCAAGTAACATCTGATCTGTCTTAGTCATATTCTCTAATGCTCTTAACTGACGTTCCAACTGGTCGAAACTCTTTAGCAACATAACGGATCTATCGCATATCTTGAAATACTTATCCATGTAGTTCAAGAAGAACTCACTATGATCAGCACCCTCAGGTCTGTGAATACAAACTTGAATATCTAACTTACGATAATTTGAATGAACATGATCGCTATACAAGAACCACTTCATATCAGGAAACAAGAACGTAAGATTTTGATAAAGAATTTTAAGATTAAATAATTCGCTGTTATCTTGCATATTTCAATTCCATTTCGTAAATCTTTAAAAGTTCTTTTTTAACTTCTTTAATATACGATTCATAACAAATTCTATTGTTTACGAATCTTAAACCAAATTCAGTTTTTCTATAAAGATTAACATTCATGACTGATGAGTCGCCTACCTTGTAAACCATAAAGAGAAAATCTTTTTTGTTTAATTTAGCCACCATAGGGCTCCTTTCATAAAAAGTGAACACTTTTTATAAGTGCTCACTTGGGGTATTGTATATTATGTAATATTTCAATATCTCAAGTGGGCATTCAGTTTTAACTACATTTTATTTTCAAAGAACGTTTTTTTGCGATTCTTTGGCTTTCGCCCTGCTCTGCCTTTGCTTATGATTCCTTTGGATCCGTAGATAGAGGTGTTTGCTTAGTCCATTTGTGAGGACTTGAACACCCAGTGGCGGATTGTCAGTTAAGCAACTAACGTAAATTATTTCGATACAATACCAACCATAATAATCTCTATCCCCTACATCGACATGCTTGTATTCCTCTGTGGGTCTAGCTTGATAACCCAATCTTGGGTTAAATGAGTTTTGAACCACTGGAAGTGTTAATGTAGATCTAATCTTCATATCGCCTTTGGAGTTTACCCAAATCGTTTGATAATGACCATATTCTGAACCGAAGTTCATTTTGATTCTTTTTTTGTGGTGCATTTTTACCTAACTTCAGCATAACACCATATATTTTAGTTGTAAATAGTATTATTACCATTTTTATACTTAATTTAGTATAAATGCTATATTTAGAGTATGAAATTGGTTAATTT
>CAIXIN010000069.1 GCA_903919545.1 uncultured bacterium | reverse complement strand
ATACCTTCTGTCGTGTATGGTTTTTGGGGATTGACCTTTATCGTACCTTTGATTAGAACTTATCTTGGTGGTCCTGGTTTAAGTATTCTAGCGGGATCTCTTATATTAGCCATCATGATTCTACCTACCATCATCAGTATTTCCGAAGTATCACTCTTGGCTTTACCGGGACTATATAAACAAGGTTCTTTGGCTTTAGGAGCCACTCATTGGCAAACTATTCAGCACGTGTTGATTCCATCAGCTAAGTCTGGAATCATGGCTGCGATCATCTTAGGAATAGGAAGAGCCATAGGCGAAACCATGGCGGTCATTATGGTTTTAGGGAATGCGGTAGCATTACCTAATTCTATACTAGATCCAGCACGTACTTTAACCACTAATATTGGGATTGAGATGGGTTATGCCTCAGGTGAACATCAACAAGCCCTATTCGCAACGGGTATCGTCTTGTTTGTGATGATCATGATGCTGAACTCTATCGCTCAGTTTATTGTAAGGAAGAGGTAATGAAATGAAGATTCGCGCAAAAACATATGAGTTGATCGCTAAATTCATTATCTGGTTGATATCGATCTTAGTTGTCCTTCTTTTATTCTTCATTATATCTTTTATCTTGATCAAAGGAATTCCTACTTTGACTTGGCAATTCTTAACGGAAAGCCCAAGTGATATGGGAAGATCTGGTGGGATACTTTCGACGATCGTCAGTACGATGATGGTCACTGTTTTGGCTGTACTATTTGCGACTCCGTTTGGGGTAGGCACTGCATTCTATTTAACTGAATTTACAAGAGAAACCAAAGTCACTAAGATCATTCGATTTAGTGCTGAGTCATTAGCGGCGATCCCATCCATCGTGTATGGGCTCTTTGGATTTATTTTCTTCGTCATTTATTTAAAAATGGGTTGGTCAGTCTTATCAGGAGGATTAACGATGGCGGTCATGATTTTACCTACCATCATTAGGACCTCAGAAGAGGCAATAAGATCAGTACCTATTGGATATCGAGAAGTAAGCTATTCTTTAGGGGGCACGAAGTGGCAAACCATTTTAGGTGCCGTACTACCTTCTTCATTTCCTGGTATCGCAACAGGCGTCATCTTAGGGATAGGTCGTTGTGTAGCGGAAACAGCTGCGGTCATCTTAACCGCGGGATCTTCTTTACGTATGCCTACTTCTATATTCGCACCTGCACGTACGATGGCAGTCCACTTCTATATCTTAGCGAGAGAAGGCATCTCCATGGAAAGAGCTTATGGGACAGCTACCTTATTAATCATCATCATCCTTGCGATCAACATCGCCGCCAACATGATCGTTAATCGATATGTGGCGAAAAATAGATAGAAGGACACTATGACTAAAACCGCAAAGATCGTCATCAAGAATCTTAACTTTTATTACAATGATAAACTGGTCATCAAGGATTTTAATCTTGAGATCCTACCTAATGAAATATTCGCATTGTTTGGACCTGCCAACAGTGGAACGACTACCTTGTTTAGAGCCATTACTCGTCTATGTGATCTTGATCATGGGGTAAGGGTAGAAGGTGAGATCCTCATCGATGGGAAAAACATAAGAGCAGAAGACATCAGTGTCAATGAGCTAAGACGTAAGATAGGGATGGTTTTTGAAGAACCTATTGCCTTACCTATGTCTATCTTCGATAATATTGCCTATGGTCCTAGACTAAGTGGGATAAAAGACATGAAGATCCTAAAAGAAAAAGTAGAAAGAGCACTT
>CAIXIN010000068.1 GCA_903919545.1 uncultured bacterium | reverse complement strand
TTTATTTAAACCACCTCCAGAAGCTCCATACTGATAATACTGAGCCGCGTTATTGGTGTCTTTGATACAAATCGTACGACCTGCATTATCAAATTGATAGAATACTTCTTGATCGTATTTATCGGTGATCTTGGTCTCATTTGGAACATAGGTAAAATTGAACTGATTCCCATGGGTCGTCCCATCTGTGGCGTGTTCAATCATATTCAAAATTTTCTTTGGCGATCCCATATACTCAAATTCAACTGTTGAACTATCGATATCGAGTGCTTTGATGATCTTATAGTCACTGTCATAATAATACGTTACGGTCTTTGTATCTGGATAGGTCACACTCATCGTTTTAGTCGAGTCATTATAGGCGTAAGTGACGCTTCTTAGCGCAGTTGATCCTGTCCCTAAATAATCGATCTTGCTTAAACGGCCTGAGGTATAGGTATAATCAAACTTTCGTCCAGAGGAATCCGTCAGATAATCGATCACTCCGGACACGATCATTATGTCTACTGAATTGGGGATTTCACTGGTATCTTTCAGTTTTCTTAGATAACCACTACTATCAAACTCCAAGGTATTGAAACTCTTGTCTTTGATGATGTATCTGGCCAGAGTGCTGGCGGTATCGATCGTTAAGGTCAGTCCTTTACCCAACTCATCGATCCAAATCCCTGAAGAGGAATAGAAATATATATATGTCCCATCCCCATCAAGATATTTATAATAGTTTGTCCCACCGATCGTAACCAAAGCGATCGTTTGATTGTAGTTTGTTTTCCAACTGTATCTGACACCTGTTGCTTTAGAATCATAATTATAAAAGGAAGTGATCCCTACTGGGAGTTTTCCACCTGAAATCGAGATATCATCCCTCATTAATGACAGATTACCAGTATTGTTGTTGACGAAAGCTGTTCCTGCTCGTCCCATATCCTGCGTCGTATAGGTCCACAGATCTTCCAACCCATTTGTATTGATATAGGTGACCTGTAAAGAGGGATACATCCCATTGACCCCAGAACCTGTTCCAAGATAAAAGTTTCGGACATTCACGCTTCCCGCTTCAAAGGCATCTGTACTTTTGATCAGTACGCCATTATTCGCTAAAGTTCCGTCATACCATTTCTGAACCGTCTTGGTGATGTCCCAAGTATTATAATGAGCATTATAAGCAGCACTGGTCACAAAATAATCAGCGACTGAAGAACCATCATATTGCACATTTGTGTTCCACGTCGTTGTGGTTAGATTCCATGACTGAGTGATCTCATGAAGATTCAGCTGTAAAGTGGTTGGGCCAGCAGAACTATAGGCATTCACTTCTTGAACCATATTCAGTTTCGCACTGATGACCTTGTCTCCACTACCTAAGACTGGTAATGTGGGATATTTGATTAGAATACGACATGTCCCATAGGTTGAACCTTCTTTACCGATCCAAGTGGAGCCCATATAGTAAAACGCTGTGGTGGGCCTCCATGAACTGACAAAGGTATCATCGATCTTACTGATGTCTTGCGCAGTATAGGTCGTTGGATCGATGGTGACGGGATACGTCGTTTTTGGATCATCGAGCCATACACGATCTGCACTGGTTTTTAGGATCAACTTTCCATTCTCTTGAGAAAGTATCTCGAGTTTGACCCCAAGATCCACATTCCCATTCGCATCACTCATAACAGGTGCCGCTAAAATGACCTGTGGGAGTTCTGGTTTATTAGGATCATATAGTTCAATCGTTTGAGAATCCTTTTGAACAGCCAGTAAAATTCCTAGGTCAAATTCAGATATAAACTCATTTTGAGCTCTTGAATTCTTAAGAATGATGTCTTCTTTAAGTTTTGAAGAACTGATCGTGTATCGCACATCCACATTTGAATAGATCTCCCGATAAATGACTTGAGCTTGTTGGTTCTTGAGTTTTAAGAAAGATTCATTATTGTCTTTTGATTCTGTATAGGTTGGCGTTACAACTTCCGCAAACACCTTATTGGCATCTATAAAATCCCACTTTAAGGTATAAGCTCCAAGTTGATAACTCACAAGATGCTTATTCAGCGAGTTCTTCGCCAACTGAATGGTATATTTCCCATTGGAATTCTGGAGGCTTTGACTATCCACAGACTCTTTTGGATTCGTCACGCTCATTGTATTATCAATGTCTTCCCAATTTCCACTAACGTTTTTAACGTGGATCGCTTCTTCATATACAGCGACCATATACGTATGATTGCTTAAGGCAAAGGTCTTGGTATACTCATCTCGTTTATCGATCACTTCCCCAACGATCATCGGCTCTGCTTCAGTCTCATTTTGAGATGTGACCGTCGTTTCATCCGTTATAGTTGCAGCAACTTTTGCGGTAGCCACGCTTAAAAACATTCCGATACAAAGCAGCATCACAACGTAGTTTTTTAGTTTATTCATGATGGTCCCCTCGCCCTTTTAAGGCATTATATTTTCATCTTAATACTCAGAATGAATATTGTCTATATGAAAATAACTAATAACTCATTATTTTCAGAAATTATTCCTTTAAACGTCCTAAACTAGTTAATTTTTCTATTAAAATCAGTCGTCTCAATCATGAGGGTCTTATCTATAACTTTATACACTGATATTTCTATCTTGTATAAATCTCTGTTTTTCTTCAATTTTTATAGGAATTTTTAATAAACGTGCAAATTTCACGTAAAATGGATTTTTCTAAATTTTCACAGACCATTAAAAAATCCTTATAGAATAAGGACTTTTTGAAGATCAATAGATCTTGGATTTTCACTGGTGCCCGGGGACGGACTCGAACCGTCATGACTTGCGTCGGTGGATTTTGAGTCCACTGCGTCTACCAATTTCACCACTCGGGCATTGCCTTATTATTCTATCTTATTGAACCCAAAAGGT
>CAIXIN010000067.1 GCA_903919545.1 uncultured bacterium | reverse complement strand
TGAAAAGGATGCTTGATTTTAGAGAGATAGTTCGCCATGAATCTATTATACCTATAAATCATCTCTTTTGATTTGATGACGCACTTAAGGTATAACATAAGTACTATGATCAAACGTACTTTAAAAAGAATAGGTAAAGCTATACTCGTCATATTGCTTCTACTTCTAATCATTCCGTATTTTATTCCGACAGATTTTACGAAGGAAGTCCCAACAAAACCTTATGAGAACTCTGTCTTTTTCACGACAGAAAGTGGTCTACGTCTACATACTCAAGTTTATCTTTCTGTAGGTGAAGAAAAAGGAAAGATCCTTTTGATTCATGGATTGATGGCTTCTACCTTTTCATATCGACATAACAGTCAAGCGTTGAGTGAACAAGGCTATACGGTTATCGCCGTAGATCTTCCAGGTTTTGGATACAGTGATAAGCCAACGGATCTTCAATATACCCAAACTAATTTCGCAAAATTCCTATGGGAGATGTTGGATGATTATGATACTCAACACAACAGTACGACATCTTGGCATTTGGTAGGTCATTCAATGGGGTCTTCTACGACGCTCGCAATGGCACTACAAAACAAAGCACACATCATCGATATTACGATGATCGATGGGGCAGTTACTCAAGGATCCAATGGGAATGGATGGTTGATGGGGACTCCAGTAGGTCAGTGGCTTAAAGTAGGTTTACGTTATTTCTTATTAAATGAAAGCACCTTTAGAAATCTACTGACGGATGTCTATCAAGGATCGGTTCCTCAAGAAGCCATCGATGGATACTTAGCGCCTGTCACCACAAAAGGAACCATCAACGGTTTACTTCAATTCGTTAAAAGTTCTAAGAATATTCAAATTAGTGAAGTTAAAGATTTAGGTTTAAAAATCAATCTTATTTGGGGTGGACAAGATACTTGGGTACCTATCGATGCGATGAATGAGATCGAAGCTACAGTAAGCATCAATAAGACCTATGTCTTTCCTACAGCGGGTCATACCCCTCATGAGACAGAAGAAGACTTTAATACCATTCTCTTAGGTATGATTGAATAAACAAAAGCCTATAATAATTTGACATGAAGCCTCATTTTCGATAAAATAGACGCATACTGAGCAGGCGATGAACCGAAAGGTTTGTGGGGCTGGGCCAATATGGCAGTGGAAATAACTCCACGGGACAGAAATTTGTTTCGTGGATTTTTTATACCCTAGGGAGAAAAAACAAAATGAAAAATGCATACAAATCGATCAAACGAATACTTTGGATTATCTTATTTGCGAATTTAACTGTTGCGATGGCGAAGATCGGCTTAGGTTATGCGATCGATTCTGCTTCCGTTTTAGCGGATGGCTTTCATTCATTAACGGATGGATCTAGTAACATCATAGGTTTAGTGGGGATGTCTTTCGCCAGTAAACCAGTCGATGATGAACATCCTTATGGACATGGGAAGTATGAGACCTTAAGTTCACTTATGATCGTAGGGATGCTGTTCTTCTTAAGTTTTCAGATCATAGGAGAAGCTTTCAATAAATTCGCAAATCCTGTAGTACCTACAATTGATATGTGGACCTTTATCATTATGGCGGGGACCTTGGTTATCAATCTCTTCGTTACTGTATATGAATACAACGAAGGTAAGAAACTTCATTCAACCCTTTTGATGAGTGATGCGATGCATACCCGTAGTGATGTCTTTGTGACCTTAGGAGTCATCTTGTCTTTGGTTTTGGTTAAAATAGGTTTACCTGTATGGATCGATCCACTGGTTTCGTTGATTGTCGCAGGGGTCATCATCTATGCGGCTTATGAGATCTTTAAGATGGCCAGTGCTATCCTTCTAGATTCTAGAGTCGTCGATCCTAAGATCATAGCGGATGTGGTTACTCGTTTACCTGAAGTAAAAGGGGTCCATCATATACGTTCAAGAGGAACCTTAGCGAATCTATTTATTGATTTGGATGTCTTAGCTGATCCTAGTGTATCTCTCATCGATGCGCATTACTTAGCCCATACGATCGAAAGGGTACTTCAAGATCATTTCGTTGATTCTATGGTTCAAGTCATTGCGCACTTAGAGCCATATAACCCTAATCACGTATCTAAACACGCATCTAAATAGACCTCAAGACAGCTTAAACGCTGTCTTTTTTTAACTTTCGTAAATTTCTTAACAATATATGTTGTAATGCTACATAGATAGTGATATATTAAAGGCACAAGGAGGAACATTATGAATGCACAATTTAAAAAAGGCGTTTTAGAGCTCTGTGTATTGGCTCAATTGGCCAAGGGTGATA
>CAIXIN010000066.1 GCA_903919545.1 uncultured bacterium | reverse complement strand
TACTCAACGATAGATACAGCACTTTGTGTCAACGGGATCATTACAGCAGATCAATATTTTAAAAACGAAGAGATCCATACTCTGGCTACAAGCATCATCGATCGCATCGATTGGGCTTTTATTGTCTTTGAGAAAGACAATAAGACCTTATTTAGAATGGCTTATAATCCAGATCCAAAAGGTTCATATGTGAACTCAAATAACCCTGGATATATTTTCCAATGGGATATGGCTGCGGAACAGAAGATGATGTATTTTTTAGCCGCTGATCGTTTACCACTGGATATCTCTAGAAAACTCTATGATGGATTTAGAAAAGGAAAATTGTCTTATAAAGGTCATCAAGTCATCGTTAACCCTTCAGGTAATCTTTTTGCCTACCATTTCGCAGAAGCATGGTTCGATAGTGAAAGATATTTAGATCCAACAGGGATAGATTGGTTTGAGAATACAAAACAAGCTGCCTTAGCGAATCGTCAATTCTGTTTGGATCATCAAAAAGAGTATCCTTCATATCAGAAATTATGGGGTCTAAGCGCATCTGATGGGCCAAAAGGATACATCGTTTGTGGGTCATCGCCTTCTGAGCATCCACCATATCACAATGGGACCATCTCCATATATTCAGCACTTTCTTCATTTCCGTATACACCTAAAGAAAGCGAAGCGATGATGTTTGAACTTTACTTTAATCATCCTCAAACTTGGGGTAAATATGGCTTCATTGATTCACTTAATCTAGATACACCAACACCTTGGTTTTCTAGAAAAATCATAGGGATCGATAAAGGTTGTTCAATGATTATGATTGAAAACCATATGAATCGCTTTATTTGGGATCTTTATCATACTTCTCCCATCATTAAGAAAGCGATGATTGATTTAGGTTTTCAAGAGAGGAAGACTCATGAGCGAGATTAACGTTAAAAATGGATCTTTTTTGATCAATGGGAAAGCTGAAATCATTCACGCAGCTGAGTTTCATTATTTTAGGATTCCTGTCTCTGAGTGGAAATCCCGTTTACAATTACTAAAAGATACTGGATTCAATACCTTAGCGACCTACATACCTTGGTTGTGGCATGAAAGCAGTGAAGGTCATTTCGATTTTGATGGATCTACTCATCCAATGCGCAATCTAGAATCTTTTTTAGATCTCGCAACTGAAATGGGTTTATGGATCATCGCTCGACCTGGACCATATATCATGGCTGAAACCATCAACGAAGGAATTCCTCAATGGGTATTTGAGCAATATCCTGAAGTCTCTGTCATCGATCAAGCAGGTCATCATCAACCGTATTTAAGTTATCACCATCCTCAAGCAGATAAATTGATAAAGGCTTGGTTTAAAGCCATATTTACTGTGTTGGATCCTCGTCAAATAACACAGGGTGGAAAAATCATCATGGTCCAACTGGACAATGAGATTGGGATGATCGCTTGGGTAAGAAACATGATCGATCTTAATCCTGATAATCTAGAGCGTTTCTGTGATTATTTGAGAGATAAAGGAACAGAAGTTACTTCTTCAAAAGTTGTGTCAGCTTTAAGTAAACCCAGTGGATCAGAAGAGCTTAAGATTTTTAAATCGTACTCACACTATTATCGAGATGTCATACGGTTGTATACACAGCGATTATGGACTTGCGCAAAAGAGAATGGGATGGATGTTTTACCTGTCATCAATATCCATGGGTTTGGGGATCAAGGACGTAGCTTTCCAATTGGATTATCCCAACTTTTAAGTGCGATCCAAATCGATGGGATGGTGTGTGCTACCGATGTCTATCCAATCCATATCGGAGAAGATAACTTTCATCAACTACTCTTGGTCAATGAAATGACCAAGGCTCTACAAAATAAGTCCCAAGCTTTGTTTTCTATTGAGTTTGAAGCGGGTGGTAACACAGATTTCTCTGGAGCTCAAAGTTCGATGACAGATCTTCATACACGTCTATGTTTATCTTCAGGTATGAAAGGGATCAATCATTATCTCTTTATGGATGGGGAGAATTTCCCTGAGATATCTCCAAATAAGCGTCATGATTGGGGTCATCCAGTACGTAAAGATGGGACTTTTAGATCTCATTATTATCGTTATCCTAAACTCACACGCATGATGAATGCCTATGGTCAAGCTTTGGTTCTATCTCAACCCATCTATGAGACAAGCATTGGATTTTTGATAGATGATTATATGACGGAATATTCTTGTGAACTCATCAAAAACGGAAATGAAGTGCTTCGTCATTTTAGAAATGCGATTCAATTTGATGGGATAGCTCGTTTTCTTTCTATCGCTCATCTTAACTTCAATGCGATCGAAGTAAGACTTCAAGAACTTGATCCTAAGAAGATACCTCATTTATGGATGATGATCCATGATCGTTGT
>CAIXIN010000065.1 GCA_903919545.1 uncultured bacterium | reverse complement strand
ATTGCTTCTTCATTGGGACGATGCCTTGAGAATGAGCAGAGTTCATTATTTTGCGTAGAAGGAGTTCTTCATTGTACGCATGTTCTTGGATGCTTTGTTTTAGTTTATTGCTCATGGACACCTTTGCTTACACTAGATAAGAGTAGAACTTTGTGAACAATGACGGAAAATAATCATTTAATTTTTGATTTTATGGTTTCTATGGCTGTATGATGTCTACTTCGAACTGTAGAACCTGGCATATTAAGAGAACGAGCGATCTCTGAGAAGGGCAAATCAAAACGATAATGAGCGATCAATATCTGTTTGTCCAAGGCAGGCATAGATTCAATGATGGCCCATATTTCTTGACTACTGAGATCATTGATGACTTCGACTTCTAGATCTTGATCATCAGGGATCTGTTCAAGCATCATGTTGTCTTCATCGGTGATGTTCTTAGGTGTTTCACTTTTTGTCTTATAGTATCGAGTCAATTCATTCTTAGCCATAGATATTAAGTAAGCTGAAACATTATCGATGTTTTTATCATTTCTACAGATGTATTTATAAAAGTCCAAATATACATTTTGGACCAATTCTTGGGCATCTTCAAAATCATTCACTTTAAAATGAACAAACTTACTGACATGAGCTAAGGTAGCATGATAGATGGTAGTGAAATCTTCAGGCGAATACTTCATGACTTCATCTTATCACAGAGAAGGACGCATAACCATATTTGTACTTTTGATTAAAACTCAGGTAGTAAGGTTCGTGTATAAGTTGTATAATATTTTCGAACTCAGGAGGACATTATGGGAAATTGTATCGTAGCGCAATCAGGTGGACCAACTTCGGTCATCAATGCGACCTTAGCAGGTGTTGTTAAAGCAAATCAAATGAATCCAATCTATACCAAAGTATTTGGTGGACTCAATGGAATCGAAGGCATTCTTCAAGAAAAGCTTGTTGATTTAAGTCATATGAGCGAAGAAGAAAATCGTATCTTAAGACAGACCCCATCCAGTGCTTTAGGATCTTGTCGCTATAAACTCAAAAGAAGCAACACAGCTGATTTTGAAAAATTGTTTGCGGTTATGGAAAAGTATGATGTAGATACCTTATTCTATATTGGTGGGAATGATTCTATGGATACCGTATTCGCATTAAGCGAATATGCCTTAGCGAATAAGATCACCAATCGCAGATTTGTAGGATGTCCTAAGACCGTTGACAATGATTTGATGATGACGGATCATTGCCCAGGCTATGGTTCAGCAGCGAAATTCATCGCGACCACGGCTTTACAGACATGGTTGGATGTCAATGTCTATACACGTCAGGAAGTCTTTATCTTAGAAACCATGGGAAGAGATGCGGGTTGGTTGGCTGCTTCTGCTTGTTTAAGCGGTATCGTCGATCTCGTTATCTTGCCTGAAATACCTTTTGATAAAGAAGTCTTCTTAAAAGAAGTTAAAAAATCCATCGATGAAACCAATAAATGTTATGTCGTTGTTTCTGAAGGCGCTCGTTATGCGGATGGGACTTATCTCGCAGCAGGCGAAGCTAAGAATGATGGTTTCGGACATGCGATCTTAGGTGGTGCAGCCAACGCGGTTAAAGACTTAATCTTGACCAGCGGTGTCGCAAATAGAGCGAAGGTCCAAGACCTATCGACCGCTCAACGTTGCCATGCTTCTGAACAATCCCTAGTGGATGTTGAAGAATCCTTTAAGTTAGGAATGAGTGCTCATATGCGATCTCAAGATCCTAAGTTTACAGGTCAAATGGTAGGCGTTAAACGCAAAGATACTAAGGCTTATGATGTTGAATACTTCGCAACCGCAGCTTCCAATGTCGCCAATCACGTTAAGAATTTCCCAGTAGAATGGGCTAATCCTAACTTCAGAGGCGTCAATGAGAAAGCCATCGCTTATATGAGACCTTTGATTGAAGGTCAACCGGTCATCATTTATCATAATGGTGTTCCAGCTTACGTTAAACCTTACTATAAGAAATAATCAAACGAAAAGCAGCTTAGGCTGCTTTCGTTTTATCTAGATGGTTTTCAAGTGAAATACAAATTGAATCGACTTGTTCACTCCTGTGAAGGGCACTTATCCATTCTGAAGGTATATTTTCATAAACGAGACCTGCTAGTCCTCCACAGACTGCAGCAGTCGTATCTGTATCATTCCCAAGATTGACTGCCATCAAGACTGCTTCTTGATAAGATGAGCTATTTAGTAAACACCATATGGATGCCTCTAAGGTATCCTTTACGAACCCAGATGAACCTATATATTTCACACTTAATTTTGAAAAGTTTTCTAATTCTTCGATGCGTATGAATTCTGCAGATACTTTTTTAAACGAAGGATCACTTGAATAATAGATCATGGCTTTTTGGATGCCTAATTCTATACCATTTCTTAAAGGTTCTCCATTACATAATTCATTTGCGATCGATAGATAGATCCCACAACTCATCTTCGCCAATTCATGAGCGTGTGTTAATCCACTGACCTCATGGATGATGGTCATGGCTTGAGACTTCTGAGTAAAATATTTTCCATACTTAGCACGTAGATAAAAAACCAAAGGTAGGATCCTCATCAAAGAACCATTCCCATTATCATAATAGGTTTTACCGCCACACTTAGATACTGGAACACCTCGATGATAATTCATGATCGCATTCATGGTTGTTTGACCCATATCATAAGCTTGACCCTCTTGAGTATACTTCCCATAGAAAAGCCATTCTTCAAATTCTTTCATAATGTTTTCTAAGTTATAACCATGAGATAAAGAAGACGCCAAAGCTAAGGTCAAACTTCCATCATCTGACCAAGAGCCTAAAGGTTTATTGAATACACCATTCCCAATCATGGTTGTGACAGGATGCTTACTAAACCATGAGCGATCGTTAAATTGAACAGGTAAGCCTAAGGCATCCCCGACAAGCACTCCTAGTATTCCGTTTTTGATTTTATCCATAATCTTTCTCCGCTTCTACTCTATCTTACCTCACAGGGCGAACTATATCTTACGATGGGTAAAAAAAAGGACACGAAATAAATGGAGTGGGCAAATGATTTGAAACCGATCAGATCATCGTAAAAAGTTATTTCAAATATAAAAGCACCCAAATAAGGCGCTTTTGTCATATATTTGGCGGAGGAAGCAGGATTTGAACCCGCGCGAGCCTTGCAACTCCTAGCGGTTTTCGAAACCGCCCCCTTCAACCACTTGGGTATTCCTCCATAATGCCTCATAAGTATACCAAAAAGCCCTAAAATAGGCAAAACATCGTGATGTTTTTCTCAATGAAAATTGTTTCAGAAATTTATTGTGAAAATTGAGCATTTTGTGAAAATACCGTGAAATTAGAATTGACATAATTTAGACACATCTTTATAATCAAGGTATAGTACACATCTGTACTTTCTTAAAAGGAGGAAAATGATGAAAAAGTTATTAGTAGCTCTACTGCTAGTTACGATGGTCTTGACTGGTTGTACTCAACCCGACAATGCTTATCGTAACGCTTACACGTACGTCTATACTGCAGATATATCTCAATTGGATTATCTGACGGCGTATGAACAGACCAATGCTCAACATACGACAAACTTCGTAGACGGCTTGGTTGAACACAATCCGTTGGGACAACTAGTTGGGGCAATCGCCACTTCTTGGGAATCCAACGCTGACAAAACCGTTTGGACCTTCAAGATCCGCAAAAACGTCAAATGGGTAACCGTTGATGGTGAAGTTGCCGCAACTGTTAAAGCCGATGACTGGGTTGCTGGCTTGCAACACGGTGCTGATTTCGAATCAGAAACTGCTTATATCTTGTTTGGGGTTATCAAGAACTATTCCCAATACTTCAATGGCGAAATCACAGACTTCTCAGAAGTCGGTGTTAAAGCACTTGATGCCAACACATTGGAATATACCTTGGAAGCTCCTACTCCTTACTTCGATACAATGTTCTCATACGGCGTATTGGGCGGAGTCAATCGTGAATTCTTAGAAGGACAAGGCGCTGGCTGTAAGCTTGGCGATCCTGATCCTTCAACCTGTAACTTCGGTTCAACTGAAGCTTCTTCGATCTTGTACAACGGCGCTTACTTGTTAAGCAATAACACCGCTGCATCAGTCATCGAATACGTTCAGAACCCAACTTACTGGGATAAGAAACACGTTTATATCCCATCCGTTAAGTTGATCTTCTTTGATGGCGCTGACAAGTACTCCTTGTACAGAGCATTCGACAATGGCGAATATGTTGCCGCTCCTGTTTATACAGACGATCCAGCGTTCTATGAAGCTGCCGTTGCTAAATATGGCGATAGCATTTATGTAGGCCGTTTGAATACAACAACTTATTACATTACGTTTAACTACAACCGTCGCGCATTCGAAAACTTCGATGATGGCGATGCTGAAACACCTGCAGCGTTAGTGTCTGGAAAGACCGATGCTCAAAAAGAAGCCACAAAGGCTGCCATTCTGAATGAAAATTTCCGTAAGGCTATCTTCCGTGGAATCAACCGTGCTGAATTGAATAAACAAGGTGTTGGTGAAACCTTGAAGGCTAACGCCCTCCGTAACACCTATACTGCTCCATTGTTCGTTTCTACAAGCGATGGTAAATCCTATGCTGACTTGGTATCTGCTGAATTGACAAAGATTTCCGCCACAGATTTCCCAGCTGGCTTCGATCTTTCCGATTCTCAAGATCCTTATTACAACTTGACTTTGGCTAAATCCTTAATGGCTGCTGCTAAAGCTGAATTGTCTGCTGTTGAATGGCCTATCGTCATCGACGTTAATGCTTCTTTAGGTGGAGTTAATATTGCTACCCGTTTGGCATTCAAACAGATGATGGAAGATGCATTCCCAGGCGACGTTGTTGTTGAAATCCATTACGCAACATCTACTGCTGAATATCTTAGTTCCTTCTATTACACCGAAAATGCTGAACAACAGAACTATGACATCAACTTAGGTTCTGGTTGGGGCCCTGACTACGGCGATCCTAAGACCTATGTAAACACTCTGAATCCAGACAACGGCGACTTGCTGAAATCCTTCGGGTTGTTGAACGGTTTAACATCTGACGTAGACGTTAAGACAGCTGCTGGCTTCTTAGCCTTCGGTGATTTGAATGAAGCTGCGAATGTTATCTTGACAGATATGGATGCTCGTTATGCTGCTTATGCTGCTGCCGAAGCTTACTTGATCGGTCATGCTATCATCCTTCCTAACGTTTCACAAGGCGGAAACTACGCTGTTTCTAGAATTCTCCCATATTCTGGCTCTTATGCTGACTATGGAACCTCTGGCGACAAGTACAAATTCTTGCAGGTTACTGACCATGTCATTACCGCTGCAGAACGTGCTACTGCTAAGGCTGAGTGGGAAGCTGCTCGCGCTAAGTAATCATTGAAATAATTTTACTAATCAAGTATAATTGAAACTAATAAAAGGATTAGGGAAACCTAATCCTTTATTACCCTGAGGTACGTATGAAGAAATATATCCTAATTAGAATATTGAGATCCATTTTTTCCATTTTGGTCGTAACCTCGATTGCTTACATGCTCATTTTCGAGTTTGTACCGCGCAATCGTGTGTTTGAAAACGATGGGATATATGCTAAGATCTCGAATCGACCTGAACAATTACCGCTGTATGTTAATCAGAAGTATGAGGAACTCGGTTATCTGAATTTCTCTGCACAAGATGAGATTTGTCGTGATACCTATGGGGCTGCAACGTCAGCTTATACCATTTGTATGGACACCACCTCGTCTTTATTCTCAATAGCTCAGGCTAAGTATGAAGCCAAAGGCTATGTTTTTACTACGATCGAATTGTCTGGTGTCGTTTATGCGACACGAGAAATCCCTATGTTAGAGAGATTGTGGTCTTTCTTTTCAAAGATGGTCGTCATTGATAATCCTAATGTGATTCAAGATGAGGCTCATCCAGATTTAGAACGCAAGATCTACATTGGACAAAATTGGAACAAAACTTCCTATGCACTGATGTGCAGCGGTTGTGAACATAAATATTTAGTCTATTTTGACTGGTCTTTCCCTTTCATTCATCAAAACGTAGTTAGTTTGAACTTTGGAAGATCTTTGCCTAATTTTTATGGCATCCCTACTTTAGAAGTATTGACCATGGATCAAGGCATCAACGTTTTAAAACCTGTTACTTTCCCTTCAGGCGTTACTGTGGATAGTGGTGTATTAGAATACACCTGTAGCTACAAATCAAGCTTGGATTCTTTGGATCAAACTAAGTTTACAGACAATTATGCGAACTGTTCCTTAAACAAGGATGCCCCATCGATGATGGGAACTTCCTTCATCTTCGGAATACTAGCTCTTATCTTCTCGTATCTCATCTCAATACCTTTGGGTATGTATATGGCTTCTCACAAAGGTAGAGCGATCGATAAAGTTGGGATGGCTTACATCGTGTTCGTTATTGCGGTGCCTGCTTTGGCTTATATTTACTTATTCCGTTATATTGGATCAACATTCTTCCAATTACCTGAATCTTATCCTTCTTTAGGGCCCAATAACATCTTGTCTTACATCATGCCTACCATCTCCTTGGCTTTGCCTTCGATTGCTGGCTTGTTGATGTGGACACGTCGATATATGGTTGACCAGAACACTGCAGACTACGTTAAGTTTGCTCGTTCTAAAGGTCTCTCTGAAGGTCAAATCTATCTTAAGCATATTCTACGCAATGCGATCATTCCGATCGCTCACGGTCTACCTGGAGCCATCATTGGAGCCATTGGTGGAGCCATCATTACTGAACGCATCTATGCCATCCCAGGGATGGGCAAGATGTTGAATGATTCCATTAGAGTCTTCAACAACAATATGGTTATTACATTAACGTTTATCTTTACATCTTTGGCTATTCTATCTGTTTTATTAGGTGACTTGTTGATTACTCGTATCGACCCACGTATCAGTCTCGATGATAAGAAGAAAGGTAAGAAGAAACATGTCAAACGCTAACGAAAAGTTTCAATTCGTAAAAATCGACGAATTTGCGTCTGAACATATTTCGGCGCCACATTATTCTTATTGGAAATCCGTTTTCAAACAATTCTTCAAGAGTAAGCTTGCTATAGCCATGCTGATCATGGCTGCGGTTATCTTCTCGATTTCTATGATTCAACCTTTGTTTAGTAATTATAACCCTATGGCATCTCCAGACATCAGTGATTTCAGTATCCGTTTCAATCGACCAAACTTAACGTTCTGGTTTGGGACTGATCACTGGGGCAACTCCTTGTTTGATGCTGTATGGTCTGGGGCTCGTACATCGATTACCATCGCTTTATTAGCCACCAGCATCAATATGGGTTTAGGTATCGCTGTAGGTGCGATCTGGGGTTACAACAAGGTATTAGACAAGTATCTACTTGAAATCTATAATGTCGTCGCTAACGTTCCGTTCTTGTTGGTTGCGATCATGTTGATGTATGTATTAGGTCCTGGCTTCTGGCAATTGATCTTCGTCTTGTGTATGACAGAATGGTTAAGCGTTGCTTACTTCATTCGTACCCAAGTCATGATCATTCGTGACCGTGAGTATAACTTGGTATCCCGTACTTTAGGAACCAATGCAGTTCGTATGATTTCTAGAAACATCTTGCCGTTTTTGACCTCGGTCATCGTTACGATGTTGTCTCGTGAAATACCTTCGATTATCTCTAGTGAATCCTTCCTATCTTTCTTAGGTGTAGGTTTACCTCCTCAGATCACATCGTTGGGTAAATTGATTTCTATTTATATTACGTATTATGGAACTTATCCGTACTTATTCTGGATCCCTGTAGCCGTCTTGGCTTCAATATCCGTGTCTTTCTATATCGTAGGTCAGACCTTTGCGGATGCGTCTGATCCTAAGACACACCGCTAAGGAGCTCACTATGGAAAGAAAAGTAATCTTATCAGCTCGAGATGTCGTCGTAAAATTCCGCGTTCGCGACCGCGTCTTAACAGCCATTCGTAAAGTATCATTAGATCTCTATGAAGGGGAAACCCTCGCCATCGTAGGTGAATCAGGATCAGGTAAAACTGTCTTGACCAAGACCTTCACTGGTATGCTGGAAAGCAATGGGTTTATCTCGGAAGGCAAGATCTTCTTTGAAGATCAAGACCTCGTTCAAATCAAAAACAACAAAACTTGGGAAAAGATTCGTGGATCTAAGATCGCGACCGTTTTCCAGGATCCTATGTCTTCTTTGAATCCTATCAGAACGATTGGGACTCAAATCACAGAAGTCATCATCAAACATCAAAAGAAAAACAGTAAAGAAGCCCGTGAGATCGCCATCGATTTGATGGATAAGGTTGGGATTCCTAACGCAGCAGATCGTTTCAATGAGTATCCATTCCAATATTCTGGAGGTATGAGACAACGTATCGTTATCGCGATTGCCTTGGCTTGTCGTCCTAAGATCTTGATCTGTGATGAACCTACTACGGCTTTGGATGTTACCATTCAGGCCCAGATCCTAGAACTCATCAAGAATCTACAGAAGGAATTCGGATTTACTACGATCTATATTACCCATGACTTAGGCGTCGTCGCCAATGTCGCTCAACGTGTGGCCGTTATGTATGCTGGTCAGATCGTTGAATATGGCACCAGTCATGAAATCTTCTATTCACCTAAACACCCTTATACATGGGCACTCTTATCATCCTTGCCTCAATTGGGTATCAAAGGCGAAAAACTGTATTCTATCCCAGGTACACCTCCTTCATTATTCTATGAAGTTAAAGGTGATGCCTTCGCTCAACGTAATCCTTATGCGATGAACATCGATTTTGAAGAAGAACCTCCGTTCTTTATGATTACTGAGTCTCATTTTGCGAAAACATGGCTACAAGATCCTAGAGCACCTAAAGTAGAGCTCCCTAGTGCCATTCGTGATCTGCATGCGACCATCGTAAAGATCTACGGAAAGGAAGGGGTATAAAATGACTTCCAAAGAAGTATTACTGTCTCTAAAAGACGTAACCATCACTTTCCCAAAAGGAAAGGGTGTATTCACAGCTGTAAAAGATGCCTCCTTCGATATCTATAAAGGTGAAACCTTCGCATTAGTAGGTGAATCAGGCTCTGGCAAGACCACCATTGGTCGTGCCATCGTTAGAATCAATCCAGTAGCAAAAGGCTCGATCGAATTTGAAGGCAAGCTCATCAGTGAAAAACTAGGCATGGAAGAAACCAAATGGGTTACCAAATCCATTCAGATGATCTTCCAAGATCCTGCGACCTCACTTAATGAACGTGCCACTGTCGACTACATCATCTCGGAAGGGCTTTATAACTTCCATATGTATAAAGATGAAGACGATCGTAAAGCGAAAGTGCTCAAGAGCTTAACAGAAGTTGGTCTCTTGGATGAACATATTACTCGCTATCCTCATGAATTCTCAGGTGGACAAAGACAACGTATTGGGATTGCCAGAGCAATGGCTATGGAACCACGACTAATTGTCGCCGATGAACCAATATCTGCTTTGGATGTCTCGATCAGAGCTCAAGTCTTGAATCTGATGAAGACCCTTCAAGAGACAAAAGGTCTAACCTATCTCTTTATCGCCCATGATCTTTCTGTCGTACGTTTCATATCAGATCGTATCGCAGTCATTCATTTGGGCCGTATCGTAGAATTGGCTAACACTGAAGAACTCTTCAAGAATCCACTTCACCCTTACACAAAGAGCTTATTATCCGCCATTCCTATGCCGGATCCTATCTTGGAAAGTAAGAAAGTTCCGCTCTTCTATGACGGTTCTGAACACGACTATAGTACAGATCTTCCTTCTTTCGTAGAAATCTCAAAGGATCACTTCGTTTGGGCCAATACAAAAGAATTAGAATCTTATAAGAAGATCTTGAAAATCTAATTAAACTAAACAGGGTGTGGCTTTTAAAAAAAGCTTGCCCTGTTTTTAATTGAATTGTGAAAAATACAAGCGTATAATAAAATAGTTGTTTAAAGGAGCTCAGATGGAAACACGAATCAAATCCATTATTGAAGAAGATCTTAAAGCTCAAGAAGCTTACAAACTTGCCCAGGAGAAGATCAACGAAGTGTTGATGAACATCCATAAGGAAAAGACCCATATCCAAGACGAAGTCTGGAATAAGGTAAAAGAACAAGTTGAAGCTGAAAGAGTTCGTTTAACGACCCAATTAGAAAAAGCCCAAGCTGACAGTGTTCAGCAATATCAATCTGCCTTAAAGATCTTGGAAGATAATTTTAAAGCGCATGAAGAAGCCTGGTATAGTACGTTAATGGCTCGTTGCCTAAAGAAGGACATCTAGTTCATGAGTTCAACCCAAGCCTTGGCTGCGAAAGCCAAAGCGATGTATGGGGCCCATCTGACCAAGTCCGATTATGAAGAACTCCTCAGAAAGCGCTCCGTTCAGGAAATCGCAGGCTATTTAAAAAACGATACCCATTACGATAAGATCTTGGAAGGCAT
>CAIXIN010000064.1 GCA_903919545.1 uncultured bacterium | reverse complement strand
CTTACCTGTACGACCTACGGTGATAAAGATATCGAGTAATTTGGTCGATACTTCTTGGGC
This sequence comes from uncultured bacterium, assembly GCA_903919545.1. Classification (GTDB taxonomy): domain Bacteria; phylum Bacillota_I; class Bacilli_A; order Erysipelotrichales; family Erysipelotrichaceae; genus UBA2212. Next base: position 5,630 of record CAIXIN010000064.1, on the reverse strand, counting down.
CGGAAATTTATAAGCCACTGCCCAGCGAGGGGTCTTAGAGGTAAAACCTAGTCTTTTTTGAAGAGACAATTCATCGACCTTAATGACGATCCCATCGATCTCATAAGGCAAGTTATTTCTTAGTTCAGTAAACTCAAGGATCAAAGCCCATAGTTCTTCTTTAGAAGAAACAACTTTCGTATATGGATTGGTTTTAAAACCTAAGGAGCTCAATTGTTTAAGCGCTAAAGAATGGCTCTTTAATCCAAAGTTTTCCGCATCTACCCAATAATACCAAAACGCATCTAGACCTCGTTGAGAGGCAATACTAGAATCCAATTGACGTATACTACCGGCTGCCGCATTACGCGGATTGGCGAAAGGTTCTTCTTGATTACGCAAGCGTTCTTTATTGAGGCTTTCTAAGGATGCCTTAGGCATATAGACTTCGCCTCTGATTTCAATTTCTTGGGTTTCAGTGATCTCTAAAGGAAGAGAACGTATTGTCTTGACGTTGAGACTGACATCTTCTCCGATCTCCCCATCACCTCGAGTAACCGCATGATGAAAACGACCTGCTTGATATTCTACGCTCATGGCTAAACCATCGATCTTTAGTTCAACGCAAAAATCGATTTTCCCATATTCATTCTGTATCTTATCTACGAAGTCATAGACTTCGCTTTGATTATAGACATTACCTAAAGAAAGCATCTGTCGTTTATGTTTGATCTTGGTGAAGCTTTCTGAGATGCCTCCTCCTACGCGATGAGATGGAGATAAGACATCGTCATATTCAGGATATAGGGTCTCTAAAGAAATCAGTTCCTGCATATAACGATCATATTCTTGATCAGATACAGTGCTCGCATTATGGACATAATACTCATTGTTGAATCGATTAAGCAGTTTTCTTAAGGTTTCAATTCTTTCTTTACTCATCGTGCACCTCGACTTTGGATAGATATTGAGGAGAAGCCATGATCTTTTTTATCCCATGAGGAAAGGCAAACATAATCTCTGCGAGATTCCCATTCAAGGATAAGATCTGACCTTCCCCATAGACAGGATGAAGAACCCAATCTTTCACTTTGAAAATAGAATGAGCCCCATTGGCCATCTTATCAGAGAAAGCTGTGATGGTTTTTTCTCTGACGTTTAGTTTGATTTCTTTAGGGTGCTCATAATCATAATTGACCCCGATATGATCGATATAATTCTCATTGATCTCTTCGATAAAGCGACTCATTCGACGAGCTGAACCTAAGATAAAACTATACCCTTTGGTTTCTGATAAGAATAGTTTATGTTTGGCTCTTGTATAGGCCACATAGGCTAAACGACGCTCTTCTTCTAGACCTCGTTTACCTTCAGCCATAGCTCTCTCATTAGGGAAGATACCTTCGCTCATCCCCACCACAAACACGGTCCCAAACTCTAATCCTTTGGCCGCATGGACCGTCATCAAGGTCACATAGTCTCCTGTTGAGATCTCATTGCGTTCCCCATAGAGAGACACCATTTGAAGGTATTCATCAAGACCTGCTTCTACATACTGGTTTTGAAACAAAGCGATATCGTTGATAAGTTCTTTTATATTTTCTATTCTATCTGTCTCATTGTTTTCTTCATAGAGAAAACGAAGGCCACTCTCATTGGCGACCAATTCAAATAGATCAGTCAATTTCGCAGATTCAAGCTTAGATTTCCATGTCTCAACCATCATAACGAAATCATCGATGGTGGCTTGGATCTTACCTTTAAAAGGTTTTTCTGTCTTAGCGATCTCATACATCGTGACGTTTTTTGCTTTCGCTAAATCAAAGATCGTATCTATGGTCTTATCACCTAGACCTCGTTTAGGTTCATTGATGATGCGTTTGAAAGCGAGGTCATCATTATGAACGATCATACGTAAGTACGCCAACATGTTTTTGACTTCAGCGCGATCGTAGAATCGAGTCCCGCCGTAGATCACATAAGGAATCTTGCCTTCCATCATCCCTTTTTCTATAGAACGGGATAAGTAAGACGCTCTATATAAGATTGCCATATCTTTATAAGTAGAATCTAGATGAAGTTTCTTGATCTTATCGGCGATCCATTTGGCTTCATGTTCTTCTGAGGCGAAGGTGCAATGAGTTACCTTTTCTGTGCTTTTACGTTGGGTAAAAAGATCCTTATCTTCGCGATATTGATTGAATTTGATCAGGGTATTGGCTGCGCCTAAGATCTGATCTGTTGAACGATAGTTCTCATTTAACACGATGGTTTCTGTCCCTAGATAATCCTTAGGGAAATCCATGATGATGTTGACGTTGGCACCTCGCCAAGTATAGATGGTCTGATCAGGATCCCCTACCACATAGACTTGATTGGTGGGTCCTGCGAGCTGTTTGATGAGTTTATACTGGACATTATCTATGTCCTGGAATTCATCCACGTGGATAAAATTAAATCGACGTTGCCACTTATTTAAGACCTCAGCGAATAAATCAAACATCTTAACTGTCACTAAAAGTAGATCATCGAAATCTAAGGCATATAAGGCTTTTTGTCGATCGACATAGTACTTATAGACCTTGGCTTTTTCTTGTTCACCATAATGAAAACCTGCGAGCTCTAGTGCTCTTTCAGGCGTGATCTCAGCCCCTTTATTGGCGCCGATATAATCGATGTCGTGATTGATGTTGTGTTTTTGTTTATCGAAATTCAGTTCACGATACGCTTCTTTGACGATGGTCTTTTGATCATCTTGATCAAGCACTGTAAAGTTACGAGGTAGCTTCATCGAAGGACCATCTTCTCTTAAGATACGTACACATAAGGAGTGTATCGTAGAGACATGGACACCAGCACTACGATCTCCTATATACGAGATGAGTCTTTCTTTCATCTCATTGGCGGCTTTATTCGTAAAGGTTATGGCTACGATAGATCCTGGAAATACACCTAGATCCATCACCAAATGGGCCACACGCGAAATCAAAACCCGAGTCTTTCCGCTACCTGCTCCAGCGATGATTCGGGTATATTTTGATTGGGCTAAAACAGCCTTTTCTTGGTTGGGATTCAAGTGTTCGAGATAGTTCATAGGGTTATAGGTTTATTATACCAAAGATAAGACCCTCTTGGCTCAGTTGACCCAAAAAAGACACACACTCTACTTATTTCTAAGTTGATTAAACGCGTATTCTAATCGATCAAAAGCTTCCTTAAGTTGACTTAATGGACAAGCACTATTAAGACGAATGAAGCCTGATCCTTGAGATCCAAACCAAGATCCATCATCGATCGCAATTCGCGCAGTATGGCTCATAAAATGAAGCAATTCTTTCTCATCTATCCCGCTTTTTCTAAAGTCGATCCATAATAGATAAGTACCTTCAGGTTCAAATAAAGTAAGTTGAGGAAAGCGAGATCTTAGTGTCTCTTTGACATAGGCAAGATTTATCGTCAAGTACCCCATCAACTCATCCACATAGCTTTCACAATGATCATAGGCTGCGCATAAGGCCACTTCCCCAAAGACATTAATGCCTGTGGTGCGTGTCAACGAGGCTGCCTTATCATACGCTTGTCTCATCGTCTCATCCGGTAAGATCACCGCAGAGGTCTGTAGACCCGCTAGATTAAATGTTTTTGAGGGCGATATAAATACCACGGCCTTGTTTTTATAGACCCCAGGTAAATTCATATAAGTAAGATGTTTATAAGGCGCATAGATAAGATCCGAATGGATCTCATCTGAAAGTACTGTGATCTTATTAAGAACACATATCTCACCTATTCTAGTGAGTTCAGCTTGGGTAAATACTCGTCCTACTGGATTATGGGGATTACATAAGATAAGGAGCTTCGCTTTGGATTGGGAAGTTTTCTTCTTAAGATCCTCATAGTCGATCTCATAATGACCGTTTATCTCAATCAAAGGATTCTCGATGACTTCTCTTTCGGTATCCTTGATGATCGAATTGAAAGGATAATACACAGGTGTCATAATGATGACCCCATCCCCTTTCTTAGAGAACGCTAAGATCGCATTGGTGAGCCCATGAAGGACCCCTGGAGAAAAACGAACGCTTTGTGGATCGATCCAAGAACCATGTCTCTTATTCATCCAAGAAACAACGCTTTGAGAGAAATGATCAGAGACCCTGGTGTATCCAAAGATCCCATGATTAACTCTTTCTCTTAACGCATCGATGATAGGCTGTGGACAATCAAAGTCCATATCTGCGACCCAAAACGGAAGTACTTCATCTTCTGCTTTTACTTTAAACATGTTTGGTAAACCATCCCATTTAACACAGTTGGTGTTTAAACGATCAGGCATCTTATCGAAATTGACAGGCATAGCTTTTCTCCTTTAGAAAAAAAGCCTTCCGTGAAGAAGGCTTTAAGTTTATTCAACGGCTTTTAATTTTTCGATCCCAATCAGGGTCCTTCTTATGGTTTCTTCTTTGCCTAAGAAATAAGGGATTTCTAAAGCACCACCTGGGGTAAATTGTTTCCCTGTGACAGCGGTTCTAATAGGCCAATAGACTTGGCCATTCTTAAAGCCCAATAAGGCAGGTAATTCTTGAAGTTTGGTTTGAAGTTCAATAAGATCATTCCAATCCTTGATTTCTTCATAGACATGAAGCGAAGCATCTAACGCTCTTAGACAAATGCCTTTATCGGTCTTCATCTTAGGATGAAAATACATTGAGACATCATACTCTGGGAACGTATCTAAGAAGTCCACCATTTCAGGGATATCTGATAAGACATTGACACGTTGTTGAAGCATCTTACTGACTTCTTTGAGATCACATTTGATGTGGATGGCGTCTGTATAGTAAGGCAAACAGGTCTGATGGAACTGTTCTAAGCTCATGGCTCTAAGATACATCCCATTCATCCATTTTAACTTCTCGATGTCAAAGATGGCACCTGATTTAGAAATACGAGAGACACTGAAAGCTGCTTTCAGTTCTTCTAATGTGAAGATCTCTTGGGTGCCTTCTGGTGACCAACCTAAAAGTGCGATATAGTTGACGATGGCTTGAGGTAAATAACCTTTTGAGACGAGATCTTGGAAAGAGGCATCCCCATTACGTTTAGATAGTTTATGGGTCTCATCTTTCATGACCGGTGGGACATGTATATAGATGGGTTTCTCCCAACCGAATGCTTCATACAGCAAGTTATATTTAGGGGTAGAAGACAAGTATTCATTGCCTCTTACGACGTGGGTGATTTCCATTGTATGATCATCGATGACGTTGGCGAAATTATAGGTAGGAAATCCATCTGATTTTAAGAGGACCTGTTCATCTAAGATCTCACGTTCTACTTCGATGTCTCCATAGACTTCATCATGAAAGATCGTAGATACACCAGGTTTGATGGTTTGACGAATGACAAAAGCTTCTCCTGAGGATACTCTTTGATCGATCTGTTCCTGAGTCAAGAAGTGACAAGGATCGGTAAATTTAAAAGGTACGCCTGCTTTTTCAGCCGCATCTCGTTGACCTTGGATGATATCTTCTTGACAGAAGCACACATGGGCTCCTTTAAGTTTCACCAAATCTAAGGCATATTGTTTATACATAGGTAAGCGTTCTGATTGGACATAAGGTCCAAACTTACCTGGTTTATCAGGTCCT
>CAIXIN010000063.1 GCA_903919545.1 uncultured bacterium | reverse complement strand
TAATTCATCGGTCTGATAACCGACTACTGGAACCCCATTGGTTTCTAGATATTCTAAAGTTAAACCAATATCCAAAATAGATTTCGCACCTGCGCAAACTACTGCGACATCCGTTTGAGCGAGTTCTAATAGATCAGCTGAGATATCAAATGTTTCTTGAGCTCCACGATGAACACCACCTACACCACCTGTCGCAAAGATCTTGATGCCTGCCATAGAGGCTAGGATCATCGTTGACGCTACTGTGGTAGCCCCATCAAGCTTCTTAGCGATAATGAAAGGTATATCTCTTCTTGAACATTTGACCACATTTTTAGCTTTGCCTAAGTATTCGATCTCATCCGCTGTTAATCCCACTTTAAGTCTTCCTTTTAAGATCGCGATCGTAGCGGGTATAGCTCCGTTTTCTCTTATGATTTTTTCTACGTTGAGTGCTGTTTCTACGTTCTTAGGATAAGGCATCCCATGAGAGATGATGGTGGATTCTAAGGCAACTACTGCTTTACCGCTTTTTAAAGCGGCTGCGACTTCTGGGTTAATATCGAGGTATTTTTCAAACATGTGTTTTCTCCTTGAGTTTTTCGTTTAGTGTTTCTTGAGATAAGTTAGGATTGATCGTATCTTCATGGGCTAAGGCAATAGATGAACACGCCATCGCAATCAGAGAAGCTTCTTTGGTTGTCTTGCCTTGGACATAGGCATACGCTAGTCCCGCCATAAACGCATCTCCCGCGCCTGTGGCGTTGATGATTTGAACTGGTGGAGCTGGGTATCGTGCGCTTTTGCCTTGATCACTGACGAAGACACCTTCTGAACCTAAACTGATGAATACTCTCTGAACGCCTTGAGTATGAAGAATCGTAGAGGCTTTGATGAGGTCTTCATCGGTTTTTATCTTGATGCCTGATAAGATCTCTGCTTCTAACTTATTGGGTTTGATCGTATGGAACTTCCCAATCAAAGGTTTTACTTTTAATGCCTTTGCGGTAGAGACAGTATCTAGAAAGAAATCTGTTTTTCTAAAGGTCGTGACTAAGGTCTCTATGACTTCATAAGGCAGATTTGTATCGAGGATGACTACTTCTGCGTTTTCGATCAGTTGTCTTTTAGAACGAATATACGTAGAAGTCATTCGTTCAATGGAGTCCATATGAGCTATGGCGACAGCCATATCATGGGTCTCATCGAGGATACTTAAGTAAGTCGATGTGGCTTCGCCTTTAAGCACTAAGCTCTCAGACATATCTAAGCCGATAGAGCGTGCTTCATCTAGGATCTTATGTCCATAAGGATCATCGCCTACAGCGCTTATGAGACGTGTTTCTATGCCTAAGCGAGCTAGATTCTCTGCGATGTTTCTTCCTACTCCACCTAAGGAGATCTTTACTTTCCCAATATTGGAATCAGCCATGATGAGCTTATTTTGGGGAAAGCCTTGGATATCGATGTTGGAACCACCGATCACACAGACATAAGGGTTATCTTTTACGATATAGCCTTTACCTAAGATGTGACCTTTCTTTAATAGATTGGTGATATGAACAGCGACAGAGGATCGTGTGATCCCTAAAGAATCTGCCAGTTCTTGTTGAGATATCGCAGGATTCTTCTTTAAGATGTTTAAGATTTCTTGTTCTCTCTGAGTCATAATTCTCCTTTACTTATGCTTATTTTCTAATCTAATGCTTATTATAATGATTAGAGTTAGACTTGTCAACCTTTAAATAAAAAAACTGTAAGCTGACTCAATCTTATGATTAAGTTTCTTACAGTATAAGTTCTATTCTGATTTCAATAAGAGTGATAGTTTATCCAATAAGCTCTTCACATCATTTAAGCTATCTTGAGAAACCAAATAATTACTCAAGAGAATCTTTTCTATGCCTACGCCTTCTCTGATGCTTTCTCTTCTAGCCCAATCAAAATCTTTTTGAGTTAAATAATTGGATTTGATCAAGACATCTTCTAGTTTAGGACAGTCAAGCATCTCAAGATCACTACGATTCATTTTCAATACAGCTGCTTTTATTCCATTTAGGATATGCGCTGTTTGGGATGAGATGAAGTGACTATTGACCAAAGATTGCATCAACAGGTCTTTATCAGGGACATTGTCTAAGATCTGATCGCCTACTAAACCACAGCCTTTAAGCAATTGTTCTAGATCGATATTTCCCAAGACATAATTCTTTAAGAAGGCATCTTGTTCATCCTTGTTTAGATTCTGTTGGGATAAGGATGCTTCCTTTTGAGGGTTTAAGCGTTCTTTTTCTACTTTTGATAAGTGTTCAATCGTTTGATAGATCGTTGAAGGTAAGGTCACAACCAATTCTACTTCCACTTTATACACTTCAGCACAAGCTTCTGCGATGCCTTTTCGTGATGGGTTAGCACATACAACGACCAGCTTACCATCTTTCTTAAGTCCTAAAGGAAGTGCTTCTAAAGCACGAGCTCTGTTTAAGGTAAACTTCTTCAAGAGTTCTTCATCGATCATAAGCGACGAAGGATCTAGATGAAGGAATCTAATGTTGACTTGAGCAGCTAAAGTACTATAAAGGGTCGTCTCATCGATGAAACCCAACTCCATTAAACTAATGCCCAATTGACGATCAAACTTCTGTTGATAGAGTAAGCCAACTTCGAGTTGTTCAGGAAGGATCGCATTGGATTCTAGTAGGATCTTACCTAACAGTTTCTTCTCACCTTTAGAACTGTTCTTCTTACGATTAGGGTCAAAGGTATAGATAAGGGTTTCTTCTAAGACATGATACTTTTCTTTATCCGCATCATAGATAACACGTTTATCCAAATCGATGGCCAAATCAACTAAGCCTTCTAAAGTATTGACGTTGATGTTGATATGATCTTTTGTAGAGACACTCCCATCAGTGATCCATTCTTTGTATTTACGATGTTGACGTTTGTTTTCACTAACGCTTCTGTTTCTTAAATAAACAATGATAAGTAAAGACAATACACTTAATGAAACTAATCCGAAAGGAAGAGGATTGGTTTGGATCTGTTGAACCAAGTTATAGGAAGTTCCCACAGGATTCACAGAGAGGGTAATCTTTGTGATACCGTCAGATGTTTTTGGGACGTTGAAACTAACCCCATCGAAGCTAAGTGCTAAAGGTGAATTTAAGGTATTGTTTAGAGAAACATTGTTTACTTTGCCTGTGTATTGAACTTGCACATTAACGATCAATTGAAAGATCGCATTGGTGAAGTTAAGCTCTGAACTGATTGAATCGATGATGGCTGTGATCTCTGAGATCTTGATATCGACACTGCCCAAATCGATGGATTGGTTACCCGCAGTGATCTGAAAGTTTTCACTAGGGTTTTGAAGATACACTGTGGTCCAATAGACTTCTTGTTTATCATTAACAGCTTGAATGGTTAATGTGATTTGAGCAGTCCCATTTAAACCTGCGCTATTGGCTCCAATCAAAGTTAAACTGGGCGTATAATGAACCATTGGTTCAACTGCGTAGAAATAAGCCTTATTACCTTGATCAAGGAGCGTATTTTCAGGCCATAATATACTGGCCTTGGTTGTCTTAATTTGATAATCAGGATCCACTTGAAGCGTTACCTCATCGTAGATCGATTCAGGAAGAGGTTTATACGTGGTATAACTGTAAAAAGATGAAGCGATTAAGGCAATCATCAATAGAGTAAGTATTCCGTTTTTCTTTATCCAAGTTTTCATAAGATCCGCCTTTATCGAGCTGTATACGATTGCCTACGAGGAGAGTTTGCGCTATCCGCAATCACAATGTTTAAGATGTTTGTTTTTATGCCTTCAAACCTAAAGGATGTAGGGGCTTGAAAATTCGATGTAGACCCTACTGAAAGTCTTGCCTGTACTGTATACGTAACTCCAGAAGCTAAGGATACTGCGGTTGTCCATTGAGCTCCAGGATTGTTTACTCCTGTACCTGAGAATGTTTTGGTGGTCAATGAAGTGTTACTTTGATTCAGTATTCTAAATGTTAGTGTCCAAGTCGTAGAGCTTTTATTTGTTTTTGTAATATTGGGATCGATATAGATTCTTAAGCTTAAAGTCTGATTACTGTTGTTTTTTATAGTACCCACATTCATATATGTCGATGTCAACACGAAGCTGGTGTTATTGAAACCAATAGGAGCCAACACGGATGAATCATCGACGATGGTTGTACTACCAATACTGCTTCTATTGATGTTGAGCGTACTAAGGGCTGCGCTTCCATTCAAATTCAAAATCGCGATCATCGACCCGATGATAATAAGTACTATTGCTGATTTTATCTTCATGATCGAGACCTCCTTCTACCAAACATCGAGTTAAGAAATATATTTACTCTTCTAAACAAAGCTTTGTCTTTTAATGCATGAAGAGGTATCCAAGATTCTACTTTGAATAGATATTCAAAGATCTTTATGATGAGCAATAACCACAGATAACTTGCGATGGCTACTGCACCTAATGCGATATAGGGACTCATTTGAAATAAAACATCTAATACTTTTAGTGGTAGGACTGTAGGGATATTGTACACACGTACATAACCTTGAAACCAACCGATATCTTTTTGAGGATCTACTGAAATCATAAAGGTTCTTGAGGAGAACGGACTTATGATTTCTGATTTTAAAGTGGTTTTAAGAGGAAGGATTCCTGATACATAATTCGCAACTGGAAATAAGCTTGAGTTTTTTACAGTACCTATGACTTCACCTGCTTGATTGGTGGTGACTTGTAGACCATCTGTGCCAGGACTATCACTGACCAAATAGTTTACGGTCTGCATCGAGGAGCCCATTAAGATACTTAAGACCAAGATTCCAGAGATGAGGATGGCTGCGCCTTGATAGACATCGCGCAATCTCCAACGTCTTCTACTTTTACGTTTCTTCTTAGGAAATAGTAGGTTCCATAAGATGATCATGACTCCACTACTGATCAATGTTGATGAAACAAGGGCCGTATTGGATCCGATAAGTTCTTGTAGACCTGAAACAAATAAACCTAATTTAGAAATCGTAAATACTGAACCATTTAAAACGAGGACTTTACCGATGATCCGATCAGATGTGACTAAGGGTTCTCCTGCTTCTTGATCTGAAGAAGGCGAGGCATCACCTTTAGTTCCATAACCGTTAGAATCGATACTGATGATTCTATGGGTAATAAGTGCTGCCTCGAGCTTTAAGGGTCGATACAACACAATGTCACCTATTTTGATTTGACTGACTGGGATAACGATGAAACCATCACCTGTATGAATGACTGGTTCCATACTGCCGGAATAAACATAAGAGATGTTAGGGGCACTCTGTGATACAGATCCAACCCCTAAAATCGCGAGTGCTATCCCTATTACCACTAGTGCTCCTAACATCAATTTCTTCATAAGTTTATTAGATTAACGAACTTGGATCGTTCCGCCAATAGCGGTACTCTTAGCGATCCCTGTGCTATCAATGGTGAAGTAATAGTTAGCAGAGGCGCCAGAAGCAACAGATGCACTACCAACCAAGACTAAGCCACCAGTAGCGCCGCTTAGTGCGACAGTAACAGCGTCATCAGAATTGTTGGTTAGAACGAATACAGGTAATAATGCGGTTCCGATTTCGAATTGAGCATCGGTGTTAAATCCATTTGCGGAGTTAACGAGCAATTTGCTTAGATCGAAGGCAACCTTTCCATCGGCGCTTTCAGACAATACACTAGCGTAACCTGTTCCGGCTGCGAATTTAACTGCGACATTGGCGTTTGTATCGGCCAAGACGGTGCCTGATTCAACTGTTCTGTCAATGCTAAGGGAAGTCAATGCTGCTGCTGATAAGCTAGAGATCAACAATACGGCTAAGAATGCTAATACGGTAAGTTTGAGTTTCATGTGGTAAACCACCTTTCTTTTGTATTCAACTTATGCTACTATCATATATAACTTAGCAACTAAATAATATGGTACTAAAGTATACTTTTTACGAGTAATGTAATTATATAAAACAGGAGTATTTATGGATAAAGAACTTGATTTTAAAATCACAGAAGAACTCTTCAAACAACTGTTTGACCATTATCGTTATGTAGATCCTGAGACACACACCCTCATCGAAGGTGATTTTGGCCATGATGAAACTAAGACTTCAAGTGCTCATCATTGTTATGAGATCTGGTCAAATGAGTTAAGTTGTGTTAATTGTATTTCTAAGAAAGCGTATAACGAAGATAAAAGTTACTCTAAGATTGTTTATCAAAATGGAAAAGCTTCGATGGTGACTGCTTTACCTATTGTTAAAGATGGCAAGAAGATGGTTATTGAGCTTTTTAAAGACATCACCAATACAGGTCTTGTTGAAATAGAGAAGAAAAGCGAAGGCCTCATAGTACAAGTCATCGAAGAGATGCATTCTAAAGCCAATCGTGATTCTCTAACAGGCGCCTATAATGGACGCTATGCGACGGAACAACTTCCTATGCTTATTAAGACTTCACATAAACAAAAACTACCTATATCTTTGATCTTCGTCAGCATCAACAATATTCTCGCCATCAATAAGACCTATGGATTTAAAATCGGCGATGATGTCTTAAAACATGTTGGAAGACTTATGATTCCCTTTTGTCTACATCAAGAAGATTTTCTTGCGAGATATCATGGATTACGTTTTATTTTAGTACTTAATAATACAGATGAAAAAGAAGCTTATAAAACTACCCGTCGATTATTTAAGAAAATTACGTCTACGAAGCTCATCATAGGAAATACAGATGTTAAATTCTCAATCAATATTGGTTCCTATACCAACGAGAGTGAAATCATCACCGCAGCAGATTTTATAAAAAATGCTCAAAACAATGTCTACATCAACAGTGATACGATTGCTGAAACCTTAATGGAACCAAAGCAACTTCAACATCACGACACTACTTTCTTAACACTAAGAGAGAAAGATGTCGCTGATCTTGTCTTATCAGGTATGGGAAACAGTGAGATCTCTCATAAGTTATACATCAGTGAACCTACCGTTAAAAAACATATCTCTAAAATCTTTGAGAAATCACTTGTACGATCAAGAGCAGAATTTATTTCTAAGTTTAGTCGAAAACCTGTTTAAGAAATCCATTAGTAAAGGCCATCACTGAGTGATGGCCTTTATTAATTTAGAGAATAGGTTAGATTATTTCACTTTTATTTATAGGGATAGACACAGTAAAGGTCGTAAAAAAAGACTCTTCGCTTTCAAAAGAAATATTCCCTTCTAATTTATCTACGATCGTTTTACAGATCGATAAACCTAAACCACTGCTTTGACTACTTCTAGAACGATCCGCAACGAAGAAGAGTTTAAAGATGCTTTCCTTATCTTGATCAGCGATACCTAATCCATGATCAGTGATCTTAAAGATCAATTCATTTTCTATTTCATTTAAAGTAATATCGATTACCCCATCTTGCTTTGAGAATCTGATCGCATTGGTAATTAAATTCTGCCAGAGTTGATGCAACCAGTCTTTGTTGAGTGAACAATAGATCTCATCCAGTTGAAGATTGAATTCTAAGTTCTTATGTTCCCAGTCCTGTTGATGAAGCTGGATGATGTTTCTGATTTGTTCCGCTACTTTATAGGGTTCATCTCGCTTGATGATTTTTGCGGAATCGATTTGAGACAATTGAAGCATACTTTGACTCAGTCTAGATAAGCGAGAAGATTCATCAATAATGATTCTTAAATATTCCTTGTTTTCAGGATTGCTTTCAGAAGCTTCTATCAATTCAGCGTAGCCCTTGATTGAACTAATGGGCGTTTTTATCTCGTGGGAAAAGTTTCGAATAAAGTCTTTATGAAGATACTCATTGGCTTTGAGTGTTTGAGCCATACTGTTAAAATTTGAAATCAAACTACTAATTTCATCTTTACCCAAAGAAGGTAAATAGACTTCATAATCACCTTTCGCGATCTTTTTAGTGGCTTGAGATACTTTCATAATACGCTTGATTATTAGGATGTTGATGCCTGAACCAAATAGAAGCAAGGCAACTCCCGACGAAATTAAGGTACCCACCAAAAACTCATTGGCGCGGATCGTTGATTGTACCCCTTCATTGTTTATGAAGATAAGCATTCTAGGAAGCAGTGAAGATAAAAACAGAGAGACAAGGAAGATGACGATGATCTTAGCACTGAGTTTGTTCATTTGAGGACCGCCTTGTAACCTAAACCACGTACTGTAATGATTTCAAAATCATCACAGATAACCAAATCACGTAATCGTTTAATATGAGTATCGACGGTTCGATCATAGCTTTGGGAATCATATCCCCAGATATCGTTCATCAACTGTTCACGCGTAAAGATAATGTTGGGATATGATAAGAGTTTAAACAGTAACTGTACTTCTTTCTTTGATAACTCTATGGATTTTCCAGAAACCAAACACTGATTATTGGCTTGATCAAGAAGAAGATTCTTTAAAGTAATCTTGTCTTCCATGATGATCTTATATCTTCTAATCAAGGCCTTTAGTCTCATGAGGAGTTCTTTTAGATCAATGGGTTTGACCATATAATCATCCGTTCCACTAATGAAACCTTTCTCTTTGTCTTCCACACTTTCTAAAGCACTTAAGATTAAAATAGGCAGATCCTTTTGAGAACTTCTAATTTTTTGAGTTAAGGAAAACCCATCCATTTTAGGCATCATCAAATCAGTGATGACCAGATCTATCTTTTCGTTTTGAAAGAGTGACCAGGCACTCATCCCATTATCACTCTCAAGGATAATGAATCCTTGAGAGGATAGGTAAGTTGCGATCAGTTTACGAATATGGGCATCATCTTCACACAGTAAGATCTTGGTCATGGGTTTTCCTTTTCTTATGTTTACTATACCATACTCAAACTTATTCAGTCCGCAAGGCAACAACAGGATCTTGATTGGCTGCCACTCTACTTGGGATCAAACCAGCCACCAAAGTCAGGACTGTACTTAAAACCAGCAAGGCTGCCGCATTGGTAAAGGAAAGGTTGGCAAAATTAGGCATACTCAACATATTGTTGATGACGATATTTATCGGAAACATCAAGATCCAAGTTAACCCTACTCCTAACAATCCTGCACTTAATCCAATCAAGATGGTTTCCGCATTGAAGATGCGAGAGATATCCCGTTTACGAGCCCCTAAGCTTCTCATGATGCCGATTTCTTTGGTACGCTCAATGACTGAAACATAGGTAATGATCCCAATCATGATGGAAGAAACAAGTAGAGATATCCCTGCGAAAGCCGCAAGAACCAAGGTTACTGAATCAATAATATCTGTCATTGAAGAGGCAATACTTTCCGCCATATCGCTATAGACAATGGATTCTTCATCGGTTTTATCAGTATTATATGCATCCAAATACGTCTTGATGGTATCTTTGGATTCAAAGGAAGTAGGATAAATCTGAATACTGGTAGGAGTAGCATCCCCACCAATACTTTGCATCACATCTTGATAAGAGATCTGGGTATTAAAGGCTCTGCCTGTCAATATGTTGATGTCTGGGCTAGCAATCTGAGCCAAAACAATGTCTGAGTTTAAGGCAGAGGTCAACATCATGTCTGTCAACATGGTGGTATATCCGATACCTGTATCCAAGACCTCACTTGAGGCATCAGGATTCACACGCATGATCCCAACTACCGTTAAGGTAATGGCCTCTGAAGAATCATATTGAGTGGCCATATCCGACGATGGGATATAGACACTATGGAACTCTGTGTAGGCAAGATTATTCGGTATGACTTTGACTTGGGTTCCAATCAAGGAGTCAAAGGTATACGTCTCATCGATGGTAATACCTAAGGCGGTCAATACAGCAACATCCAATTGATTCTGCGAATCAACAATCAAGACAAGCTCATTATAGGCTTCAGGATACTGTCCATAAAGGACATCGTATTGGCTCTTAACAAACTCAGGATTGTTTGGGATAGAACTGAATACGGTCGTAGACTGTGGTCCATCTGTGGCTCCACTCGAGCTTCCAGAAGACGTTTTGACGATTTCACCAGTGGAAGTTTTCGCCAAGATATTGAGCGATATCCCTTTGGTGGTAGAAATAGAGTTGTATAACGTAGGATCCATCGCATCCAGATAAGCGATGAAAGCATCGTCTAAGATGTTTTGATGGGCTACGGTAGCTGATGCACGATCATAAGAATAAATGACTTCTATCGTTGGGAAATCACCCGTACTCGCTCCTTGAGCGATCGCGGTAGGATCAGGAGGGCCGAAACTAGTGGTAGATACATTTTGATTGATCACCAAAGGGAATCCAGCTAAGGTATCGCTTTGGATATTGTTGACATAGTTTGTCATTCCACTGGAAATCGAAAGTACCAAGGCAATCCCTATAATCCCAATACTACCCGCAAAAGCGGTGACGATGGTTCTACCCTTTTTTGTCAGCAGATTCATCATACTGGTTTTGATGGCGGTAAGATAAGGCATCGTTGTACGTTTTGTCTTTAGTTTAGTAATCTTCTCCCCATCTTTATTGAGTTGGGTTGGATTTGAATCAGAGATGACTTCTCCATCGAGTAAACGAATGATACGATCACTGTATTTCTCAGCGATTTCTGGGTTATGAGTTACCATGATCACCAGTCGATCTTTGGCGATCTCTTTGATGAGATCCATGATTTGATCACTGGTCTTACTGTCGATGGCTCCCGTCGGTTCATCCGCCAAGAGTACTTTTGGGTTATTAACCAAGGCTCTCGCAATGGCCACTCTTTGCATCTGTCCTCCGGACATCTGATTGGGTTTCTTTTTAAGATGATCTTTTAGACCTACTTCAGTTAAGACTTTAATGGCTCTATCGCGACGCTCTTTAGCAGGAACTCCTGATAAACGCAAAGCCATTTCAACATTATCCAATACCGATAAATGAGAAATAAGGTTATAGCTTTGAAAGACAAAGCCAATCGTTGCGTTACGATACGCATCCCATTCCGCATCACTAAAATCCTTGGTGGATTTGCCTTCAACCAAGAGATCTCCGGAGGTATAACGATCTAAACCCCCAATAAGATTGAGTAAGGTTGTCTTACCACAACCAGAAGGCCCCAAGATTGAAACAAACTCTTGCGCTTTAAATTCTAAATCAATGCCTTTTAACGCAGGTATCCATTGCCCTGCTAATTTATACGATTTCTTAATGTTTCTTAGTTCTAACATACAGTGTCTCCTTTGACCTTTGTAGTCTATAACTGTATTGTGAAGTGAATTTGAAGTATTTAAATTTACTCGGTCATCTTTACTTTTCCTATAAAAATAGAAAAAGCCATCCATATTGGATGGCTTCACCTCTTATTTACTTACTTCTTCTTTAATTCTTTAAGG
>CAIXIN010000062.1 GCA_903919545.1 uncultured bacterium | reverse complement strand
TTCATAGATACTCACTTTCTCCTTTTCAGCGTGTATACGCTTACAGAAATATTATATACTAATGTCATGACATAAGTCAATAAGTCAAAGATGAAGAGTTATTTCACTTAAAATATCATTTTATTTTCTTTACTATTCTTTAATTCACCATAAAAAAGACCCTGATATACTCAGGGTGATAACAAATTTCGAACTTAACGTTTATTTAATCTATCGGTACTTCTAATAGCTTACTTTAGTTTCTTGTTTAGGATTTCATAAAGATCAATAAATTCAATGGCTAATATGCGGAAGCTTTCAGCACTCATCAACATATCCTCTGTATGGAGCAGTAAGAGGTTGATTTCAGTTTTTTCTCCAGAAGCCTCTTTTTGTATAAGCTCCATATGGCTGTGATGTCCTTGTGTAAAGACTTCAGCTCCTTCTGTTATCATGTCTCTAGCAGCTTGAATATTGCCTTCTTTGGCCTCATGAATGGCTTCTATAAAAATCGAACGAGCTGTGCCTACTGACGAGATGATCTGAAAACAGATCAGTTCTAATCCTTCCATATCAATCAATACACTTTCTCGCGAAACTTAAAACTGCTTCGCCGTTCATTGCTCCATAATGAGCCATATCTATGAGTTCAATCTTCTTAGCAGGATACTGTTCTTTTATACTTTTCAGGTTGTATCTTACTTGTGGACCAAGTAAGACAATGTCCGCAGCTGGGATCACTTCTTTGGCTTCACTGAGGGCATATGCCTGAATATGACAATCGTAATTGACATCATTTGCGCACTTTTGCATTTTGGACACCAATAAGCTCGTACTCATGCCTGCGGCACAGATTAAAACTATATTTTTCATTTTGATTCTCCTTTATTGTGGATATACTAGATATTCTATTCAACCTCTAAAAGTAGATTTCAATCATTACTATTAAACTTAAAGCGTTACAGCAACAAAATAATTGCGCGTATTGATATAGGTTACAATTAACCCAAAAAAAGTTCCATTCTTTGTCCAAATTTCACTATTCACTTCCAAAACCATATCATTTATTTTTAGGTCCAATAACGCAGTGTATTTGATAGGCACGATGGTAGGCGTAAAATGTTGCTTGATTACGAATTCATCTCGTTCAATGATCGCATGTAGATTCATCATATTTTCTAATACATCCAACTTATACTTTGATGCAACACTCATCATCATGTAAATTTCATCAATTGAACATGGCTTTTTATTTGAATTCAATTTTACCAAACGAATAAACAATCGATCTGGATCACTGTTCAACAGATCCGCGATCTGTTGATCTCCATTTTTAACATCATAGTACAGCAACATATGCGTGGTTTCAGCATTGATCGAACTGAAGATCCAATTCGATTCAAACACACGTCTTAGTTTTCTATCAGCTACAAAGGTCCCCTTATTCTTATCGCGATACAACACACCTTCATCGACAAGATCGTCAATGGCTTTTCGGGCTGTCATTCTAGAAACCCCGTATTCTTGAGCCATTTCGCGTTCAGATAAAACGGGACTGTTGATTTCCTTTGATTCCACATCTTTTTTAATTTTCTCAATCAATTGTTTATATATAGGAATCATAGGTCAACCTCCTTTACTTGATCAATTTAAACGGCTTCCATGGTTCTACGAAATTTAATAATAGAAGCTCATTTTGAGCTAATGTAGCAACCACATTTTTATTACCTTCATTTGGCATAGGCTGTAATACAATGTGTAGTTCACCTTTATAACGTCCGTACAAATCATTGAGTACAACTATGTCTCCACGTTTTAAATCTCGTGTATGGTTTGGGGTTATGGTTGACATGGCATATACAATACGACTCATTGTAGATCTCGCCATATAATCACTCATATCTCCTCGTATAAAATGAGGAAAATTGAATATAATATCCTGTTCTGTTTCTGATACATTAGGTTCAAGCATGATTTTAAACGTCAGAACATTTGGATCCAAAGAAGCTAATTCCTTAAGTTCATCATCACTCGCGAAACAATTTCCAATAATGACATCATCAATTTGATTGGTCGCATTCATATGTCTTGCTTGTAAACTAAGTGGTAAATCACGATGAATCTCAAGGGTACAAAGGCCTTCTTTTAATGGCCAAGGTCCAAATGTATCCTCAGCTTGACTATTGATAAAGGCAGCAATCGTTATATTTTTTTCTTGAAATTTTTGATTGAGTTGATTGAACAAATTATAGGAAAGACCAGTATACCTCTGAGGATAATAGTTGTGGCAAACAATTACCTTTTCTTTATTTGGTTGATAACTTAAAATGTTATCAATATATCCCGATGGTTGAGAAGCATTGAATTCAATCTTTAGATTGAAGGGATTATAGGTCATCATCGCTTCTTTCATCCCATCAAAACCTTCATCCAATCGGATCCCAGAAACTCCCAAGTCCGAGAAGAAACTCAAATCATCATATTGAATCTCGAATTTGGTAAATACCGATGGGGCTACATCGATGATGACTTCCATTCCAAGTTGTTTGGCATATTGGCATACTTCAGTATACCTCAATTTAACTTGTTCGGGTTCACCTTCCGCAGACAACAAACAAGTAAAGACCCTTTTAAATCCTAATTGACTCGCTTTCAATAAATAAACTTTTATTTGATCAATTGATCCATGTTCAGGATAGATAGATATTCCTAAACGCTTCATGATTCTTTTCTGTTAGTGATAATGTGACTTTCCATCTGTTTCAACATGGAAGTTAATTTTTTAACAGCACCTTTCTCATAGAATTTAGACAACAAACGATAATTCCATTGTTTGAGTTCTGCTCCACTCATATATGTTTGTTCATAGAAAACATCGGTTTCAGTTTCACTAGATGCTGTCAATTGATATGAAACAGTATAGCAACTGTCTGCATGACTGAACTCTGCTTTATAACTTTTATCTTTTTCCAAATCTAGGATTTTAACCGTTTGTGGGATGTTTTGTCCTAAAATGCTTTTAATCGATTTCTCGTAGACAGCTCCTTGTCTTAATTCCACACCATTAGGAAATTCCGCGATCAAAGATTGTTGAATAAGTCCGTAGATTTCTTGCGGAGTAGCTTTTAGTTTAACAGTAACGTTCATTGAGTTCTCCTTATTTTTTCTTCTTAAAAACTTTAATTCCGAAAAAGATGACCAGTGATAGCCCACTAGCAAGCATAATCCATTGATTACCTACAATAGGTGAACAAAAAATCATTAAGAAACCGACTGAGATCCAAAACCAAGACCATTGATTCATCATAGGGCTACCCTTACATTCACATATAAAATTCGACCAATTTCATCTGCTTTGATCAATTTTTTCGCTATGGATACAGCCAGATCATCAGATCCGCCTGTTACTTCAAACTTCATAATCATACCTTCCGTTGATATATGACTAAAGGACAGCTCCCCTTTATAACTCGTTAGCAAGTTTATGATAAGATCTTTCTTTAATCCGCATTCTACAACAATCATAATTACCCTCCTGTGTTCTCCACCAATATGCAACAATCTAATTATAAACCAAATCTTCAATCCTTAAGCTAATAACTGAATTTATATGTAAACAAGCAGGACAAAGTAAATTTGCCCTGCTTGTCTTTAAACATATAATCTTAGGTTATTAAACTTTATTTGCTAACTTAACGAAGAATGCCCAGATAAGTGTCGCTAAGGCCAAATTGAACAGAGCCAATAGCGCAGCTGCTAAACTACCACCGGTAGCTAAGAAGGCGTACAGAACTGGAGGCACGATCCAAGGTACTGCAAGTGCTACTGGAGGTACTAACCCAACAGCAGTTACAAGATAAGCAATAGTTACCAATAATGGAGCGATAACAATAAACGGAATGAAATAGATAGGGGATAATACAACTGGAATTCCGAACATTACGGGTTCATTGATGTTGAATACGCCCATAGGTAAACTGAGTTTAGCAACAACTCGTTGTTCTTCGCGTTTTGACAACCATAGGATTGCAATTACAAGCGCAAGAGTACAACCAGCTCCACCCATCCATGCATATGCATCGAAAGAACCGCGAGTCCATAAGAATGGAAGCTTTTCCTTAAGTTGGAAAGCCGCTGTATTCATCGTTAATGCTGGACCATAAATACCATCCAGTGCAGGACCGAGAATATTGGATCCATGTAAACCAAAGAACCAGAACAATTGAACGAAGAATGTCATGATGATAACTGCTGGTAAGCCTTGAGACAAGCCCATAAATGGTTGTTGTACATAGGTTGAAATAATAGTATACAAGTCACTCTTGGCATAAGTTGTTAATAAATATGTTAGAACGCCAAAGGTGAAAATTGAAATAGTTCCTGGAATGATTGCAGTGAATGCTTTACCAACTGCTGGCGGAACTGTATCAGGTAATTTAATAGTGAAACCAGATTTCATAAGTTTAGCAAAAATTAAAGTGGAAACGAAGCCAACGAACATAGCGGTAAAGATCGCTGTCCCATTGGTATAGCTCCAAGCCACATATCCCCATCCGCCAAGCGCTGCTGTAGCTGCTGGAACAGTAGTGATATAAGAAGCAAAAGCAACCAATCCCCCGCTTAAAGGATTTACATCATATGCCTTCGACAAATTATAGCCTAATGCGAAGACAAGAACCAATGCAAACATGGCATTGGTGCCCCACCAAACGTTGCCATTAATAGAAATAAGCCATGAGAATGCTGCTGGGATACCAGGTTGATTGACCCATTCAGTTGATGGGATATCTCTCACTAAAACATTAAGCAAGACAGCGATAGCTCCAGCCATGGTGATAGGCATCATAGCAATGAAAGCATCACGGATCGCGATAAGATGCTTCTCAGATCCTATTTTGGCCGCGATAGGTACAAACTTAGATTCCATCCAAATATTGAATTTTTCCATACTTTCCCTTTCTGTTATTTTTAACATTACTAAAGTCTTAATCTATTAATGGTAACTATCTTAGTCGGTTATCCCCCTTTCGTGGTATATACCACAATATGTATACACTATACCACTTATTTATCCGTTTGCAAGCCCTTTCACAGATGATTTTAACAAATTTTCATATCAAGATATTTAATAACTTAATTTTTAAATAAAATAAGGCATTATCACTAAGAACAACCTTTAAACTTCAAATAACAGAAGCATAGATATGTTTGAATCCATCGTAATATATCCACTTGATCCGCTATAAATATTAAAAATTCAACCTCTGTCGACAAGATTTCGCACCTGATCAAGGTGTGTCTGAAATATACCAATGGCTCTTATACTTAAATCTCTATACCAAGTTTGTGAGTAGTGGTTTTGGGTAATAGTATCTTTCAAAATCAGGATATGATATCCATCACTGATTATTGTACTAAACGTTAAAATAGTCATTGAATAGTAAAGCATTATGCATGATGTTTTTAACGATTTAGATCTTGAAATATTGATTAAAAAGTGACAGAATCTCGTTGTTATTAAACAGCTTATAAACAAAAATATATTTATGATATAATTGATTTAGGATATGCTAAAAAAAATAATCTGGAGTTCATTAACAATCTTAATAGGATTGTCTATGTATTTATTATCGAGATATAATTATCTTGTTTTTCACTTGTTGATTGAATCTTATGCAATAATTTTAGGCGTTCTTATCTTTACCGTCTCCTTTATATCAAGACGATTTAAAAATGCTTCGTTCATATCCATTATTGGATCAGGTTCACTCGTAATAGCCATAATCACCTTTCTACATGCCATTACATATAAGGGTATGGGATTGATACCTGGTTATGATGCCAACCTTCCCACCCAGCTTTGGATTGTTCTAGGCTACATTCAGGTATTTGCGATTCTATTTGCAATCCTAGGTGGAGATAGAGTTTCCAACTTTTGGATTCCCTTTACTTTGCTCATAGTAGTTGGTCTTGTATTTACAGTTCTATGCTTCCTGCGACTATTCCCTACTTGCTTTGTTGATGGTCAAGGTCTTACCTTATTTAAGCGAGTCTCTGAGTATATTATTATTGGCATGTATATCATTGAAATGATTTTACTTTATAGAGATAAATCCAAGGTACCAGCCAATATATTCAATACGGTATTTATAGTATTGGTATTATTTGCTCTTTCTGGATTCATGTTCACTCTATATAATAACGTTTATGGAGTACAGAATTTCCTAGGTCACTTTATTAGAGTCGTATCGTTCTCCTTCTTATATCAGGTTGTTGTAATCGATGGAATCCAGAAGCCTTATAATATTGTATTTAGTGATTTAAACAACTTATCTAAAACTGATGGACTAACTAAATTATTCAATCACCGACATTTCATGGAAGCATTAGAGTATTATCGTGATCTTTCAATCAAAGAAAACAAGACGTTCTATCTAATAGTCATGGATATAGATCATTTTAAAGATATCAATGATACTTACGGTCATCATATAGGCGACCAAGTCATGGCAGAAACAGGAAGTACAATTTTGAAATTGATCAGAAGTACCGACATTGCATTTAGGCATGGAGGCGATGAATTCTCAATCATTTTGTATGATACTTCACAAGTTATTATCGAGAAAATAGTTGAACGCATCAAAATTAGTTTTGAGAATACAAGACTCTCTGAACAAGAAATCAAAGTTAGTTTAAGTGGTGGAGTCGTTAGATATACAGATGGGTCGGTTCATGACTTATTAAAGCGGGCTGATCATAAACTCTATGATGCTAAGCGTGATGGTCGCAATCGGATTTACTTTGATTTTGATCCTGTTGATAAACCACTTGAATAAGGTATTTAGAATATACGCATAAGCACTTAAATCTTAAATAGCTTTTTATATGTCATAGATTGATATCGGATGTGAATGAACATAATCGAAAATGCATCAAAGCTTATTTTAAATTCATAGTTAAAAGAAATGAAGTAGTTTTAAAGAACTATTTAAAAATATGATATTTCAAAAAAATGAAGCATGAAAAAGCCCTTATAGAATAAGAGCTTTTTCAATATATAAATGGGATTAATTTTAATGGTGCACCAGACGGGACTTGAACCCGTACGAATAAATCACACGCCCCTCAAACGTGCGCGTCTGCCAGTTCCGCCACTGGTGCATACTTCTATAAATCTTCAATAAAGGATAGTTGGCGCGACCGACGGGAATTGAACCTGTGACCTAGTGCTTAGGAGGCGCTCGCTCTATCCAACTGAGCTACGGCCGCATTGGTCGGAACGACGCGATTTGAACGCGCGACCCCTACCACCCCAAGGTAGTGCACTACCAAGCTGTGCTACGTCCCGATGCCTGTATATTATACACATTCTTTTTTAGTTTGTCAGTAGAAAACATCAAAACCCTTCTCATTTAAAGGGGTTTTATCTCACTATGAAAAATGATTGTTAGAGTGATCACTAGGTGATGGTTTAAGGTAAATTTCTGATCGATATATACTTCATCTTCCTAAAAGAGTGAAATGCACACTATCTAGGGTTGTTTATAGACTTTAAGGTATGATAAACTACTTAAAAGGAGAACCTCTCAAAGAAGAGAAGATGTTGTAGTTATAGTAATAGCGCCCGGCTGCAATGGCAGTGACGAGGAAAGAGGAGTATCGAAAGTTTCGGCGGATGCCTCTTCGGCAAATAGTGTGTCGTCAAATGAAGGACAAATCAACAGAGCCTTCTTATCACTTATGAAAGGAATTTATAATTATGTGCGGAATAGTTGGAGTTGTTGCTCAACAACAGGCTGCCGATGTTTTAATCACGGGATTAAGACAATTGGAATATAGAGGTTATGATTCAGTAGGTTTATCGATATTTGAAGATGGGGTCATAAAGACTGTTAAGACTCAAGGCCGTATCGATAATCTGGTCAAGAAATTAGAAACGCATCCATTAGATGGAGGTGTTGGGATAGGCCATACCCGTTGGGCTACTCATGGGGAACCTTCCGATGTGAATTCTCATCCTCATGGGAATCATCGAGTATCCTTGGTCCATAATGGGATCATTGAGAATTATCTTTTCATCAAAGCTCGTATGATACGTAAAGGTTATACTTTTGAATCCGCAACGGATACAGAAGCCTTGGCGAAATGTTTAGATTACTATTATGTTCAAAAAGGCAATCCAATAGATGCGATACGTAAAGTCTTAGAGAAGATCAGAGGATCTTACGCAGTAGGTATGATCTTTGATGGTCATCCTGATCAGATCTATGCGATCAGAAAAGATTCTCCTTTGATCGTAGGTATAGGCAAAGATAGAAACTTCATCGCTTCAGACATCACAGCAATCTTAGATTATACACGAGATTATTATCTACTTGAAGAAGGCGAAATCGCCATCGTTGAGAAAGACAAGATCACCATCCTAGACAATGATTTAGAAGAGATCCATAAAGAAATCCAAAGTGCTTCTTGGGATAGACAATCGGCTGAAAAAGAAGGTTATCCTCATTTTATGTTGAAAGAGATTCATGATCAACCTAAAGTACTCATGAATGCGATCAATCCTAGACTAAAAGATCATACAATCGATTTTACCGATGAAGGACTCAGTGATGATTTCTTAAGTTCAATTAAAAAGTTTCATTTGGTAGCTTGTGGAACAGCCATGCATGCAGCGATGATAGGTAAACATATGATCGAACAGGAAGCTCGTATACCTGTCGATGTCCATATCGCCAGTGAATTTAGATATGGTCAACCTATTTTAAACTCTAGCGAAGTAGTTATGGTGATCTCACAATCAGGAGAGACCGCAGATACTTTAGCGGCTTTACGTTTAGCGAAATCTCATGGGATAAAAACCATCGCTGTGGTCAATGTAGTAGGGTCTAGTATCGCAAGAGAAGCTGATGTGGTCTTATATACTTGGGCAGGCTTAGAGATCGCTGTGGCCTCTACAAAAGCTTACTTCGTTCAATCAGCTTTATTGACTTTATTGGCGAAGAAACTACAACGTCTACATGGATTATGTACTGATGCTGATATTTCTTTGTTTATCGAAGATCTTCATAAGATCCCTGATTTGGTTTCAGGTATTCTTAATGAAAAGGAACACATCAAGCAATTGGCTTCGTTGATCGTAAGTCAACGTTCATTATTCTTTATTGGAAGAAGCTTAGATTATGCCTTATCCTTAGAAGCTTCATTGAAGCTAAAAGAGATCTCATATATTCATTCTGAAGCTTATCCTGCAGGTGAACTAAAACACGGCACCATCTCTTTGATCAGTGATCATGTCCCTGTCGTTGCTTTAGCCACCCAAGAAAAACTCTTTGAGAAGATCATCTCCAACATCAAAGAAGTCAAGGCAAGAGGCGCAAATGTTTTCCTTTTTGCCTTAGATGATCCAATGTTTGAGACCGATGTGGCTGATCATATCTTCATCATCCAAAAGGTTCAGCCTTCTCTACTTCCTTTGGTTGCGATCATACCTCTACAGCTCTTTGCGTATTATGCCTCTGTTTTGAAAGGTTTAGATGTCGATAAACCAAGAAATTTAGCGAAATCCGTGACCGTAGAATAAAGCCTTGTTATAATGGATTCATGAACTTAACCATCCTTATATCTCTCTTTGTATTCATCTTTGGCCTCATCATCGGATCTTTTCTAAATGTCTTGATCTACAGGATTCCTTTAAAGCTAGATTTCGTTAAAGGAAGATCCTTTTGTCCATCCTGTCATCATGAACTAGGTGCCTTCGATCTGTTTCCTGTCTTCTCTTATATTTTCCTAAAAGGAAAGTGTCGATACTGTCATGAGAAGATATCGATAAGATATCCTTTGATTGAACTATTGACAGGAGTCTTATTTACTTTAGTCTATCTTCGTTTTGGATATAGTTTAAATACAGTATTTGGGCTCTTATTGACGGCGACCTTGGTGGTCTTATCGATGATTGATCTTGATACGATGGAATTCGATGATGGATTCTCCATCTTTATTCTTATTCTAGGGATTGCTTCGATGATCATTTATTTACCTAATCCTATGACGACCATCTTTGGGATGTTTGTGATCAGTTTACCTATGTATGGTATTGCAGTCTTGACTGGTGGATTTGGAGGCGCAGACATCAAACTGATGGGTGCGGCAGGTCTTCTCTTAGGTTTTCCAAACATCATCG
>CAIXIN010000061.1 GCA_903919545.1 uncultured bacterium | reverse complement strand
TTTAATCCATTCATGGCTTCCTCAACAACGCTTCTAAAGAAATGTTGACTCATCGCCACTAAAGGTTTTCCAACCGCATCGATCATAAAGAGTCCTGCGATAACCGCTAAGAAACTTAACGCATTGAGATAGAAACAGATCGCGATTCCCCATAGTCCAATCATGATGCCTGCGATCGCAGGACCGATGATACGAGCTAAATTAAAGATACTGGAATTCAAAGCCACCGCATTCATCAGATCTTTTCGTTCTACGATCTCAGACATATATGCCTGTCGAGTAGGCATATCTAAAGTATTGACGATCCCTAAAGCCAAAGCTAGCACTACGATATGCCAATATTCGATCACATTAAAATAGGTCAAAGTCGCTAAGACCAAAGCAAGGATCATCATCGCTGTTTGAGTAAAAATAAGGACTGCTTTCTTGGGGAACTTGTCTATGAGTGTCCCAAAGGCCAATGAGAAAAGCAACATCGGAAGAAACTGCATCATCGTTACGATACTTAATAAAAACGCTGAATGGGTCAATTCTAGAACCAACCAAGATTGTCCTATATTTTGCATCCATGTCCCAATCAAGGAAAAACATTGTCCTATCCAAAATAATCTGAAATTACGGTGCCTAAGCGCCGGAAAGTTTCTATTGATGCTTAATCCAAAACTTTTACCTGCCATATTCTTACCTCTATTTCATATTTACTAAAAAGATGATTATTCGAAGACACAATTTGATTATAAACTCAAATAGACAAAATGCCAGTTTTTAATAGACTTAAAACAAAAGCCAATAGTGCTATCGCTTAAATAATCTACTTATAAACTTGAATTGTGAAATAAATACAGAAAATCTCGAAATACCGTTTTATTTACTCTAGATATCATATAATGAACATATATATATTGATTTTCGCATAATTTATATTAGTGAATCGAATTTTAGAATTCACAGGAAAGCCATGAATCAAGATCTCTTAAGAATCTCGGAAATCATGCTTAAAAAGACTAACAGGAATGTTAGTTCTTTAAATGGTGATTTTTTCAAAAATACAATAAATGATCGTCAGCTAAAATGCGGTATTAAAACATTAAGTGAATACATCAGTTTTCTTGAGAATGATATTGATGAGATTAATGCTTTGAGTCAGCAACTATGCAATACGACCAGTCAATTTTTTAGAGATGATCTGACTTTTTCACTATTGGAAAACACTTTACTTCCACACTTGATAATTGATCATGATAAGAAGCGAGAGATACGGGTGTGGTCTACTGCTTGCGCATTAGGTCAAGAACCCTATTCTGTGGCGATTCTATTTGAAGAGCTCAAAGAAAAGCTTGGAACCAACATTCCTTATAGAATATTTGGGACAGACATTTCTGAATATGCCCTAACCCAAGCACAAAAAGGAATTTATGATTTCAATGATGTAGAAAAAGCAAAATTGAAAGTAGTTCAACACTACTTTACCAAGAATGAACAATCTTATCTCTTAAACGATTCTGTAAAAAAACATGTCCACTTTTCTAAACTTGATCTAGTCGATGAGAAATCTCTTCACCCAATAGATGGCATATATGGTGGATTTGACATCATCTTTTGTTGTAATGTCTTGATTTATTATCAACCCAAACAACAAAAGATAATCATAGACAAATTGATCGGAGCACTCGCAGTTAATGGATTCTTAATCATAGGAGAAGCTGAAAGATTATTGGTTACTCATCATGATCAATTAAAACATTTAGGATTCAATACATCTATATTTCAAAGGAAATCGAGGAAATCAGAATGAAAATCAGAGACACCAAAATAGGAAATCAATTAGTACTCACCTTCATCGTCATCTATCTATTTGTGAGTGCCATAGGGCTCATCTCCATCGTAGATTCAAATCAAATTCAAAATAATGTTGAAACTCTTTATCTACATCCTTTACAGGTAAGAAGAGCTCTTTCTAGGATTGAGATCGCCATAGGAGATATGCAAATACATCAACGAAATCTAAACGATTCTTTAGGCTTAACGAACACTCAAGAGTCCTTGGATCAGATGGAGATTGCCAATCTAGTTATTAGTGATAATCTTGCTGTCTTAGATTCTTTATATTTGGGACCACAATCTGACGTTGTATTGATCAAACAAAACTATACATTATGGAAGAGTTTATTTGATGAAGATACCCAGCTCATTCTCAACGGGGATAACGAAGCCTACATAAGTAACATTACGTCGAATGGGAAAACAAATCTTAAACTTAATGAGGTTTATTCAGCAGTGAAAATCGTAGATGATTTTGCGTTAGCGAAATCTGAATCTCTTTATCAAGATTCAATTAAAACAAGTAGAAATCTAAACACTCAACTCATAATGGTTCTAGGTTTGATATTCATAATGTTAGGATTTATCGCTTATTATTTGACCAGAAATATCAACAAGCCACTTAAATCCATCAACGATGCCGTTGAGAGATTCCATAACGGAGAGATGAGTTCTAGGATCGATTATCAAAAGCATAATGAATTCGGTGTAATCACGGATTCAATCAATTTGATGGCTGATAAGGTTCAACTTTCATCGATCCTTTCTGATCGCATCAATCAACTCTCAAAGATCATGTTAAGTGAAGAAGAACCAGATCTGTTCTTCAAGAAAACTTTATCTCAACTGATGATAGACACAGGTGCTCAAATTGGAGCCGTATATGTCTTTAATCCAACCAATGGTTTATTCGATCATTTATTATCTATTGGAGGCACTCAGGAACTTAAGTCATCTTTTAGTTCAAATGATTTTGAAGGTGAATTAGGTCAAGCTTTCGCAAGTAGAAAAATCAACGTAGTTAAAGATATCTCAAAAAATACACATTATGCTTATAAAACAAGTTCAGGTAATTTCGTACCAAACGAGATCATGACGATACCAGTATTCGCTAAGCAAGAACTGGTTGCTGTAATATCATTGGCTACCCTCACTGATTTCGATGAACTTGCACTTCAATACATAGAACGCATATCAACACCTATGGGATCTAGAATAGAAGGCGTCTTAGCTACAAGAGAAATCAAACGTATTAAAGAAACTTTAGAAAACACCAACATCATTTTACAAGAAAATAAGAATGAGCTCTCTGCTCAAACCCTAGAACTGATTCAACAAAATGCTGAGCTTGAATTACAGAAAAACCAATTGAATGAAGTAAGTAAACTTAAAACCAGTTTCCTCTCTAATATGAGCCATGAGCTAAGAACACCTTTAAATTCTGTCATCGCATTATCTGGGATATTGAATCGTCGTTTAGAAAACAAAGTCAGTGCCGAAGAAGTTGAATATCTTGAAATCATCGAAAGAAACGGTAAGAATTTATTGGCATTGATCAATGATATCCTTGATATTTCAAGGATAGAATCTGGACGTGAAGAAATAGACCTAAGTAGTTTCAATATTGTTAATACAGTTCAAGAAACTGTCGCTCTCATCAAACCACAGGCTGTGATTAAGAATGTTGACCTGATTTGTTCAGCCGAAGATAAAGAATTAAGAATCCATAGTGACTATAAGAAAATCCAACATATCCTACAAAACATCATCGGTAATGCGGTCAAGTTTACTGAGCATGGCAGTGTCACGGTTACGTGTAAAACTCGTTTAGATCGTATCGAAGTTACCGTCTCTGATACTGGTATAGGTATTTCTGAATCCAATATTCAACATATCTTTGATGAATTCAGACAAGCAGATGGAAGCACATCTAGACGATATGGTGGCACAGGACTTGGTTTAGCCATCGCAAAGAAATACGCACAGCTATTAAAAGGTAGCATCGAAGTTGTTAGTGAACTCAACGTAGGTTCTAGTTTTACTTTGAGTTTACCAATTCTATTTGATGCTGCTGCATCTACACACTCGCTTGATGTGGTGCATATTCAACATGAAACTCAAGACATCAAAACCATCAAGAACTTAAACAGTAAGACCATCCTCTTAGTAGATGATAATGAAACAGCTTTGATTCAAATCAGAGATCTACTTTCTGAAACAGGCATCCATGTCTTAACAGCGAGTAATGCTCAAGATGCTTTCTCAATCATAGATAAGAATATGCCTGATGCTATGGTATTAGATCTTATGATGCCTGATATTGATGGATTCAAAATGTTAGAGATCTTAAGAAATGCTCCTCATACTGCCCATATCCCTGTTTTGATCTTAAGTGCTAAACATCTTACTAAAGAAGATCTTAAGTTCCTTAAACGAAACAATGTTCATGAATTGATCTTAAAAGGATCAATCCAACGTGAAAGTCTACAGAACGCCATAGGTAGTATGCTAAATACGAAACAAGCAAAAAAGAAACCCAACATGATTCGTCAAGATAAAGAAAAACCACTCGTCTTAGTGGTAGAAGATAATCTTGATAATATGATCACAGTAAAAGCTTTACTCACTGATCAATATAGAATCATTGAAGCATTCAATGGACAAGAAGCCATTGATAAGGCAAAAAACAATTTACCTGATTTGATCTTAATGGATATTGCTTTACCTGATATTAATGGTATAGATGCTTATAAAAAGATCAGAACTTTAAAAGCTCTTGATAATACGCCTGTTATAGCATTAACCGCAAGCGCTATGGAACATGATCGTGAATCTATCTTGCTTCATGGATTTGACGCATTTATCGCTAAACCAATCAATTCAAAAGAATTCTTTACTGTGATTGAAGAGGTGCTTTATGGTGGATAAGAAACTTATTGTATTGGCCATCGATGATAATCAAGATAATTTAATTATAGTTCGTGCCTATGTCAACGAGAGTTTTCCTCATTCTTTTATATACACCGCACAATCTGGTAAAGAAGGCTTACTGATCGCGAGTCAAGTCAATCCAGATGTGATACTTTTAGATATTAATATGCCTGATATGGATGGTTTTGAAGTGTGTACGGCCTTAAGAAACGATCCTAGGTTTGTTGATACACCTATCATGTTTCTAACCGCTGTTAAAGCCGATAAAGAGAATAGAATCAAAGCGCTGGAAGTTGGTGGAGATGCCTTTCTATCCAAACCTATAGATGTGAGTGAATTAAAAGCTCAAATCACGGTAATGTGGAAAATCAGAATCTCAAATATTGAAAAACGTAATGAGAATATTCGACTCAATTATTTAGTCAACGAGAAAACTGAACAGTTGGTCAATGCTCATAATGAACTTATGATTACTTTTAAAGCACTAAGAGAAGAAAATGAAAGACGCAAGATCAGTGAAACTGAACTAGAGACCGCAAAAAATAAATATGGTTCTATTCTTAATGATTTACCTGCCTTAATCTGTGAGTTTAAAACTGATGGAACATTGATCTATACCAATGATACCTACAGCTCATATTTTCCCACTTCATTAAGTACGAGTTCTACTAAGCCTTCCATTAAAGCATCTTGGAAAGATAGTTTGGGTTTAGATATAGATCATCCTACTCGAACATTCATCGAACAAACTCAATATAAAAATCAAGATTGTTGGATAGAATGGCGTGAGCGCGCAATATTCGATTCAACAGGAAGTATCATTTCTTTTTATGCGATTGGGGTCGATAATACTGAGCGCTATTTAAATAGGTTTAATATCGAAAAATTACTTAATCAACTTCAAT
This sequence comes from uncultured bacterium, assembly GCA_903919545.1. GTDB lineage: Bacteria > Bacillota_I > Bacilli_A > Erysipelotrichales > Erysipelotrichaceae > UBA2212. The sequence continues at coordinate 8,860 of CAIXIN010000061.1, read as the reverse complement.
CTATGTTCAATGGGCATAATGCAGTGATGTTACTGATCAACCCAAGAACTGGAATGATTATTGATTCAAATCCTGCAGCATCAAAATTTTACGGATATGCTCAAGAAGAGTTGTTGAGTATGGGAATCAAGGAAATATGTTATATGAGCAACAATGCTCAAAACTCAGATTGTGTTGAAGCTTTCTCAGTAGGAACAAAACACACTACTGCTCAACATAGATTAAAAGATGGCTCTTTTAGAATGGTAGATATCTATTCAAGTCAAATCAACTACAGTGGCGAGATAATGTCCTATGCGATTATCTTTGATGTCAGTGATCGTGAAGAAGCCATAGAAGAAATACGATACCTTAGTTACCATGATCATCTGACTTCACTCTATAATCGCCGTTATTTTGAAACTGAAATGAATCGATTGGATGTTCCTAGAAATTGGCCAATGACCCTCATTATGGGGGATGTGAATGGTTTGAAGCTCATCAATGATTCTTTTGGACATCGAGAAGGAGACGAGTTTTTAAAGTATACAGCCGACATTTTACTATCATCTTGTCGAGAAGATGACATTATCGCTCGTATTGGTGGAGATGAATTTGCCATACTTTTACCTAAAACAAGTCAGGAAGAAACCGATAAACTGTTGGATAGAATCAAAACTCAAATTCAAGAAGTTGTGAAGTCGAAACCATTATTGTCGATATCCTTTGGATATGCGACTAAGACAGAGAATAACACTTTGCTTAAAGACAAGATGGTTGAAGCTGAAAACATGATGTATAACAATAAAATGTATGAGAGTACCAGTATGAGAAATAAATCAGTTAAGTTGATCATGAATGCCTTGTTTGAAAAAAGTGCTCGAGAATTGAACCACTCCAACCGTGTCAGCTCGATATGTGGTCAAATCGCAAGTGCTATGAATATGACCCAAGATGAGATCAATCGAGTAAAGCTCGCTGGTCTTGTCCATGATATTGGAAAAATTGGCGTCGATGAGAAGATTTTAAACAAACCTGGAAAGCTTGATTTAGATGAATGGCTAGAAATCAAAAAACATCCTGAAGCTGGATGGCGCATCCTTAATAGTACCGATGAATTCTCAGAAGTTTCACGTTTGATTCTTTGCCATCATGAACGATGGAATGGAAGTGGTTATCCTAATCAATTAAAAGAGGTAGAGATACCACTAGAATCAAGAATCATTTCTGTAGCTGATGCTTATGACGCCATGACAGATGTTAGAACCTATAATCGAAGCATACCAAAGGATCGAGCCATAGATGAACTTAAGCGAAATTCAGGCACTCAATTTGACCCATCCATCGTTGAGATTTTTATCTCAAAAGTACTAAACAAACAATAGCCTATTTAAAAAATCATTAGATTCTATATAACTATGAACAATCCGACTGAGCGATAATTCTTGTGATTGTAGAAATCTCTTCACCTTTTTATGATTTTAGATTAACTATCTGAATTATCGTAATAATAGAGCAAATCCTGTCACATTCATCTTATCAATTAGGTCTAGTTTAATTGATCAAATCCATTGTTGATCTTTTGATTTCCACTCAAGGTTAAGCTGTTCATCATTAATGATTGATTTTATTATGGGTCTTAGAAAGTCAGATATAGAAATTAATACTTCATGAAAAGAAAGATCTTCCCCCTTCATATTTCCAATAAAGTTAATCCACCTTTGTATAATCAAAGGATCCTTGATAAGACTCTCAAAACGAAGATAGCGTTCAGGGGTAAGCTTTGTTCCTCTGTTATTTAGAGTTTGTTTTATTGCAGAACCTATTAGCTTTCCATCAAAATCAAAAAGGTGTATTAGAAAATAGATATCATAGAAGTCCTTCATTCTTCCTGATAACTCGAGTCTTTGAATAATAGCGTCGAATTTTTCTGCAATGATGCTTTCGATAGAGCTGGTGTTGACTATTGGAGATTGGTACCCTTCAAGTTGTGTCTGAATTTGTCTCATTTGTGCTTTAGGAACGATAATATCTCCTATCCCTATATCGATATCAAATGGAACTTTAATCTGATTAATGCTGGCCATGAGTTGAAAACTTACCCCAGGATATTTACGATGTTGACTTATCTGTTCAACTTTAACAATTTCAAAGTGGACGAGATGATTATATCCAGTCGGGGTGAGTAAAATTTCTGAAACAATTTCGTTAAGTGTCTTTAAATCAGAATCTAAATGGTTCAAACTAAAATCGATATCAACAGTAGGTCTACTTTGAAAGTGAGTTAGTGTGTATATAAAAAGCCCTCCTTTTAATATAAAATTTTCCATGTAAAGCGATTTTGATAAACGCCTCAAAAACTCTTCTTGAAAAAACAGAAGAAGCATTTGTTGATAAGGAATGTTAAGTATCTTTGATCTATTTTTTAATTTTGAGAGTATTGAAATTCCTTGATCAAGCATCATAACCACACTTCAATGAGATCCCTCACTTTTTTAGTAACTCTAAGTTTATGTGCATAAGTCATTAAATGCATTAGATCTTTATCGGGATCCTCTATATATCTGCGAAGTGCCGTATTGAATATTTCCTTGTCCATTTTATTCGCATATTTTAAACAATCACAGATGGTTCTTTCTTTATCAGTTAGCTTAATTTTAATCCCATCTATGTGTCCTTCCGTTACCCCAAGATCAAGAAGATGTGGTTCCACATAATAGGGTTTAACAGAAGGATAGGTTAGTTTAAAACGCGACTTATTACTGTCTTTACTGACTGACAAATTCCATTCTTGAGAAACTCTATTACTATATCGATAATAGAAAAGTGCTGAATACATACAAAGAATCGCATCTGGGAAGAGATGAATGATGGTATTTATTTCACTGTTGTTTTCAGGATTGATCCATTGGTAATAACCATATCTTACCTTCTCAATGACATTCTCATGTATGAGTTCTTGAATATCTTTATAGAAAATATGTTCTTTAGTAAGTTGTGTTGTGCGCATTATTCCTTTATACGCGCTAAAAATCATTTCTACTTCGTTTTTAGTTTTCATCGGTACTCCATTACAACTTTAACGCATATTGATTAGATAAGCGGATAAAGTTGTATAACAAAATTATAACTCTCATATCAGGATGCGTCAATACAACTTTAACCTATATTGATTAGATAAGCGGATAAAGTTATATTGATGATTACTTAACCGACAAAGGAGTAAGTATCCTTATTTTAAAGATGATTTTTGAATGAACTCCAAAGCTATATCTTCAGTAATCTCATGTATGGTTTTCATAATAGAAAAGTTCCAAGTATCATACCCAGTCCCTTTTTCAGTTTCATCGTATCCATGAAGACGATCCCAGATTTCATGTCGGTCATCTTTGACCCATTGCCCTTTGACATAAAGATAAGGGAGCCCTTGATCATATTTAGCGAGCTGTTTATAATCCTCGTAATATTCATCGGTAATTACATAATAGATTGTTACTTTTTCAGTTTGAGTCATAGGTGGCCTCGTTTACTATCTTCAAGATAACATTGTTTCATTCTATTCATCTTTTAATGTCCATAAGTATGGTCAAAAGGAATCATATTGATTATTTAACCCATAGAAAACAAAATATAAAATCATGATTATAAGAAATTATCGATGATCAAATTCATAAACAATGGAACTAACTTAGGATCGAATTGAGATCCTGAGCATTTTTCTATTTCCGCTAAGGCATACTCTTTGGAGTAGGCTTTACGATAAGCTCGATCTGATATAAGCGCATCATAGGTATCGGCTAAAGCGATGATCCGTGCGACGATGGAGATCTCTTCTCCTTTAAGCCCTTTAGGATATCCTTTCCCATCCCATCGTTCATGATGTTGAAGGACATCTTCTGAGATGATGTTGAAATCACTAGAGGCATTTAAGATACGATAGCCTATCTCAGGATGTTTCTGGATCTCTAGAAAATCTTGTTCACTGAGTTTAGATGGGTTATTTAAGATGGTTTCACTGATGCCTATCTTGCCGATGTCATGCATCAAACCTGCAGTCTGGATGCGTTTGACTTCATCTTTAGATAGACCTGCTTTAATGGCTAGGGTCTTACTGATGAAGCTAACTCGATCTGAATGATATTTCTCACGTTGATTCTTCTCAAACAAAGCTTTCATAATGAGCTCTATTGTATTGTGTCTCATACTGGCACTTTCATAAGACTTCAGTTGATACATATGATTCTCTGCGTTGATGACCACTTGAAGCATGTCTTGATCTTCTTCTGTTTTCGCATCAAAACCATAAGATACAGAGAAATCTAAAGCTTCTGTTTTTTGAAGTGAACATGCCTTTTTAACTCGATCGATGATGTTTTCTGCTTCACCTAATGATGTATTAGGTAGGATCATTGCGAATTCATCTCCACCCAATCTTGCGATGATATCATCTGTCCTAAAAGTCTTCTTAAAGATCTGAGCCAATTGGATCAACAATTGATCCCCAAAGTAGTGTCCATATGAATCATTGATCAATTTCAATCCATTCACATCAGCCATAATGATCGATATCGGATAATTACGCTTAGTGTCTAATCTTAAGAGCTCATCATCAAAGAATCTTCGATTATACAATCCAGTCAAGATATCATGATTGCCTAAAAAGACGATCTCTTTTTCTTTTTTGATACGTGCCTCTACTTCTCGAGACAGATCAAGTCTTTGTTTCGCAATAACAGATAGATATTTAGCATTGATGTATAGAAAATTCCCCAAGTTTTCAAACTCTATCAAAGTCATTCTCTTAACATTAAGCAGCATTTTTTTGTATTCATCACGATCAATCCCAACGACATCTGCATATTCTAATAACTCTTCATCACTCACACCTTCAACGACTACTTGCCCAATCAACCAACTACAAATGTGCTGATCTTCTACGACTATGCTTGCTCCAACATCATAGAAATTTCCACTTAAACATTTTTGCGATACTAAACGATCAGACTTAGCACCTATGATCTTATCAGAGATCTGACAATTGATTTTTCCTTGCTTAGTATTTCTTATTGCATTGCATAGATCACAAAAACCACTAGGTTTAGTAATGGGCAAGCCATCTGCATTGACAATCAAAGAAGCAACACCTGTCGCCGCAGAAAAAGCATCTTGGATTTTTTGCATTTCTTTGATATCGAAGAGCTCTTCGAAATTTAGTGGATTTGGTGCATTATAATTGAGCATCTTTGATTCCTCTTTCTATAAAAGACCAAAGTAAGTTTATAAATTAGGTTCATTAACTTGACTATCCTAACTATTTTCTCAACAAGATAGAAAAAAGGCAGTTAAGAGAGTGGTCTTCTTTTTTATGATATTTGAGAACTATAAACGACTAACCCCATCTTATCATATTTTCATCATTTTTCATATAATATATTTCGCACAATTCATTATGACAAGAAAGATCATATACTGTTTTTAAATCAATGTATCAAAGATTAATACAGTGGAAACAAAAAAAACGCTTCATGCGCTTTACTGGATCCACAGCATCCAATCTTCAACACAAATCACTATCCAGCAAAACGATCAGTGTTTCAGTTCTTTCTTAGCTAATCTCATTATGTTGTATCGAACCATTAAGTGATTGTTTATGTTCCTTCTCCTTGGTTTACTGGTTTAGAGGATTTTTTACTTTGTCAATTATCGCTTGACCACCTTAATCGATTCAAGGCTTATACTCTCATTGTATCAAGCGGAGGGTCAAACCATGAAGGTGTTGAAACACATCTCCAAGACGGTTTCCGCTGACAAAGCTAGCCGCGTCGAAGTTTACTTCGCGTTCGATTGTGTCTTGGAGATGTCCAGGCAGGCTCAGTGTCAGCGCTGTGTCAATACTTGCTGCAGCAGTTGTCCGTTTTACCACACGGCAGCTCAAACCTGTTTTGTCTCTCAATTCTCCTGGGAAGAGCTTCCTCAAGAAGCCATCAGGACTGATGAGACAAGGCTGAAGACCTTGAGTCTACTTTGATCAAGGTCTTAGCAAGGATGACACACAAGACTAAACCATTAGAGCATAACCATAAAAGAATGTTTATTGAATCAAGATAATTAATTGAATTATCTCATGGACCACTATAACCGTTTAAGTCATTGTCGATTGACATATTAATTCGCTTATCGTACCTATATATCGCCAATAAAGACGCCGCAAAAACTTCCCATAGTTAGGGGATCAAGATCGAGACCAAACTCACCATAGGCGTTATATCTGATTCCATCTCTAATGTTCTTTCTACAAAAACCATAGATGAATACAAAAAAGACAAAATCAATGATGATTATAGATACCTAAACAGTAAGTCATTTATGAACCAGCTAAAGGCCGGTTTTATTTTGCGTAAAACGGGAATCAATGGGACACCAGAAATAAAAAAAAAGACTCATCGACGCAAACAAAAGAATATTTGCGTCGATTGCGTCGTTGGAACACTCTCATCCATATCAGGTCCAACAACTGCAGCTTCTGGAATTTCTTCCTCTTCTTGCATAAGTGGACCCAGATCGTATGAGATTTTCCCCCAAGACTGATTCCCGCTTCTGAATCGGGCTGGAATCCTTTTGGGTTTAAGAATAGGGTTTGAGTTCCTTCTCATGGGTTTCCTTTCTTGAGAAATAAAGATACGGGAGGATTTACTTGTTACCTCCAGGTTCGTTGTGATGTGCTGCTTAACATACGCTTTCGCGGAAGAATCGATATCTTCAATGGTTGCAGGCAATGAACGTTTCATTGTTGTGGTTTTAGAGGAAACGCCGGCTCCAGTGTTATAGGGATTTTACCCCTTCAACCGTTTAGCATCTACCTGATCATTCAGATTACCAAATGTTTCCGTTTGATCTTGATGCCCACTCGCCGACTCGGTCTGGTATTCTGTAGCGTAACGCACCAGCTCATTTTGCAGACAACGCTGCTCAAAGGGCCTTTCCATCTCCCTAATGATCTGTGCCCTATCCCTTACCAGGACTATTAGGCGACAATGAAGGTATCCGTTGTTCATGGACACAACCTCACGCTACCATACCTATTAACCGGAACACCCACTGTAACACGGCCATGTTACAGCTTTGCAGATGTACAGGATTGGTTACCTGTAATTGCCCCCTTCACAGTTTTCTGTGAGTGTGGACAGTCTTCTGCACCATGCGGGAACCCTTCTTATTTCAGCTGCCAAGCGGGAATGGTTGGATCTGTTTGAGATAGTCTCTCACATGATTCCGCCCACCGAAGGGTACCCCTGTTTTGCTCCATCACAAGAGACTACGCCGGTCCCTGGCCTTTTGGGCTGATGACCCCCCTTTGAAGGAGGTGTAACCGTCTGCTGTACGCCGGTGAGGGTGTTGAGCTACGTATCTCTTTGATTTCTGGCCGCTGTGAGCTCTTCGCAGATGGGATGGTTTCAAGCACCACATCCGCTCCTTCACAACGACTGACTTATTTTAAGGTGGTTCAGTAACCACGGTCAATTTTCAAAGATGAGTAAGTGCTGATCACTTACGCTATTATTAAACCAAATTGTAGTTATCTCTAGGTCAATTCATAATTGACATCGAACATCTTTTGCGTAAACTCATTTCAGACTGTACAATAAACAGTAGAACTATGCCCCTCACTTACCTTCATCAAAACATTATTGAAATGAAAGTTGACGCCATCGTCAACGCAGCCAACACCAATCTACTTAAAGGTGGTGGTGTTTGTGGTTCGATCTTCAATGCGGCAGGTATGAATCAACTTCATGAGGCATGTCAAAAACTAGCACCAGTTCAAACTGGTCAAGCCATTATGACCCCTGGTTTCAATTTACCCTCAAAATATATCATTCACGCTGTTGGACCAATATATACAGACGGTCTTCATGATGAGAAACAACTTCTTTCTGATGCCTATCTCAACAGTATGAAATGTGCGATAGAGAATGGTTGTGAATCCATTGCTTTTCCTTTACTATCTAGTGGAATCTATGGTTATCCTAAGGCTGAAGCTTTATCGATCGCGACTGATTCGATAAGATCTTTTATAGATACACATGAACTTGATGTTTATCTAGTCATCTATGACCTTAATACTTTTGAGATTGATCAAGATCTATTAAAGGATGTCCAAGATTATATAGACTCCAACTATGTACTAGAACCACTAGAACTTAAACATGTTGCCTATATGGAGTATCAAAGATCTGCGGCTCCTTATTTTGAGGAAGATAAAGAACCTTGGCTTTCAAAACTCGATGAATCCTTCTCTCAATCCTTATTAAAACTTATTGATTCTAAAGGAAAGACAGACGTAGAAGTTTATAAGAAGGCCAATCTTGATCGTAAGCTCTTTTCTAAGATAAGATCTGATAATGGTTATATGCCTTCTAAAACAACGGCCTTAGCTTTAGCGATCGGTTTAGAGTTAAGTTTAGATGAAACCAATGATCTCTTAAAGTGTGCAGGATTTACTTTATCTAATAGCCAATTATCTGATTATATTATTGCCCAATATATCAATAGGAAAGATTACGATATCGATACAATAAATGCAGTCCTCTTCTCTCAAGATCTTAAAACCTTAGGTTCATAGATGTCGCTTCATAAGCGACCTCTTTTTTTTAGGAAGAAGTAAACTTAAACCGACACACAGTCAGGAGGAAACATCTGTGAAAAAAGGTTTAACGGAGCTTATGTTTATATTGGATAGAAGTGGTTCTATGGGAGGTTTAGAAGCTGATACGATAGGTGGATACAACAGCTTACTAAATACTCAAAAAGAAGTAAAAGGAGAAGCATATATTACGACCATCTTGTTTGATCAAAGTACAGAACTCTTTCATGACAGGAT
>CAIXIN010000060.1 GCA_903919545.1 uncultured bacterium | reverse complement strand
TGTGATTGTGGCGGAGCATAAAGATAAGAAGGGACCTGTTAAATTGATGCTTCATGACGTTCAAAAACAACTTGGGTATATCCCGTTTGAAGCCATGGAAAAAATCAGTGTTGGAGCGGACGTTCCTATTGCTGAAGTCTTTGGGGTCGTTAGTTTCTATACACAATTTACCACTGAACCTAAAGGGAAACATGTCATCAATATTTGTTTGGGAACGGCTTGTTATGTTAGAGGGTCCCAACTTCTTTTAGATCGCGTTAAGATCTTGACCAACGCTCCAGTCAATGGAACCAGCAAAGACAATATGTTTTCTCTAGATGCGACACGTTGTGTTGGAGCCTGTGGTTTAGCTCCTGTCGCCATTTTAGATGAACAAGTCTATGGGAATGCCAATAACAATAAAGAATTAGAAAACGCAATTCGTCGTATCATCAAAGAAGAAAATACCCCTCAAGCATGAAACTCCAATCGATGATAGGACTCTTACAGGCAACGCCTGTTACCGTTAATGATCCCTACATCGCTTTCAAAGAGTATCTCTATGTCAGTTGTACCGATCTTATGAGTGATGCCTTGGCGATGATATGTACCAATCCTGCTCAAACGATCTTACTTACAGGATTAGCGAATGGTCAAGCTTTGAGAACTGCTGAGATGATGGACATCAATGTGATCATCTTATGTAGAAACAAGACCCTAAGCGAAGACAACATCGACTTAGCGACATCTATGGAAATGAATGTATTTACAACTTCCTTACCTATGTTTGAAGCAGTAGGAGTCTTATACAAAGAAGGACTTAAAACGGCAACACGCAATGATGATCAAAACCTATGATCTAGAAGCCAATGACTTTACCGCAGCGGGATCTATATCGAGTGATATAAAGAAGATTGCGAAAAGTTATGGGATGTCTGTTGAGATGATCAGAAGAGTAGCTGTAGCCTGTTATGAAGCAGAGATCAATATGATCATCCATTCTCATGGAGGACAGATCCAATTGAATGTCGATGAAGAATGGTTCACGATCGTATTTAGAGATACTGGTCCTGGGATAGAAGATCTAGAATTAGCTATGCAACCTGGTTGGACAACCGCTTCCGTAGATGCCCAGTCGATGGGCTTTGGAGCTGGTATGGGTCTACCTAACATTAAGAAAAACGTAGATACCTTTGAACTTCTAAGTTCACCAAAAGGAACATTACTTAGAATAGGATTTAGACAAAAAGGAGAGTCTGTATGACCGTATTGGAACTCACTCAGTTGACCCATTGGACCATGATTAATTCAGGTCCATTAGAAGCCCCTATCGAAGGGGTCTATGTAGGAGATCTATTATCTTATGTCATGGGCAATGCCAAGCCTCAACAAGCTTGGGTAACCATGCAGACCCATCAAAACGTGATTGCAATCGCTTCACTTAAAGAATTCTCTGTATTGATCCTCATCGATGGGAATTCCATGGATGAAGAAGCTCTACAAAGTGCTCGTGATAACGATATCTCGATCTTGGCTAGTCCGCTTCCTGCTTACGAAACCATTCAAAAACTGGTTCAATTGGGCCTTTGATATGTTTTATGACTTGCATATTCATTCAGGTTTATCACCTTGTGCTGATGATGATATGAGTCCTCAAAACATCATCCAGATGGCTAAGCTGAAAGGTTTGGATCTCATATCGATATGTGATCATAATTCTCTAAGGCAACAAGCAATCTGTGCGAAAGTCGCTAAGCAACATCATCTCAATTACTTGTATGGAGTTGAGATCCAAACGAAAGAAGAAGTTCATGTCTTGGCTTACTTTAGAGATGAAGCTGATCTTCCTGAGATGCAAGCGTGGTTATCTCACGTTCAAATGAAGGTGATGAATCGTAGTAACTTCTTTGGTCATCAATATCTCTACGATAAAGAAGACAATATCATCGAAGAAGAGAAGCTTGCCTTGATCTTCTCACTTAATGCGAGTTTAGAAGAGACCCTTGATAAGATCCATACTCACCATGGTTTAGCGGTATTAGCTCATATCTATGGACGTAAGAATGGAATCATGACCCAATTGGGTTTTATCCCAAAAGGATTACCTATCGATGGGGTAGAACTTGTCCATGAGGAAGAAATAGATCGTTTCTTAAAAGAATATCCTACTTATATTGATCTTCCATGTTTCGTGAATTCTGATGCGCATACCTTATCAGATATCCATGAGGCAAGCCTTGCGTTAACACCTGGTGCTCAAAAGCGCTTTTGGGGAAAGTAATGCAAGATATCGCCATGATCAGTTTAGAACTGATCCAAAACTCAGTCAGTGCTAAAGCAAGCAAGATCGATTTCACCCTTGCCTTAGCTCAAGAAGACGGGACATCTACCATGATCATAGCCGATAATGGCTGTGGGATGGATGAAGCCACATTGGCTAAAGTAAGTAGTCCCTTCTTTACCTCCAGGACGACCCGTAAAGTAGGTTTGGGTGTTGCCTTCTTCAAACAGGCCATTCAACAAGCTTCAGGTTCTTGGAGCATTACTTCCGCACTTAACCAAGGTACCACCGTCAATGGGACCTGGGAGAGTAAACATTGGGATGCGCCTCCATTAGGCAATCTCGGTGAAGTTATATTGATCTTACTTCAAGGTCATCCAGAAATTCATTTACTATTTAATTTTAGCTTCAACTCATCCGTTTATACCTTTGACAGTAAAACGTTTGAAGCCAGCATCGCTCCGGTACCATTATCAGAGCCTGCCATTCTAAAATGGATTGAATCAGAAATCAATACGAATATCCAAAACTGTAAGGGAGGAATCGATTATGAAAAGTCTAGATGAATTGAATAAAATTAGGGAAGCAGCTTTATTGAAGGTCAACTTAAGACAAAACAATGCCCAGTATCGTATATTGGTAGGCATGGCTACTTGTGGTATCGCCGCTGGTGCTCGTCCTGTCATGAAAACCTTTTTAGACGCCATCGACAAAGATCAATTGCCGGTAACGCTTCAACAAACAGGCTGTATTGGGATGTGTATCCATGAGCCTATCGTCGAGATCATCGACCAAGCTGGAACCAAAACAACATATTTGGAAGTCACAGCAGCCAAAGCTTCAGAGATCATCGAAAGCCATCTTAAACAAGGCAAGATCTTAGAAGCCTATACCCACGTAACGAAATAGGTGAACATATGGAAAGAACACATGTCTTAGTCTGTGCAGGCACAGGCTGTACCTCATCTAAATCTTTAGAACTCGTTAAACGTTTCGAAGAAGCGATTCGTATGAAGGATCTTCAAAGCGAAATCAAAGTCGTTAAGACAGGCTGTTTCGGTTTGTGTCAAAAGGGTCCTATCGTAGCGATCCATCCCGATAAAGTTTTCTACAGTCATGTTACCTTAGGCGATGTAGATGAAATCGTCAATGAACATCTCTATAAAGGAAGACCAGTTAAACGTTTAGAAATCACCGACATCGATGAAGAAACCAAAGAAGCCATCTTTGAGTTCGAAAAAATCAAATTCTATGCGAAACAAAAACGCATCGCTTTACGTAACTGTGGTTTGATCAACCCAGAAGACGTCACTGAATACATCGCTTTAGATGGATATCAAGCCTTAGCCAAGGTCTTAATGACCATGACTCCTCAAAACGTCATCGATGAGATGAAGAAGAGTGGTCTACGAGGAAGAGGCGGGGGAGGATTCCCTACTGGTAATAAGTGGCAATTCGCGGCCAATCAAGTCAATGATGAAAAGTATGTCATCTGTAACGCCGATGAAGGCGATCCAGGAGCATTCATGGATCGTTCCATCTTGGAAGGCGATCCTCATTCAGTCATCGAAGCTATGACCATTGCGGGTTATGCGATCGGGGCTCATCATGGCTATGTCTATATCCGTGCTGAATATCCTATCGCCGTTGAACGTTTAAAAATCGCCATTCAGCAATCTGAAGAATATGGGATGCTTGGGGATAATATCTTTAATACTGGATTTAAATTCAATATTGAGATCCGTTTAGGTGCTGGTGCTTTCGTTTGTGGAGAAGAAACAGCCTTGATTGCTTCCATTGAAGGAAGACGTGGTATGCCTAGTGTTAAGCCTCCTTTCCCAGCTGTAAAAGGCGTATGGGGAAAACCAACCATCATCAATAACGTTGAGACCTTTGCGAATATTCCTGCCATCATCAATACAGGCGCTGATTGGTTTGCCTCGATTGGGACAGAGAAATCCAAAGGAACCAAAGTTTTCGCCTTAGGCGGAAAGATCGTCAATACGGGTCTCGTTGAAGTTCCTATGGGAACGACTTTAAGAGAAGTCATCTATGAGATCGGTGGAGGTTGTCCTAACCATAAGAATTTCAAAGCCGTTCAAACTGGAGGTCCTTCAGGAGGTTGTCTCACTGAGGAACATCTAGATACACCTATCGATTTCGATAATTTGATCGCCTTAGGATCCATGATGGGATCAGGCGGTATGATCATCTTAGATGAAGACAATTGTATGGTAGACGTTGCCCGTTTCTATATGGATTTCATCGTTGATGAATCTTGCGGTAAATGTACACCTTGTCGAATTGGGACAAAGCGTATGTTGGAAATGCTGATTGATATCACTGAAGGCAGAGGCACTCTACAGACCTTAACGGATCTAGAAACCTTGGCCTTGCATGTTAAAGACAGTTCCTTATGTGGATTAGGTCAAACAGCTTCCAATCCTGTCTTATCGACTCTGAAACACTTTAAACATGAATATCTAGCTCACGTCATCGATAAGAAATGTCCTGCGAAAGTATGTAAAGCACTCTTGGATTATTCTATCGATAAAGATCTGTGTAAGAAATGCGGTCTTTGTGCGAAAGGTTGTCCTACGACAGCCATTAGTGGTGTCTTAGGCAAAGAAGCTTATGTGGTCGATGCGGCCAAGTGTATCCGTTGTGGAGCCTGTGTCCAAAACTGCCCATTCGGCGCGATTGAAAGAGCGTAGGTGAACTCATGAACACTGTTAAAATCAAGATCAATAATAAAGAATATGAAGTAGAATCCAATCAGACCGTTCTTCAAGCGGTTCGTAAGGTTGGGATACAAGTCCCTAGTCTATGTTTCTTAAAAGACATCAATCAGTCTGGGGCTTGTCGTGTATGTGTCGTTGAAATCAAAGGTCTTAGATCTTTGGTTACTTCATGTAATTATCCTGTTTCTGAAGGGATGGATATCCAGACCCATTCTAAACGCGTCATTAATTCTCGTAGAAGAACAGTAGAACTTATCTTATCCAATCACAGTAAAGATTGTTTAAGCTGTGTTCGTAATCAAAACTGTGAACTACAAACTTTAGCTCAAGAAATGAATGTAAGACATACCTATATTAGAGGTGCTTTATCGAAACAGACCTTAGATGAAGCAGCTCCTGGCATCATCCGTGATACATCTAAATGTATCTTATGTGGAAGATGTATTGAACAATGTAAGAAGACCCAAGGCTTAGGCATCTTAAACTTCATCAATCGTGGATTTGAGACTAAGGTAGGCCCAGTCTTTGATCGTAGTTTCAACGATGTCAACTGTATGCAATGTGGACAATGTGTCAATGTATGTCCTGTTGGCGCACTAAGTGAAAAAGAAGAGATCCATGAAGTCATCGCAGCTCTAAATGATCCAACCAAAGTGGTTGTTGTTCAAACAGCACCTGCAGTCAGAGCGTCTTTAGGTGAAGAATTCAATATGCCTATTGGGACCAGAGTTACTGGTAAGATGGTTGCGGCTTTACGTCTCATTGGATTTGATCGTGTCTATGATACAAACTATGCAGCTGATTTGACCATTATGGAAGAAGGCACTGAGTTTATCCAACGCTTCTCCAATAAGGGCACATTACCACTGCTTACTTCCTGTTCACCAGGATGGATCCGTTATATGGAATTTGAATATCCAGATTTGATTCCTAATGTATCTACCTGTAAGAGTCCTCATATGATGTTTGGGGCTATCCTAAAATCATACTTCGCTCAAGCTAAAAATATCGATCCAAAAGACGTCTACGTTGTATCGATCATGCCTTGTACTGCGAAGAAAGAAGAAAAGACAAGAATCAATCACACCTCTCATATGAGAGATGTAGATGCAGT
>CAIXIN010000059.1 GCA_903919545.1 uncultured bacterium | reverse complement strand
TTTCTATAAAAAATAAACAAGGAGCACAAAATGAAAAGACTGTATGCAAAAACACATGAATGGGTCATCGTTGAAGAAGGCAAAGATTTCGTAGTAGGCATCTCAGATTATGCCCAGATCGCATTAGGAGACATCGTTTTCGTAAATAGCCCTAGTCTAGGCGATAAAGTGACTCAAGGTGAAAGCTTTGGGGACGTTGAATCTGTAAAGGCTGTCTCTGATTTGATCTCACCGGTCAGTGGTAAAGTCGTGGCTGTAAACGACGCTTTACTCAATGCCCCTGAACTATTGAATTCTGATCCTTTAAATACTTGGATCATGAAGGTCTCAGGTAGTGTCAATGAAGCTGAACTTTTAGATGAAGTTACTTATCTTGCCTTAGACAAGGATCATTAATATGGCATCATACCTTTTAAACACCAAAGCTCAAGAAGCAGAGATGTTGAAAGCCATCGGGATCGAAAAGAAGGATCTCTTTAATTCGATACCCACTAAGCTTAAACTGAAACGATCAATAGATTTACCTAAGGGTCTAAGTGAAATGGAAGTCTTAGCGAAATTGACTTCCCTAGCCAATCAAAATAAGGTCTATTCGATCATCTTAAGAGGCGCAGGATCTGAACATCATTTCATTCCTTCGGTGGTCAAACAACTCTCCTCACGAGAAGAATTCGTCAGTGCTTATACCCCTTATCAAGCAGAGTTCTCTCAAGGTATACTTCAGTCTATTTTTGAATACCAATCTGACATCTGTGAATTGACAGGGATGGATGGATCCAATGCCTCCGTCTATGATGGGGCAAGTGCCGCAGCGGAATCCATTCAAATGGTTCTAGAAAGAAATCGAAAAGAGATCTTGATAGCGGATTCTGTTTCTCCTGAAGTCATAGAAACCATCATGACCTATACGACCTGTTCAGAGGCCACCATTAAAGTCCTAAAGACAAAAGGTGGTATCCTTCAAGAAGATGTCTTAAAGAAAAATCTTAATGAAAATACCGCGGCCTTAATGATTGCGAATCCTAATTATTATGGTTGTCTTGAGAAAGTCGATGAACTCTCTCGTTTGACCCATGAAGCAGGCGCAAAAATGATCGTTTATTCTAATCCTTTGACCTTAGCTGTCCTTAAAAGTCCACGAGCGTGTGGGGCGGATATCGCAGTTGGGGAAGCTCAAGCCTTTGGTTTATCGATGGCGTTTGGGGGACCTTATTTAGGTTATATGGCCACTACGAATGAATTGATCAGAAGATTACCTGGTCGTATCGTAGGACAGACAGTAGACACTGAAGGTAAAAGAGCTTTCGTTTTGACTCTACAAGCGCGTGAACAACACATTCGTCGAGAAAAAGCCACCAGTTCATTGTGTTCCAATCAAGCACTATGTGCACTAACTGCTTCAGTCTATGTGGCTGCGATGGGTCCATTAGGGCTAAAAGAAGTCGCTGAACATGGCTTAAGAAGAGTTCATTATTTCCAAAAAGAACTAGAGAAGATCGGATTCAAACTTAAAAATGATACTCCTTTCTTCAATGAATTCGTGACCATATCACCATTAGCTGCGAAAGCAGTAGAGCGTCATTTGGCTCAGTATGATATCTTAAGTGGTTTAGGT
>CAIXIN010000058.1 GCA_903919545.1 uncultured bacterium | reverse complement strand
TGCTCAAGTCTATCGTGAAGAGTTTGGACAAACTTATTTGTATGATGACCACGGGAATCTGGTTTCCGCCAAAGACATGGAAGGGAATTCAGATCTAACCGATTATGACAGTTCAAATCAACTCTTAAAACAAGTCAATGCAGATGGCACTTATGTGGCCTATGATTATGATAATTTCCACCGCGTAACCGCAGCTCAGAGTTCAACTGGGGTTTCCACCAAGATAACCTATGACGCATTTGGTAATCCGACCTCGACAACGATCTCCAACGCGGTGTTTGGAAACGACCTGATTGCTTATTATAAGTTTGACGGGAACATGAATGACAGTAGCGGCAATGGTTATAATGGGACCAATTATTCAGGATCCTTTGTATCAGGCAGAGTGGGGAGTGCGATCCGCTTCAATGGGACAACTCAATATGCGGAACTTGGCAATTTCAAAGTTCCGGATGTATTCTCGATCTCAATGTGGGTCAAAAATGAACGTATTGCGACAAATGAATGTCTCATTGGAAAGAATACAGCAACGGGTGGAAATCAACTGTTATTAGGAGAATACAACTCAAAACTGACAACTACAATAGATACCATTGGGGTCGATTATGGAACAAAGACTTTAGGTTATCAGTTCTTAGTAGGCATCTATGAGAAGATCAATGACACCACAACACATGTCAAAATCTATAAGGATACCAAGCTTATCTACGAAGCCGACTTTTCCAAATTGGTTGGGGATACTTCGACTGGGAAAATCTGGGCCTTGGGTATGGAGTGGGATGCCTCGACTAAATCTGATTTCTTTCAGGGCAGTATTGATGAATTGGCTTTCTACAAAGGGGCGCTTGATGAAAATGAAATCAAGGATATTTATGCCCAAGCCAATACTAAACAACTTGTAGCGAAATATGATTTCAATACCGCTTCAGGTGGAACGATCGTCGATAACACCAACAACGGACATACTGCGACTTATACCGGGGGAGTAACTTTTGTCTCTGGTGCCATGGTTCTCAATGGATCGACTGGCTATATGAAACTGGATGATTTTACAATCGGGCAGGATCTGACAGTGGCCATGACAATCAAATCGGATGTGGTCAAGAATTTTTCGTTGTTTGCCAAACATGATTCAGCAGGCAACAACATTCTGATTGAAGGATATTATGCTGGATGGCACACTCGAATTAGAGATGATTCTTATCTTGCAGGAACTTTAGTAGCCAACACAACCTATACAGTCGTCTATACAATCAAGCAAATCAGCGCCTCTCAATCTCGAGTCCAAATGTATGTCAATGGGACAGCTCAATTTGACGACAATAGAGTTATTAATGCGATTTTAGCAGATACAACAGGTAAGCCTTGGGTGATTGGCCAAGAATGGGACGGATCTACAGCTTCAGACTTCTTTGATGGTTCGATCGATAATCTGGCGATCTACAACTATGAGATGAGTAGCACAGAAGTTTCAACCAACGCGACTGCTTTGACGATTGGAACCTATAATCCGGGGACTTCGGTCTATCCAATCACCGGTGAACCCTATAAATCGATCAATTCATCTGCTTCTTATACCACAGACGGAAACTACATCACCTCTGTCACCGATTCTAGAGGTAATACAGCGAATTACGATTACGATTCGACCTATGGCCGTTTGAATTCGTTTAGAGCCCCAGACGAAACCATCGATGAAGCAACCAATTATACTTATGACGCCAATACCGATTTAGTGACTTCTGTATCCAAAACAGTGGATAATAAAACTTACACTAACTCATACACTTATGATCTAGATAAACTTACTAAGATCACTCATAACGGATTTGATTATGAATTTACCTATGATTCGTTTGGGAATCCTTTACTAGTCAAAGTTGCTGGAACGACGCTGATCACCAATGACTATCTTGACAATAATGGTTTACTGGATACCGCGACTTATGGGAATGGGGCAGTTGTCAAATACGAATATGACAGCTACCACAGAGTCATCGCCAAGAAAGTCAACAATGTTTTGAAATCCGAATATACCTATGACAATCAAGGCAACCTTTCCAGTGTGGTCGAACATGCTGGAAGCACCGCAGTGACTTACTCTTACTTCTATGATTTCATGAATCGCTTGACTAAAGTTGTCGGATCCAATTCCCACAACATGCTTTTCACTTTCGACTCCTATGGAAGAATAGACTCATTGACCAATGTGGTTGATGGGACGGCTTATAAGAACGAATATGTTTATGGAGATCAATATGTCTCTGGTCAGATTCCGGGCCAGATCTATAACGTCAAACTGAATGGGACCAATCAGCTGAGTTATGCGTTTGACCAACTGGCTCGGCTTTCAACCAGAACCATCGCAACGACTTCGCCATATACCACGACCTATACTTATCTGGATGGATCTGGCGCCAATTCGACCACAACATTACTTGCCAGCATGACAAATGGCTCCAATCCAGCCTTCAATTACACCTATGACGCCAATGGGAACATCTTGACCATCAAAGAAGGAACAGTTCTTAAAGCCACTTATACTTACGACAAGATAAATCAGTTGATTCGAGAAGATAATATCTATTCTTCAAAATCCATTGACTACGTTTATGACATCGGCGGGAATATCGTCAGCAGAACGGAATACAATTATACTGGAGGATCTAGAGGTTCTTTGATCCATGTCTACAATTACGGATATTCCTCAACATGGAAAGATCAGATGACCAGCTATGATGGACAAACGATCACATATGATTCAATCGGGAATCCGTTGACATATCGGGATGGGCTCACCTTTACTTGGGCCAATGGACGAGAACTGTCTGGAGTCACCAATGGAACCAAAACTGGGACTTATACCTACAACGATTCTGGAATCAGAACCTCAAAGACTTATGACGGAGCCACCACAAATTATTACCTCAATGGTTCCAGCATCGTCAGACAGGTCACCGGATCCAAGAGCCTGGATTTCTTCTATGACGAAAATGGAAACCTTTATGGATTCAAAGAAGCAGGATCTATGTATTACTATCTCCGCAATGGACAAAATGACATCATAGCCATTTTGAACAGTTCAGGCGTTCAAGTGGTATCATATACCTATGATTCCTGGGGCAATCCAACATCAACGAATGGAACCTTAGCAACGACCATAGGAGCAGATAATCCATTCCGTTATCGTGGATACTACTTTGATTTAGACACCGGTCTTTACTACCTCAACAGCCGGTATTATGATTCGGCTGTGGGTAGATTTATTAATGCGGATGCTTTGGTCAGTGCAAGCAGTTCCTTGCTTGGGACAAACATGTATGGGTATTGCGAGAATAATCCAATATTTAGATCTGATAATAGTGGGGATTTCTGGGAGTCGATATTTGATGTCCTGTCATTAGGCGCCAGTATCATTGAAGTTAGTATGAACCCAGCTGATCCTTGGGCGTGGGCGGGACTCGTTGGTGATGTAGTCGATCTAATACCATTTGTTACTGGGGTTGGTGAGATAACACGTGCTGTAAAAATCGCGTCAGAAGTTGTAGATCAAACAGATAATGTTGTCGATGTGGCAAAAGGGCTCCATAAATTTGCAGGTGCTTCAGATGATATTCGGGCTGCAACAGGGTCATATGAGATTATTTTTAAGAGTAATATGAATTATGTTGGTAAGGGAGGTTTCGGTAGGGCAATTGACTCTGCGATGGAAAAGGTCAGGATGCACGGTGATGAGGTTACTAGTATAAGGTGGAAATCTGCCCCGAATGAGACGGCCGCCTTTATTGATGAGTACTTAATGCAAAAGAGATTGGGCGTGAATCCAAAACTTACATATAATAAAATCTGGAGTCCAGGAAAGAAGATGTTTATCCAATGAACATAAACGAGTTAAATATTGAAGTCAGTGACAATGGTCGTGGTTATACTCTGTGTGAAGGCTATGAGTTTAAGACTTTAACACATCCTGCGACAATAAAAGATGCAATTGTCATCAAGAATCCTCCAAATGTAACCTGTTGGACTCCAAGTATTCTCATCACCGGGCAATCTTTGTCTGAACAAATCGAGTTCGTAAATCGCCACAAACTGGAAAAGGCTATTGTTGTTGCTGAGAATATATCTTTTCTCAAACAATGTCCGACATTTAAGTATCTTAAAGTAATCCCTTCTGACAATGCAGGAAACAACTTTGACTTTTCACCTTTGTATGATCTACCCGAGATCAAGAGCCTAGAGTGTGCGACTCAGTATGGTAGAAGAGAGGAGTTCTCAAGTCAACTAGATTATGCGCGAATTAAGGGTTTGGAGGAACTGACTATTGATGGAAATGGCCATCACAATTTTCATCATTTTAATCAATTAAAATCCTTACGGATATCCGGTAATCAGGACAGTGACGTTATGCGGATGTTTAGTAGTGAGATCCTGGATACACTTTGGATAACTCAATGTAAAATCCGATCTCTTGAAGGTATTCAAAAGTCCAAAAGAATGCAGTGCTTATATTTGGCGTATAATCGAACACTTTCAGATATCAGTGCCCTTCGTGACGTTAAGGACACTATCAAACTGTTGAGGATAGAAAACTGTGCGAAAATCAAGGATTTCTCTGTTCTTACTGAACTTCATCATCTAGAATTACTCCAACTTTCAGGGTCTAATGAGTTGGAGAGTCTGGCATTTCTTAAATCTCTTCCGAATTTGAGATTTTTTGCGTGCGACATGAATATACTCGATGGTGATCTAACTCCTTGTCTTAATCTATCCTATGTTGGAATTAAGAAAAGGAAACATTATAATCTCGACCCTAATCAATTTTCGCGTAAGGTTACTTTAAGGGGAAACGAAAGTATTGAACTATGGCGGAGAATGGAGTAAATTGGGGGATGTGTTGAGAAAAGCGAAACCCTTTGTAGATTGTCATAATGATAGAACGAAAACACGAGTTATGGTGGTGGCATTACCCCCAAAAATAGGCAGATTGAAATTGGGGTGTGTTGAAAAAAGCGAAGTCCCTTTGTAAAATGTCATAGTGGTACAAACAAGGGAGGAATAATATGCCAAGTAACAACAGTAAATATACGCCGTAGTTCAGAGAGAAGACGGTAAAATATATTTTAGATCGAAATATCTCTGCGACCCAAATGGCGGAAGAGATTGGAATCGATACGAATACGGTCTGTTGGTGGATGAGGGAATACTGGGGTGTGTTGAAAAAAGTAAAGTCTTTTTGTAAAATGTCATGAGGGTAGACCATTACCTGAATTTAAGCAATACTCCGATTATACAAAACGTTTAAGCCGGTAAAAGAGTTGATTGTATTTGTTGATTTAACCTGTGCTTGAAAGTCAGGGAAAGCTGGAGAAATTAAATAATTCAATCCCTCACTTGATCCATTCGGATTACTCTTATTTCTGTATTTAAGTTTTGTATGGTCATTGTATGGTCACTAAGCAATAAAAAAATCAAAAAGTCCTGATTCTATCAGGACTTTAATCACTATGGCGGAGGACATGAGATGAGAATTAAGGCTTTCCCTGGCCTTCAAAAGCCGATATTTCAGGAACATTTAAGCAATATTGTTCCCGTAGTTTCCCGGCTTTTACATTTTGTATGGTCATTTGTATGGTCAGTTAATATTCAATATCTACACGTATATTTCGTTTCTTAGGAATTTTTATCTTCAACTGGTATAATTAGAGAAAGGTTAGGGTGGTCATTTATGGATAAGTTTGATGTCATAATATTTAGAGATAATGATGTAGAAATTGAAGTTAATGTCAGTCCACAAGAAGAAACTGTTTGGCTTTCTCAAAAGCAAATTGCTGAACTTTTTAATAAAGAAAGGTCAGTAATTTCGAGACATATCTTAAATGTTTTTAGAGATGGAGAATTGGATGAATCGACTTCCGTGCAAAAAATGCACAGAAGTGATGCTTATAGACCAGAAATGCAATATAACCTTGATGTCGTAATTTCTGTTGGTTACAGAGTGCATTCCAATAAAGGTGTAGCATTCAGGAAGTGGGCGAATAAAGTTCTAAAAGACTATCTGATTAAAGGCTATGCAATCAATGAAAAAAGGATGAGAATACCAAATTTGGTTGAGATAACCACACTTTTAGATGCCTATCGACAGATCGATGGTGATCTTTCCTTAAGCGGGAATGATGT
>CAIXIN010000057.1 GCA_903919545.1 uncultured bacterium | reverse complement strand
TTTAATCGAGGGATCATGTTGATCCAGAAATTCTTTAAGGATGCCCAATGTGAAAAGGAAGCCTTATTGGATTTAGTCAATGGATTAGAATCTTATCCTAGTTTGGCTGAATCAATCGAGAAATGTTTCAATGGAGCCTATGAAGTCTTAGATTCAGCATCTCCAAAACTCAAAGACATTCGTCGACACCTCAGATTGGCTCAAACCAAGCTTCAAGATACAGCGACTTCGTTTATCCAAAAGAATGCTTCTTCATTAAGCGAACCCATTTCTATGATCCGTAATGATCGTGTAGTGGTCTTAGCGAAAAACTCAGAAAAACATAGTTTTAAAGGGATGATACATGGGGACTCTGCTTCTGGACAAAGTGCTTATGTGGAACCACCTGTATTGGTGGAACTCAACAATGCCTTGGCGAAGCTTTTGATCGATCAAGAAGAAGAAATCAAAAGAATCTGTTTTGAGTTAAGTCAAAAGATTAAACCTTACGCAGAATCAATGGAAGCTCATTTAGAGACTGCTTCAGTAATAGATGCCTTGTTTGCGAAAGCAAGATATGGGAATTCTACCTTTGGGATCGTAGCTCAATTAAGCGATGATCTCTATTTAAAGGATGCGCGTCATCCATTGATCGATCCACAGAAAGTAGTCGCGAATACTTATCGTTTAGATGAAAAAGAACGCGTACTACTCATCACTGGACCTAATACTGGAGGTAAGACGGTTTCACTTAAGATCATCGGTCTATTTTGCTTGATGGCCTATTCAGGGATACCTGTCTTATGCGATGAAGCACGCTTGCCTCTGTTTGGACAGATCTTTGTCGACATTGGGGATGATCAATCGATTGCGCATTCGCTTTCTACCTTTTCTGCTCATCTCTCAAAATTATCGCAAGTTACCGATAAAGCGGATGAACATAGTTTAGCCTTACTGGATGAATTGGGTGGAGGAACAGATCCTATCGAAGGGGAATGTTTAGCGATGGCTGTTTTAAATGATCTTAGAAAAGCTAAAGCTTGGGTCGTTGCGACAACTCACTACGCACGTTTAAAAGAATATGGACTTCAGCATGATGACATCATCGTAGCGTCTATGGCTTTCGATATGAAAGCGATCGCACCTACCTATAAATTCATAGAAGGATTACCAGGCCAATCCTATGCCTTTGAGATTGCCCGTCGTTTTGGGATCAAATCCAGTGTCATCGATGAGGCTGTTGAGTATAAAGCTCAAGCGAAGACACTTCAAGCACTTCTTACAGAGAAACTTCAAGCTGCGATCGAAGAGAATCGTAAGATCACTGAAACCTTAAGTTTAAAAGAAAATGAACTCAATCAATCCTTAGCTGAAATCAAAGCTAAAGAAGATGCTTTAGAAAAAACCAAACAAGCTCGTTTAGCTCAGATCGAAGATGAAGCTCAAGATTATCTTAACCTCGTTCAAGAAGAAGCTGAAACGATTTTGTCTGATATGCGTAATTCTAAGACGGCTCCTATTCATGAGAACATCAGTCGAAAGAAAGACATCGATGCGTTAATCAAAGAAAAAGTTGAAGAAACAGCTTTGGATAAGGTCAAGATCGGTCAATGGGTGAAGATCACCATCACCAATCAAGTAGGACAAGTCGTTGCGACACGTAAACAACTGGCGACTGTCTCCGTCAATGGGGTCAAACTTGAAGTGCCATTAACGAAGTTAGCGTTTGCGCCTACTCCGATTATTCCTAAGAATGTCCAACTTCATACAGAACGTTTGGCTTCTGTTCCTTTAGAAATCAACTTGATTGGGTTAACAGTAGATGAAGCACTCAATGAAGTCGATCATTATCTCGATGATTGTATACGAGCGAGAATGCCTTTTGCGCGTTTGATCCATGGCCATGGGACTGGGGCATTACGTTCAGCCATCCATAGTATGTTAAAAGGTCATCATTTTGTGGAATCCTATCGATTAGGTCAACAATCTGAAGGTGGTGTAGGCGCAACTGTAGTTTACTTTAAAGGATCTAAAAATGAATCTCAAAGATAAACTAAGTACCTTACCTATGGATCCAGGCATCTATATGATGAAGGATTCTAAAGGAACCATCATCTATGTCGGTAAAGCTAAAAAACTAAAAAACAGAGTGAACCAATACTTCGTTGGGGCTCATGATTATAAGACCACTAAACTGGTAGCGTTGATTGTTGATTTCGATTATATCGTTACACGAACTGAAAAAGAAGCTTTGATTTTAGAAATCAATTTGATTAAGCAACATCGTCCAAGATTCAACATCATGTTTATGGATGATAAGTCTTATCCTTATCTAAAACTAACGCAGGAGAAATACCCGCGTCTTAAGGTCGTACGTGATCTTAAGAAAGATAAGAAAGCCACTTATTTTGGACCTTATCCAGATGCGACTGCAGCCCATCAGATGAGAAATCTTCTCAATGATTTATACCCACTAAGAAAATGTGAGGTCTTACCTAAAAAGGTCTGTTTGTATTATCACATAGGACAATGTTTAGGTCCTTGTCAATATGAAGTAAAACCAGATGTTTATCCAACGATGGTAACAGAGATCACAAATGCGTTAAAAGGAAACAGTAAAGTCCTTCAACAGAAATTATTGGCTCAAATGACAGAAGCCACTGAGAAACAGCTTTATGAGAAAGCTGCAGAATATCGTGACTATTTGAAATTCCTCAATTATGTCAAAGATCCTCAAAACGTTACCAAAGATGATCAACGTGATACCGATGCGTTTGCGTATTATGAAGACAAAGGTTATATCGCGATACAAGGCCTTTTCTTAAGACAAGGCAAGATCCTTGATCGACAATTCGTCCTACAAGAACTTCATCAAGAAGCTCAAGAAGCTTTCGTAGAATTCATTCTGCAATATTATAGTGAAAGACCAAAACCATCTCTTTTACTTTTACCTTATGGGGTAGATCTAAGCTGGATCAATGAGATCGAAGAGCTTAAGATCCATCAACCTCAAAAGGGTCAACAAAAGTCTTTGATGAACATCGTTACCGCGAATGCGAAACAACATCTTGAGCAGAACTTCGAAGTGATGTCTCGTAAACAACAAGACCATGAGGAAGCTTTGGTTCAATTAGCGACCTTATTAAAACTTGACGACGTTGAACGCATAGAGCTTTATGATAACTCCCATATTTCTGGTGCTTTTGCCTCTGGAGCTTGCGTCGTGTATGAACATGGCCTTCCTTATAAGAAAGACTATCGTTTATACGATGTCCATTCTGGCGCAGACGATCTTAAAAACATGGAAGAAGTCATCTATAGACGCTACTATCGATTATTAAAAGAAAAGGGGCGATTGCCTTCTTTGATCTTGGTTGATGGAGGACTCAATCAAGTCAATATCGTCAAGAAGACTCTAACCAGTATGGGTGTAGAAGTCAGTGTCGCAGGTCTACAAAAAAACGATAAACATTCTACAGCTGAGCTTTTAAATGAAGATGGAGAAACCATTGATCTAAGAGAAACTCGTGCTTTGTTTTTCTTATTGACACGTATGCAAGATGAAGTCCATCGTTTTGTCATAGCACATCATCAAAAAAGAAGAACCAAAGGTCAAGTGGCTTCGATCTTAGATAACGTAGAAGGCTTGGGTCCTGTACGTAGAAAAGCCTTGATGAAAGCCTATAAAAACGTTGCCTTGATGAAAGAAGCTAGTCTAGAAGATCTAGAGAAGGTCTTACCAAAAGCTGTCGCACAGGCGCTTTATGACGTCCTCAAAGAAGATCGCATGGTATAATGATGAAGGTAAAAATATGACGATAGGAATTCTTGATTCAGGCCTAGGAGGCTACAGTGTTTATCATGCGTTAAGAGGGGCGTATCCAAATGCTTCTTTTCTTTTTTTAGCGGATCAACTCAATGCGCCTTTTGGGGATAAGACAAAAGATCAGATCTTAGAGATCGCATGTGATGCGATGAAATGGTTTGAAAAACAAGGCATAGAAGAAGTCTTGGTGGCCTGTAATACGATCAGTGCATTGGTTATAGATGAAATTAAGCCTTTATATCCTCATCTTAAGATCACAGGCATCATAGATCTTACTGTCAATCAGTTTAAAAATAATCCTGTCGAAGAAATCCTGGTGCTTGCGACAGCAGGAACCATCAATAGTCTCGCTTATCCTCATAAATTTGAGAAGCTTCTTTCTAAGAAACACATCAGTTCTAAAGCTCTACCTCGTTTGGTGCCTCAACTTGAAGGTTTAGCACCTCAAGAAGAGATCAAAGCGTATCTAGAAGAAAATTTATTGCCTTATAAGCATAAAACACAGGCTGTTGTATTAGCCTGTACTCATTATCCTTTGGTGAAGAAGATGATCGAAGAGTTCTTAGAAGTACCTAGTTATGATTCACTAGTTCCTATCTTAAATCATTTCTCTAATAGAGATCTTCCTTTAGGATCAAGTCAAGTTTTAACTACTAAAGATCCACTTTATATGGCCAAACAAATACAAACATTATTCAATAAAGAAGAGATTGTCTATCTAACACAGGTTGAACATGCAGATCGTCGTTGTAAGTGATACTCATGGAAGAAATGAAGTCTTTCAAGAACTAAGAAACAGACATCCTTTAGCTTCTGCTTTTTTACACTGTGGAGATTCAGAAACAGATGAATATAACCTAGATGGTTTTGTGAGTGTACAAGGCAATAATGATTACTACACCGCTTATCCATCTGAACTCGTATTAGATCTTAAAGAAGTAAGGATCTATATGACCCATGGGCAATACCTTAGACATCACAATCGAGAAGAAACTTTGATTAATAGAGCGAAGGATCATCAATGTGGAATCGTATTAACAGGTCATACTCATGTCTATGAAGTCATCAGAAAAAATGGTATCTTATTGGTTAATCCTGGTTCTCTTTATCATAATCGTGATATGACTCCTCCTAGTTATGCCTTGATTACCATCGATAAAGGCAAGATCAAAGTTCAACGCTATAATTATCCTAGATAGTTCTTTACGTAAGGTCTTGAATGGAATGAGTGAGTTTGGTATAATAGTCAAGCATTGTCCTGATAGCTCAGCTGGATAGAGCATGCGCCTTCTAAGCGCACGGTCGGGGGTTCGAGTCCCTCTCAGGACGCCAGTTGAAACAAAAGCCATAATTAATGGCTTTTTTGTTAATGTTATGATAATTTAGGTTATGCTAGAATCTACATTTAACACAATACTCTAGTTATACCAATACCAGTACTCGACGATTTTAACGCCTCCATAAGTACAATTGAAATATTGAGCAGGGGCATTCATATCATCACGATCTACATAGATAACATGTTCATAATCTTCTAATGTACCTCGGTGCTTAAATTCAACCATAAAAAAAACTCGTCTTGAATTACTCGTATCTTTCCATCCAATGTAAAGATAAGCATAATCCTTGGGTAAATCATAAGAGATAGGAACTTCAGTTTGTTGGATGTTCTATTTCTCGAAACTTATTCGATTAGAGGTCCAACAAGGAAATTAATATACAAGGTCGAAATCAACCATTCAAATCAATAAATAAGAGTAATAATAAAACTATTTATCCTTATGTCTAAAAGAACACAAATAGCCGTGTTAAAAAAGAAAAATTGAAATAATTTTTTCCCAAACTCAAAATCAAATAGATTTCTATATAACTAAACATTATTACTAGGGATTGTCATACATTTTTTCTTTATGTGGCAACAGGATAAGACCAATTATATTACAATTGGAATCATAATAAATTATGAATTAAGAGATAAATGGAACAATTATAAATATATATAGTATAATATTCTGCAAAGAAAGGTGGAGATTTGAATTTATGAATAAAATTAAAAACGTTTTATTTAGTTTAATTCTGATTACTGGCTTATTACCCATCAACAATATTCAGGTAAATGCCATCGCAAACAGTCTCGTATTGGGGAGCGATTCTAGTACAGTCTTATTGCATAGCCCTATCTTATTGGACTCAGGGATCACTGCAAACTTTGCGGGGACAGTGACTCGAATAAGTGTGTTTATTACGAAAGGCTTTGATGGAGATGTGTTGAGTACTCCAAATTATTCTGATTGTAATTACAATAATAGTTCTTTTGTTCTGTCATGCGAGGGTACTTATACATCGACACAGGTTACAAATATTCTAAGAGATATCTATTTTGATTCTGTTTCTGATGATCTCACTACGAGAAGTTTTGAGTATTCAGTAGGAACTTCGATTATCCCCTTTGAAGTTGCACCTGGAGAATATCATTATTACGAGTATATATCAGATGGCATGTATTGGAGTGAAGCATTTGTCACAGCTCAAGAACGTACCTTTGAAGGAATGACAGGATATTTAGCGACTGTTATGTCCGCAGAAGAAAATGCATTTATTTCGACTAAACTAGGTCAAAATGCATGGCTAGGTGGATCAGATGACTATTCATACATTAATGCTGCAGCTGGTTCTGAACTCTATGCAGATCAAGATGCTGCTGAAGGTAATTGGTATTGGGTAAGTGGACCTGAGAAAGGCCAAATGTTTAGTGTAGGAAATTTCGATCCAGAGGTAGTTTCAGGAATGTATGAGTCATTTGCCGAAGAAGAACCAAATAATTCTGGAGGTGAACATTACCTTGAGATATATGTAGATGATCAAGCTTGGAATGATTTACCTGACGATTGTGAGTTTGGTTATGTAGTTGAATATAGTGGTGGATCAGACGTTAATCTTATCGCTTTATCTGCCACGAAAACGATTGAAATTGATTCTAAAGTCATAAAGTATTTTGTGAAAGAATCCTCAGTTACAGGAACAGTTCCGGTCGACTCAAAAATCAATTATGTGAATGGAGACACTGTTACAGTATTAGGGAATACTGGAAATCTAGCTAAAGATGGATATATATTCTTTGGTTGGTCTGATGGGACAAACATCTATAAAGCTGGTGATACATTTACCTTTAGCGGAAGAACAGTATTAATGGCTGTATTAAGTTCTTTTAATTTAACTGATGAACCAGTGTACTATTTAAAAGACTCAGGAAACTCATATCGTGTTGATAGTGATCAACTGACAGTCAATAACATCATGACTTCAAAAATTACAGTTTCCTTACCTGATAAAATTGCAGGGGACTCCTTGTGGTTTGACATGAGTGATGACACATATACTTGTTATGATGATGTTTGTTATGATCCTGAAACAGATGAGTATACCCAATACTATCTTACTTCAACCTATGATGAAGAAACGATGGTATTGACAATCAGAACGGATGTCCCAGTACCAGATGGTCAAATATGGACTTTAGTTTCAAATGTTTATTTCGCAACAACAGGCGAATATGGTGATAGAACTGCAACTGTATCGTTATACAGTGATGAAACCACAGTTCTGATAAGTGATTCTAGAACCATTACCGTTTATGATGGCCATACAGTGGTTTATGCAGATGACGAACATATGTCTGTTCCAGTAGATGAGAATGTATATGGAAATAATGATGAAGTTTATATTGGAGTTCCATCAGATATTAATTATCCTGGTTACAAATTCTTTTATTGGTTAGGTTCTGATGGGGAAATCTATTTCCCTGATTGGAATTTTGATATCAAGGAAGATATGATTATGACTGCTGTTTATACACCTACTTTTGAAAATACAATTGGGGTGAGTGACTTCTTAGGTAATAGTCTGACAATTACTGGATTTGAAGATGTTATTAGTACATATTTTCCAGGGTTTGATGACTATGATGGATGGAAAGCTTTCTTAAAGATATACAAACAAGATGAGAATGATGTCAACAGTGATGATCATGATGTATTTATGGAATACTTTACATCTGAACATCCTGAAGATGATCATGAATACTTCTTTATGGATATGAGGATGTGGATTGCTTATTGGGATATGAGTGATATTCCAAATTATGAATCCGTAAGTTATTTAGGTGATAATTCTGGAACGAAGCAGATAACCGTTTCGTTTATTCTTCCAGAAGAGTTAAGAGGGAAATCGGACTTTAAGATAATCCGTCTACATGTTGACGGAGATACAGAACAAACAATCCTAGATGAACTGGAAACAACCTATGATCCTGTAACATTTAAGATTACATTCCAGACAGATAGATTCTCAACCTATAGTTTGACTTATGCTAAAACAGGAGATCTACCTAATACTGGTAAATCTGGAGATTATGGAGCATTGATCATCTTAGCAGGTTTAATCCTAGCTTCAATGACTTCTCGTAGAATTAAAAATTAAGTTTTATGACCACCATAAGGTGGTCT
>CAIXIN010000056.1 GCA_903919545.1 uncultured bacterium | reverse complement strand
GCTACAAAAAAATAAAAGCTCATTGAGCTTTTTTTATACCCTAATAGGGTAAACTAAGCCTCATTCTTCATAAAGTCTAATTGTGTTTTTGTGAGCAAATTCTATACTTTCACTAAGTTCTAAAATTCCCATATTTTATCCTATAAATATAACTATTTATATTGAATTAATAGACAAAAGGTCTAATATGAGATTAGGAGCGTTTGAAACATGAGAAAAATAATAATCCTCATTTTATCTTTATGGCTTATGATTGGGAATCAAAAAATGAATGTCTCTGCCTTAGGGAGTGGAACTCCACTAGATCCTTGGCAGATCTTCACAGTCGATGATCTTAAAGCAATCGGAACCGTTGGGGATTGGGATGATTCCTATATCCTAATGAACAATCTAGATCTCAGTGGTGAGAACTGGACTGCTTTAGGAACATCAGGGACTCATCTATTTAGCGGGACATTCGACGGGAATGAACATGATATCTCAGGATTAACGATCGATGTCTTAGATGTTTCTTCTGACTTTGTATCTCTTGGATTATTCTATGGATTAGGTGGGGCAACGATTACGGATTTATCGATGAGTTTTGTCGATATCTCAGTCATCGTAACGGATCCAGAGTTCTATATTGGGGCTTTAGCTGGTTTCGCTAAAGTTGAAGAAGGTGGAAAACTATTGATCGATCATGTCACCATCAAAGGAACGATGGATGTGACATATCGACTCGATGCTTTGGTGAGTGTTCATCGTACCGTTGGAGGTATGATTGGGGAAGTCATCGGTGATAATGACCCCACTAATCCTTCCATGATCTCTAACAATACTGTCATTTTAGATATGGGAGTCAATTTCAATTTACAATATGAAGGTTATTATGATTTTGATGGAGATATGGCTATAGGCGGCTTTGTTGGTAACGCAGTTGATACGCTTTTTCAGTCCAATATCTATGAATCAGCTGATCTAGCTTTTACTTCGGATTTTATCATTTATGATTGGGATGAAATCTATGTAGGAGGTATCGTTGGGCTTTACTCCACCGAAACTGATTTTACGAGTGCTTATAGATCGATCTTTCTTGACAATACAACAAGAAATGCTAGCGTCAAAGGTTTTGTGAATGTAGGAGGTCTCATAGGAAAATACAATAGTTCAGTAAGCAACCATATTTATGAAGCAGGACTAAATGATGTCGTAGTTCAAGGATTTTATCGTGTTGGAGGGATAATAGGGAATGGGTCAAATCTTATTTTTGAAAATGTTAGGATCATGACCTTATCGATAAAATCTACTCAAAATAGCAATTCAAATTTTGGTGGTGTTATCGCTTATGGGACAAACATCAATTTTAAAGGAGTTGTAAATATTGATGGTTTTATATTTAGTGAAACTTCCTCAGAGGATAATAGTCAATCGATTGGTTCATTGGCTGGACAATTGATAACCAGTTCTAGTGAAGCGATTATCAATATAAAAAACATAGACATCAGTGGTGACGCCGTCATCGGTGGATTGATTGGTGCCGTATACACCATGTCCATCGATCAAGCCACAGTCACTAATGCGTCGATCGTTGCTACAAGTAACGTTGGTGGGATCATAGGGGTCATTACCTACGGTACTTTAACCAGTCTCAAAAACGTTACTTTCGATGGAGAAATTCATGGTGAAAGCTTCGTTGGTGGAATTTCTGGTCGACTAGACACAAAGACAAGCATTGATCATGCAATCGTTTTAGGCGATATCTACGTGAATGGTTATTTCGGTGGTGGTTTTATTGGAAGATCCATCGTCAGCTACGACGATAACGATACACTTAACATCACAGAATCTTACGTACGCGCAAACATCCACTATACTTATAATTCTGTTGGTATTGGAGGGCTCATTGGCGGGGCTCACTTAATAGATTATGTCAATATTATTAGTCTTACTGATGTTTACTATGCAGGAAAATTGGCTATGATCCATGATGATGAGAATCCTAATCCTACTGATCCAAATAAAACAGACCCTATTATGGGTTGGATAATTTCCACATCAAATTATACTTACTCTCATGTATACTATGATTCAACCTTAACTACAGTAACCAATAATTCTGGAATGGGTGTCGGTAAAACGACGACTGAAATGATGTTAAAGACTGCTTATGAAGGCTTTGATTTTACAGGACTAGATCATTGGTTCATTTATAGTGAATTCAATGATGGTTATGCGACCTTCAATCCAGGCTTGGTTCGTATCGATTTTACTGGGACAGATGGAACCTTATTAGGAGTAGTTATCATCGATCCTAACTCAACTGTAAGCCCAATAGATGATCCTAAACTAGAAGGCTTTGTCTTTGATAAGTGGCTAGATGAGGAAGATAATCCCTTTGATTTCAACACTTCATTAGGTGAATCTATCGTCTTAAAAGCGAGTTTCAAAGAAGAACTCCCTGATACCGGAGTTGAGTCCTATTGGATGTGGATCTTAGGTATCGGCTTAGGTTTAGGCTTTATATCGAGGAAAAAACAAGATTCTAAGTAATCTCATCGGTAAATCAAAATGTTTATAATAAAACGGGGTCTATAGACCCCGTTTTCATGTGTTAACGATATTAATTAGAAGTAATCAATCCATATCCTATATCGTAATGAACCTTCATAAAATCTCGATTTGGGTTATTAGATGAAGTCAAATTGGCTTCTACAGTCTTAGGCCAAGTAAAGCTCAAGGTTCCTGTAAAAGGCACATCACCATATAAGACATCCGTTACACCTTGTGCTTCTGTCCCAAACAACCAGCTCGCAACGATCGCATCCCACTTATCCACATACTCTTCGATCAATACAGGTCTTCCTGTCATTAGTAAGGTCAAAATAGGTTTCTTGGTCATTTCTGCTTGTCTGATCGCATCTGCGTTGCCCTCATGAGCTAAAGCACCTGTTAAGCTAAGATCAGAGGTATCACCTATACCTTCTGCGTAAGGCACTTCCGCTAAAACCAAGACAACGATGTCTGCTTTTGAGGCATCTTTTAGATCAGTATAAATATGTCCTCCATTGGCGTCAGCGACTTCTCTAAAGGCATCTAATAAGGTTGTCGCATTAGGGAAATTCACACCTGTAGTCTCACCTTGCCATGAGAAGGACCAACCTCCATTTTGTAGACCCGCATTATCAGCTCCAGGACCTATCAATAAGATATCCACTTCTTTTTGTAGAGGTAAAACACCTTTGTTGAGTAGAAGGACCTGAGATTTCGCAACGGCTTCTCTTGCTAAGGCTTTATCACCTTCATAGTCAAGTTGAGCACTGCCCATGTTTTCTAGACCCAATTCATCTTTGACGTAAAGTATTCTCATGACCGCATCATCGATACGGCTCATTGGGATCATATCGTTTTCTACTGCTCTTTTTAAAGTACTTAAGACATCTCTCCAAGCGTTAGGTTCCATTAAGATATCTACGCCAGCATTCACTGAAGCACTGACCTGATTAAGAAGAGATCCTGGTAATTGATGAATGGCTTCCCAATCTGAGACAACTACCCCTTTAAATCCAAGTTCTGTCTTTAAGACATCTGTGATCCAATAGGTAGAGGCATGCATCTTATCATCATCTATGGAACTAAAAGACACCATTACACTTAAGACATTGGCTTCTATCGCTGCGATATAAGGAGGCAAATGAAGCTCACGAATCTCAGCTTCGCTTAAGGTGACATTGCCTTGATCCAACATATAGTTGTTTTTAGTCTCATCGAAATCAGTACCACCATCCGCTAAATAATGTTTGGCAGTAGCCATGATCTTTTCTGATTGTAGACCTTTGATAAACGCTGCACCTAAGCTAGAAACAAGCTGAGGATCCTCTGAATAGGATTCATAGGTTCTACCCCAACGAACATCTTGAACGACCGCTAAACAAGGCGCAAAGTCCCATGAGACCCCAGTCGCTTTGAGTTGGATCGCAGTAGCTTTACCAATACGTTCAAGAAGATCCTCATCATGTGTTGCCCCTAAGGCAATATTATGAGGAAAAAGAACTGCACCTTTAAGATTATTATGTCCATGAACCGCATCTACCCCATAGAGTAAAGGAAGTTCTGCAGAACCTGATAAAGAACCATCATTCAAACCACCTGTCAAAGCCAACCATCCTTCAACGGTATTTGGGCTAGGATGAGATCCTCCACCTGATAAGACAGAGCCCATATTGGTGTTCTTTACTTTAGTGGCATCAACTGAGTAACGTTCAGCTTGAACCATTTGACCCAGTTTTTCATCCAGTGTCATCGAAGCCAGTTTTTCTTCTAAAGGAGTCAAGATGACTTCAGGTTCTTTTTTACAAGACACCAAAGTGATGGTCATCAAGACGATGACCAATATTTTTTTAACGATAATCATGAGGCAGTATTCCCCTTTCTACGAGGCGTTTAAAGTTCCATCCTGAGTCTTGGTCTTCAATCTTATAGTTCCAGAAGACCCATCCATAGACCTTCTCAAAGGCCAATAACTGAGTATCCGCAAGCGCTCTTAATCCTAGGTCTTGGTTAAATTTATCTAGATGATCGATCACTTTAGGATCTAGTCCCAAGGACCATTCACCGATGATACAACGGGCATAAGTAGAAATCTCTTTAAACTTCTCTTCATAGCCTTCTAAAGGAAACTTCACATTATAGACAAGATCATTCTGTCTAAACTTCTCATCGAAGCTTTGATAAAGATGAAGATCTAAGATTACCTTCTCTTTATCTTTTAAGAAGTCTTTCCAAACCGTCGCTCTAAAAGCATCATGAAAAACAAGCTCCGTAGATGGCTTTAAGATCTTTCTTAATCGAACATAAGCTTCACTATAAAACTTCTCGATCAACGAGATCTCTAAGGTCCAATGAGGTTCATTTAGTATTTCCATCCCCCATAAAGCAGGATGATCTTTATATCTTAAGGCTACTTTTTCTAAGATCTGAAGTGTGTGTTCAATATTCTCTGCTTTGGTGTGCCAGGTCATGATGCCTAATTGACCACCATTATCGAATCCATTTTGACAACCTTGGGCTGTATGTAGATCTAAGAGTACTTTGAGATCGTACTTCTGTGCCCAATCCATGATCTGATCGAGTTTATTGACACAGCCATAATAAGGTTCAATATCTCCAAATAACCAATAAGGATAAGGTAATCTTACACAATTCAATCCATGGTCTTTGATCCATTTAAAATCAGATTCATCGATGAAGGTCTCTCGATGATCATCCAGTTGTTTCTTAAGGTCTTTGGCTTGAAGCGAGAATTGAGTCTCATCATAACCATTGATACCTTCAAAGAGCGTAGGTCTCATCCAATGCTCAAGCACCAACCAACCACCTAAGTTAACGGCTCTAATATGATCCATTTTACTCTCCAGTGATCCCAGTCTTTTCAATACCTTCAACGAATTGTTTCTGAACGAAGAAATACATGATCATCATAGGAGCCATCGTGATCATCGTCGCAGCCATCTTATAGGATTCACTTAATCTAAAGACACCTCCTGGAGCACCAGGAATGACAGCTACTTTATCAGAGAAG
Organism: uncultured bacterium; assembly: GCA_903919545.1. Taxonomy (GTDB): domain Bacteria; phylum Bacillota_I; class Bacilli_A; order Erysipelotrichales; family Erysipelotrichaceae; genus UBA2212. The sequence goes on along the minus strand of CAIXIN010000056.1, from coordinate 47,544 downwards.
ATCGAGTCAAAGAGTCCCAATTGACCAGGCATCAGTTTAAGTGCTTGACGAACAAAGGTCCCTGTCACATAAGTCTCATTGTAGTTCCAAACGAAAGCGAATAAGAAAACCGTAATGATGGTAGGCACAGACATCTTTAAGATGATGTGATAAAAGACTTGGAAATTACTTGCCCCATCGATCTTAGCGGCTTCGTCTAGCACTACAGGAATCATCTTAAAGAAATTATAGAAGATCAAGATCAAGATGGCTGAATAGACCCCTTGACCAGCGATGGCCAATAGAAGCTGAGGTATTACAGTCCCTATGATCTTGAATTGAAGAATGTTTTGAGCCGATGAGAACATCATCCAGCGAGGAATCAATACAACTGGAATAGGTATAACAAACGATAATAAAACCATCATGAACCAAAAGTTCTTAAACTTAAATTCATAACGCGCAAAGGCGTAACCTGTTAAGGCAGAGATAAGGGTCTGAGCCAGAGCTAAGGTTCCCGCAAACCACATTGAATTTAATAAGGTCCAAGGCATACTCATTACTTCCCAGGCAATTTTTAAATTCAAAAGTGTAGGATGTATTGGTAACCAGTCGATCTCTGGATTGATGATGTCTTTGGTCGACATGAAACTATAGGACACCATTCTAAACAAAGGATATAGAAACACATAAGCGATCGCAATCAGCAGCACATAAACGGCTGTTTTATAGACAAGTCCATCACTGATGTTGTGTCCTAATAACTTCTTTTTTAGAATTGGAATGAAACGTTTAATGCTTTCCATGTTTGACTCCTTTTTGCTTTCTAAAGAAAGCATTCCATTCTTGTTGACGTCGAACTCTTTTTCTCATCTTTTCGAGTTTCTCGTTTTGTAGACGAACAACATCCACATAGGCATAATCTTTAGAATGATCTTTCAACAATAAGAAGGCAACCCCTAAGAGTATCAACACTAGGAATGAATAGATCCATGCATAAGCAGAAGCTAAACCTAAACCAGCTACTGTATCAAAGATCGCATTTTGGATCATCCCATAAACTGGGTTGATTGGAAACATCCCCAACTGAACGATCGTAAAGATGGTTGAAACCAAGATGATGGGTCGTATGATCGGTAAGGTTATCTTCCATAAGATCTGCCATCCTGTAGCGCCATCGATTTGGGCTGCTTCAAACAACTGGGTATTGATCTTTTGAAGTCCATTCAAGAATAAGACGATAGGAATCCCACTAAACCATAATACGATGGCGAAATTATTGAATAAGAAGATGACCAGATCGGCTAAGATAGGTGAATAGCTTTCTAAGATCTGAAAGATAAAGACCCCTCTTACATTCCCAATCTGAACAGAACCTGTACTCATCAACTGGGTCATTACTGATCCTGAAATAACGATAACAGGCAAGAAATAGATGACTCTAAACAAAGTTCTAAACTTGAAGTCCCCATTCATTAGAATGGCTAAAATCAAAGCCACAGTGATGATGACAGGCACATAAATGACTTCAGCGAGAAAGAACTGAACCAAGGCTGGGGTATAACTCGTATTTCTCAATAAAGCGGTGACGTAATTGGCGATCCCGTTGAAGGTCGTTTCCCAACCTAACACGGTCAATCTTACTGAACTAAAACTGAGGTAGATCGTATATATGAAGGGGAAAGCAGTAAAGATAATGAACCCAATCAACCAAGGCATAAAGAACTTATAACCAGAACGATTGCTTATTTCTTTAAAGCCTTTGTTTTTCTTTGATTTCTTAACTTTCTTGATCTTTGCTTCTTTTTTCATGATTACTCCTTCACCACAACGGCCGATAAGGCTCTTACGAGTTGATCTCCATAGCTAAGCGCATCTTCGGTATAGTTGATTAAGACTTTGGTCCCATCAGAATAGGTATTCAAGATAACACCATTCTCAACGACCGTTCTATCGATCCAATCTTTTCCACTGACTTCACGTAAGACCAAATTCACTTCAGAATAGATACTCTTGATGAGAGGTTCATATTCTTTGAATTCGGTTGAGTAATATCGATTAGAATTCGTTAAGGCTAATTTATAAGCAGGTTGTTGAGATAAAGCGAAGGAAGGATAAAGGTTATAGTCGATCATTCTTAAGATATCTTTCTGAGTATAGAAAGAGAAATTAGAATAAGGTGCATACATTTCCATACGATTGTTTAAAACCATCTGTAAGAAAGGTACTGTATCTGTCTCAATCAAGAATTGATTTGAGAAAACAGGAGCGTTTAGATAACGGTCTACATACTTCCATAGGTAATCATTTGGAGCTTGCATAGCGATCATCACTGTAGGATCGATTTTTCCTAGTGCTGTTGTATAAAGCTCGATGGTCTCATCGATACTGGTCGTACCCGCATCATAATCTGAGGTCAGGATATTGGAGATCCCATCGATGGTCAAGGAACTTACGCCCAATTTGATGAGCTTATCTGATTGTGTCTTTAACCACACTGCTGATTTACTAGGTTTAGCGATACCTAAGACTGAGATCGGATAATCGTTGGATACACGCGTCTCAATATACCAGCTGTTCATATGACGAGCGGCTGAGGTCTGATAGTTGACTTGTTTCTTATTGATGGCTGCGTAGTTTTGACTAAAGGAGACATCATAGTCATAGGATGAAGCCAATTCAAGGAGTGATTTAAATGCAGTAGATGAACCAATCGCCGAGGAGAAATTCGTCGTTCCTGGATGTCCATTGGTGATCCCACCTGCTTGCCAGCCCAGTAATCCACTGTTGATGTTTTTGATCCCATCGGTTTCGAGTTGAGTCAGGATATTTCCTACGTCTTTAGCTGTGGTGACAATGACATCTTCTAGACCCAAGACACTTTTCTTGATGTCAGCCATAACGAAGTCTAAACGAATACCGACGTCACTTGACGAAGAGATCTGTTGAGGTAATCCATCATTATCCAAAAGATAATCACGATAAGTTAATGCCATCCCTACATAATCTGCAGGACGATCTGTATCATTGGCTAAGAATTGATATGTCATCGAGACATCAAAATGACGTCTTTCTTCCATCGAGGTAAAGAATCCATCACCTCGTTTATTGTAAACTTGGAAGAATATTCTATTGTATTCAAAACGGGTATAAGCATAGTGTAATAAGTAATGTCTTCTTCAGGTGATACTAGGATCTTCATATTGCCTGCACCTTGGGTCGCAAAGGCCACAAAGGCTGCTTGTCTATTCCCATGGGCGACCCCATAAACAGGCATCACTGCTTGTTTAAGTGGTAAATGATTCCCAGCTACAGTGTAATAGTATTCTGCTTCTGCAGGGTTTTCACCATAGATCTTGCTTACATAAGGACTTAGTCCGATGTTTCTATCGACAAAGCGAATCAATGCGCCTGGTCCATCAGGAACAAACACATAACCATCGATCATCTCACTAGGTACTTCTCTTTTGAAATTGTTACGCGCAGGATCCCAATAGAGTTTTTGTCCTCCAGAGGCCCCTAAGAACGGTGTCAGCATGATCGCAGCCAAGATGGATTGTCCATCTCCTGTGATGTCTTCATCGTTGATGTCTAAAGTAAAGCCTTTATCATCTAAAGTGATATGGACTTTGATCTCGATGTCGAGATCTTTGAAGTTCACATCCAATCTAAACACATTGTCTTTCCCATCTACTTTAACTAGGGTACTATCTACCCCATCTTTAGATGCGCTCGATTTACGTTTGATCGCATTGGTCGAATCATAATATTCGATCGTGATCAATGAGTTAGCGATCCCGATATAGGTAGTATTCATTCTATCTTCGATAGGTTCACAATTGATCTGATCTGCTTCAGGAACCAAATCACAGGCATCTTCTAAAACTGTATTGAATTCTACATCTAGTCCTGTCTTCCAGGTATATCCATTTCTTTTATCGACGATGCTTAATACATCTCTTGAATCTTTAAAGTAATACTTAAAATTCTCTGTTTCAGTCAAGAGTTCGTAATCTGTAGGATCTGAGATCACATAAGAGATCGCTTCTGGAGGAAGCTTTGTATCATGAGCCGTTGGGATATACACAGCCACAATGACTTGAATCGATAGAATCAAAACGAAGAGCGTGATACCCACGCTTTTCAAGCTTTTCTTAGAAAATTCGCATTGCGTAGTGCCTCCTTGATGATGGCTTCAAAGAACATATAGACCTGTTCAGTCATAAGGATGACGATCAGTAATACAACCGCAATCAGAACCATAAATAAGATCGTCATCACCAAGCTCTTAAATGCTGCCTTGGTTTCATAGTTATGAACTTCTTGTATACCTAAGAATAAATTCGTTCCGGTCCAAATCATGGCGACTTGTTCAATCGTCGATAGGAAGAATGCTTCATTGTTGGTAGAGATATAGGAGAGCCCTATGATCAAGATATACCCAATCATCATAGGCCCAAAACTATAGGCCATCATTTTAAATAGATCGACGAAACCACCTTCCCCATCATTGATCGATGAGACCAAGTAATTACATAAGACAAACAATAAGGTCAAGGAGAAGAATCCTATGACGATCGCATTCATATCGATGTCTTCCACCAATAAGAACTGATAGATAAAGTCTTTCCCTAAGGTATACCAAATAAAGATCCCAAAGAATCCTAAGTAAACTACGATCGCACTTATGACTGATCCTTTTGACTTATCTTTCAAGTCATAGAAGGTATCGATTGGATGCCTCATGACTTTCAGGAATAGAAGAAGATCCGAGATGAAACGTAGACTTAAGAAAGCATTCTTTTCTTTCTTTAAGAAGGCATAGGCTTTGGTCTTTTTAAACAATCTTCCCCCAAAAGTAAGTAGGAGGAACAGACCCAATAACGAAGCTAAGATGGTGCTTAAATTGGTTTGTAACCACTTATTTCTTACTTCCCAATAGGCATCAGAATAAGCGTATCGATTACCCGCAACTTCAAAATGAACCATGGCTTCTTCATAGCGTTCTTGATACATTAGGTTGGCACCGATCCCGTTATGGGCTACGACCGACATTTGATTCAAACGTAAGACGCTTTCCCATACGACGGTGGCTTCATCATATCGACCTTCAGTAAAGAGCTTGGTCGCTTGATAGATGCTTAAGGCATATTCAGTTGGTTTAAAGGATTGGATAAAGGACTTCTCTGAATCAAGTGCCCATAGATTGCCTTTTGAATCTACTGCGATAGATACAAGCGAGGTAAATAGACCCGCGATGTCTGATTCAGAATAACGAGATCCAAAGAAATAGATGAATTCTCCTTCATTGGTATAGGCAAAGATCTGACCCGTTTTAGTGGTCACATAAATGATCCCATCTTTATCAACCGTGATGTCTGAGAAATCACTGAACCCCCAGATAAAACGATCCGCAAACATATCTTGTCCAGCAGTGTTGTGTTTCTTAAGCCCATGCATCATGAAGCTTAAGGTGCCACCCATCGTGGTTGAATATAGGATCCCGTCTTTATCCATGAATAGATTAGAGAAAGTAGTCGGGACTCTACCAGTCAAGGTTTCTTTTTGTTCATCGGTGAAAAACATATCCTGAAGCATTTGTAGGATATTGAGTTTTACTTTATTGGAGGCAAAATATCCTAAGAATTCCCCTGAGTTGGAGAGCTGAATGATCCCATTATAGACCCCTTCAGATTGGACATAGAGATTACCTCGATTATCGACGGCGACCTTGGATGGTTTATAAGGCGTATCACCGAAAGAAGCCGTGGTAGGACGATCGAATTGTTCAATATAGTCTCCCGCATGATTGAATCTAAAGATGGCTTCTGCGGTAGGATCAGCCACATAGATGTCTCCGTTTTGAGCCAAGAAGATGCCCGCAGGACCAGAGAATCCTTCATAGGCTAATACACGTACGATGGTGTCCGTTGTCGTATCGTATTCTACGACACGTTGATGTTCCTTATCTACGATATAGAGATGATCTTGATCATCCATAGCCATATCTTGAGGATTCTTTAATCCTAGATTGGTTACTGTTAGTTGAGGAAGATAAGCATCTTGAGTCCAAACCAAGTTAAATTTAAAGTCTAGGGTTCGTGTAGGAGAAGTCGCTGAAGAGGCACTTACCGATAAAGTAAAGCTAAATAATACAAGCAGAAGAATCAAGAATGAACGTGCTTTTTTCATAGTGCCTCCTACTTGATCCCAGAATGGCTCATGGTGTTCATGACCTTAGACTGAAGCAACATAAAGATGATGAGATTAGGTAAGAACATGATCAAACCTGCAGCTGCAGACATCCCTGCCCCCGCAATGGTGTTAGATGATGAGGTCAAAGTATTAAGATAGAAGGCAAAGGTTTTTAAGGTTTCATCTGAGATGTATAAACTAGAGCTTTCTGTCGCATTCCATACCACTTGGAAGGTCAAGATACCTACCGTCGCAAGCGCTGGTTTAACCAAAGGCATAACGATCTTTAATAGGATCTGGAAATCATTGGCCCCATCTAGTTTTGCGGCTTCGATGAGGGCATCCGGTATATCATCCATAAACTGTTTCACTAAGAATAGACCAATAGGCATGGCCAATAAAGGAATGATGTGAGCCAAGAAGTTATCGCTTAATCCTACGTTCTTGATGATCAAGAAACGAGGAATCGCTACAGCGATAGGCACAAACATCAATGCGATCTGATTTAAGGCAAAGAGTTTCTTTTTAAGTTTGAATTTCTTCTTGGATAAGACATAAGCACTCGCAGCCGTAATCAAGATATTCGCTAAGACAGTGACTACGGTGACGATGATCGAATTGAATAAGTATCGGCTCATAGGGACCCCTGTCGTAGACGCAGTCCTAAAGAGATCAGTGAAGTTCTTTAGTGTAGGTTTGATGACGAAGAATCTTGGGGGAAACATAAAGAGTTCATCGAGTGGTTTAAACGCTTGATTGACGATGTATATGACAGGTAAGACCATAAATAAAGCCATAGGAACTAAGACTGCATAGAATTTAAGCTGAGACTTATCAAAACGCTTAGGATTGATTTTAGTGCCTTGGAATGCCATATTAGTCCCTTTCTCCAAACAAGCGGTAAGCTACTTTAGAAAAACCCCAAATGATCAAAAGCAAAGCCACTGATACAGCTGCAGCATATCCCATCTCATATCGTATAAAGCCATAATCTTCAATATGATTGATGATCAATTGACCTGAATATTGAGGTGTAGGATTGGTGCCTGATAAGGCAACTCCGATCCAACCACTATTGAAAGCCCCAACGATGGCCATAACCGCTCCAAAGAGCATTTGGCTTCTCATCGAAGGAATCGTGATATAGATAACTTCTTGAAGTTTATTCTTGATCCCATCGATATAGGCTGCTTCATACAGTTCTTCGTTGGTATTCAGTATCCCTGCCAACATCGCAAGGAAGCCTATCCCCATCGCAGACCATAATCCAACAATGATCATGATGTTCATTAAATATTGTGGGGATTGTAGAAACTGAATGGGTCTTACGATCCATCCCCATTGCATCAGTGTCGCATTGATGTATCCTGCTTCATCTCCTGAAAACAAGGTTCTCCATACGACTGAAATAAAGACACCACCAACCATCGATGGAGTATACAAAGCCAAGGCGATGATCGTCCTCATCCTAGGGGTAATCTGAGCCAACATCCAAGCCAAGATAAACGATAAGAAGTATCCGCCTGGTCCAATAATCAAGGCGTACTTAAAGGTGTTAGGTAAGACAAATTTTAAGAAGACTTCATCTTGAGTCAAAAGCATAATATAGTTGAGGAAGCCTTTAAATTCAGGAACCTGTATCGTATTAAAGTAAGTTAATGATAAACCAATCGCTAAGGCTACAGGTATAGCTACAAACAAAGAAAACAATAAAGCATAAGGCAGAAGCAATAAGAAGATCGTTAGGTAATCATTGAAAGTAGATTCACCAGCCTTTTCGATAAAGACTCGTCGTACACGTTTAACGATGTTCATCTTAGTTCTCCTTCGCTGCGTCGATTTGAGCTTGGATCCAATCGACTCCTCTTACGATATAAGGTTTAATCACATTCCCATTGGTATCTAAGTAACCAAATTCGATCATCTTACGTTTGATTTCTCTATCGATACTGATCTTCTGCATATCGATGGCGACTCTTATTGGTGTGCCTTCTAAAACGGTGGTGTTCCAGATGTCGGATAGACCACGTTCTAGCATATAGCCACCTGGTAAACGAGGCACGTCATTGATCCAAGTAAACTGTTCAAGCATGACACGTTTATCTGCCGCATCGATTGGGGCATTCTTAACTGCTTCTAGATTAGAAGATAACCATACATATTCTGGACCATAGGTCGATTGTAGGGCATAAGCGAAAGAAGTTTGGGTCTCAGTTGATATCCACCATTTCATAAAGTCCCAACTGTTGTCCGCATACTTGGTACTCTTGAAGATGATGCCTGCTGTCCCATTGACGATGTCCCAACGTAAGACTTCACCTTGGTCATTCTCGATGCCTGGATAAGGCGCTAACGCCCATAAACCAGTCAACTCAGAAGCAGCATTCTTTATTTGTAGGTAGGTTGAAAAATCGGTGATACCGATAGGTAATGATCCAAATCTAAAGCCATTATAGAAAGAAGCAACTTGTTCAGGAATCGCATATTTGATAAAGAGATCTGTCATAAACTTAAGCCCAGCTACGGTCTCAGGACTATCGATCGCTGAACTATAGCCATCTTTAGAATAGAGACTGCCTTCAAATTGATAAACGAAAGGACTGGTCTGATAGTACCACTTCAAGGCTGTTCCTCCAGCCGTTAAGTGATAGAAGTTCATCCCATAACGTTGAAGTTCAGGCAAGATATCTATGACATCTTGCCAAGTGTCAGGTACTGTAAGATCTAGATTCGCAAAGATGTCTTTTCGATAAATAACCGCATGGAAATCCAATGTTTCAGGAACTGCATACACTTGTTCATTGAGGACATAAGGCACCATCGATCCAGCAGGCATATTCCCAACAGTTTCCCAGAAATCAGGGAATGAGCTGAGTTGATAAGCGGCATCTCTTATCGCAAAATCATAAGGCATATAGGATGGTAATCCTAAGGCAATATCAGGTGCTTCATTGGTCGCATTGGCCAAAATCAATTTACTGACATCAGGCATAACAGAGATCTTTACTTTGATGCCTGTTTCTGGGGTAAAAGTCTGATCGACCAGTTTCTGCATCGTATCGACATAAGTGATCGATCGATTGACCCATACATTAAGTACAGTAGGATCTTTCTTAGCGATGTATTTTTTAGAAGTAAAGGAATTGATGAACCCTAAAACGGTTGAATTCGCAACATCAAAGAAAGATGCGTTGGATAATAAAGGTTGTTTATCTGTATAGAAAGCAAAGCTATCTAATGAAAGGGCTTGGCCTTGAAGTGTGGTCAAGGTATTGCCCAACATTTCAGTGACTGATCCAGTCGCACTGTATAGATCATCCAAATACAAAGGCAATTCATCTGGTTTTTCCAACATCTTATCCAGTTTCATGATGGCTTTAAGTAAGTAAGAAAGCGCTGAAGAGGATGTCCCGTTATTGGCGTAAACAGACAGATCACTTACCAAGCGACTGATAAGGATCTTATAGGTATTAAGATTCTTTTCTGTTTCAGGTAAGAAGGTCGTTAATTTCCATGTTCGATTACGATCGATGTCTCTCCCTGTGATCTTACGGATATCTAAGGCAAAGGCATTGATGTGGGCGATCAGATTACGGATAGTCGTTAATGAAGGAACCAAAGGTTCATTTTCAGCCATAAAGGTAATCTTATGAGTTCCTTTACTTAGATTAAACAAGTAAGGTTCTTTTTGATCATCAGAGATAAGCTCTACACCCCAATTACCTCCACCTGTATAATCAAAGGCATAAGCTTCTAGTTCTTGAAATGGGATCTTCCCATCAATCAAGATGGAACGGAAAACCTGGAAATCAGTCTTATCATTGAGATAATGAACCGCTAAAGCATACGCTCCAGCTTCTTTTACGTCGATCGTATAGCTTACAGCTTGCCCCGATTTATTCCAGGCAACCCCATCGATGATGTTCAGTAATTTTGTATTGACTGAGAAAGGTGATACAGATGGAGATCCATAAGAGCTGAGTCGAACAAACGATGAGTTCTTAGAACTATAATGGATCGCATCGGTCAAGATGGCTTCTTTAGATTCTAGGCTTAAAGAAGAGGCATATTGACTATAGCTTGGGGTCTCATTGACAGGCATCAAGACCACTTTGATGATATTGATTGGACTAGAAGAAACATTCGTGAAGCTTATAGTAGAGTCTCCAGCTTCAAATCCAAACTTTAAAGGTTGAGTACTACTGTGTAAATTATCATAGAAATCCAAAGCCACAATAGAAGTATCTACCGTTTGAAGAGGTAATGATTCATCTTTATATGAATCCAAAGGGAAAGAGGAGGTATCACTGAACCAATTGAGGGCTACATCGATCGATAGTGCTTCAACGAAAGGATTCTTCCCATTGATCGCAACTGAAAGGATAGGCGATAATAAGGTCCCGTCTTCAACTTGATAATAGATTCTAAGTTGAGCTGTGGTAGCGCTTTCAAGATTGAGCGAAAAATCAACGCTTGCGTAAGCTCCTAAAACCAAAGCTTCAGTACTTATTTCTTTTTCGAGTTCTAAAGAATCTGACTCTAAAGTCTTAAGATAATCCGCATAAAACAAAGCAGGTTGATTAAGCGTTTCAATCAAATAAGAATAAGCTTCGTCTCTTTCACCATCACTATAGTTTTCGACGGCAGATCCACTTTGGCATCCGCTTAATAAGCTTAAACTCAGAAACAACGATAAGACCAGAGTTGAGATTCGTTTCATCAAGCTTCTCCTTTTTTATTAAACTGAGGAAGATACTGTGTATTGGCTTTAAGATAATCTTTAAGCATTGCTTTTGCGCTTGGGATATCATCGATCATCCCATTGATGAGTAAGGCTTGTAGGAGCGTAGCTTTATCTCCATTGACAGCTGCTTTTACCGCAAGTTCTGCACTTTCTATTTCACGTCGACACCACAAGGCAGCAAGTTCAGGAAGGTTTCCTATAGTCTCACCTTTGATCGAATTTTTCATAAATGACGCAGGTACTTCGACGATGGCATCTAAGGGTAAGTTTTGGATATAACCAAGGTTAGGCACATTTACCGCTTGATCATGATAAGGCTCATCATTCATCATCGCTACGATGATCTGTTCTGCTCTTTCTGTATGGGTATGAAGCAGATGATCGATGGACCCTTTTCCACAGGCCAAATCTTCGATTTCTCTCCACATCTGGTGACGATCACCTTCTGCTTTCATCAAAGGATACATTTGGATATCATAGTGTTCCCAAGCTTTCTTAGCTTCATTGTGAGTAAAGGGGAAGTATTCCAACATATGACAATCTCCTGATACAGGTAAGATGTCTAATGTAGATAAGATCTCTCGTGTATAAGGCTCAAATTCAGGATAAGAATTTTTAAATTTTTCTTTGAACTTAGGTAAGAGATCTTGTCCTGTTTGTTTATCGATCAGAGATAAGAAGAAAGTGAAATGATTGACCCCTGCAGCCAGTAAGATAAATCTCTTTTTGGCTTGGCTCACCATGTCTCCATAGATCCCCCAATCCCCCTCCCAAGTAAAGCGATAATCTTTAGGTACCTTAAATCCATATTCTTCTTGAAAGATCTTCGCAACCATCAAATAACCAAAATCGATCTGATGACATATACCCACCATTTTAACTTTGGTATAACGAGCTGCGGCGATACATATACGAGGCACAGGATTCGTGAAATTCATGACAACTGCCTGTGGGCATAATCGTTCGATATCCCTTAAGATCGGCATGATGATGGCGATGTTTCTCGCTGTATGCATCAGTGCTCCAGGACCACCGTTTTCTCCATAATGTCGTATTCCATATTTCAGTGCGATATCGACATCGCTTTTCCAACAGGCTTCACGATCGACCGCAACAGATAAGATTATATAATTCGCATCGATCAAAGCCTCAGTACGATCTGTGGTTGAAGTGATGGTCATTTCTGCCTTCCATTCACGATTCATTCTCTGAGCCAATTGAGTGATGTATTGTAGACCAGATTCATTGATATCAACCAAACATAAACGAATTCCTTTAAGTTGTGGATGGCGAATAATGGCTCCTAAATTGACCAAACCAAAGGAGGCACTACCTGCACCTATGACCACAATTTTAGTCGTATTTATGTTTGTTTTCATAATACATTTATTTTATCAAAATTCATCTTATAAATCAAGAAAGCGTTTTCGCAATTTCTCATCTAGACATAAAAAAGGCACCCGAAGGTGCCTAATTACGATTATTTGAAGTCTGCGTCTTTGAAGCCGTAGAATTCTTTCAAAGCATCTCTCAGTGCTGTTTCAGCGATCTGGAAGCGTTCATTAGCGGATGTATTCCAATCAGCCAATCTTGCTTTTACTTCATTCGGGAAGCTTGGGGATACGCGGGTTGCGCCAGCGATTTCCGGATTATTCATGCTTAGGAATTCGCTGATGATGGTTTTCTTTTCGCCATTTTCAGTGTAGAACCATAAAGCAGCTTTATCGGAAATTGCCCATACTTGACCTTTTTCCCAGATGTCGAGAATCAGGTGCCAACCAGGCATCTTAGCAGCATCAGCAAAACGATTGTGGATGGCTGGTTGATACCAGATTTCCATTTGTTCGTCGAATGCTTTGCCAGTAACGAAAGGTAGAGAATCATTCATAGCGGATTTAACAGTTGTTCCATCCAAGAATGTTTGATCAGCTCTTGCCTGCCATGCAGCTGTATCGCCAGCCATGAAAGCTGTGAAGGTATATGCCAATTTTGTAGCAGCATTTTCTTCAGTTGTACAAGCAGCATCGCCGTCATCCATACAATGATTGTAGACAGCCATTGGGTCTAATACTACACCAACAGTGTTGTCTTGATAATCTGTAGAAGGACGTGGATAGATATCCCAGTCGGAAGACTTACATGAACCGCCCCAAGGATCTTCTGGATTAGCGCAATCGCCCATCATCCAAGGATCGCCAGCGTTGGTCAACAATACGTTGTCAGCAAACATTTTATGACCCCACCACCAGTGTGCGTTCATAAAGTCGCCAGATACGTTGCCTGCATCATTTTGTGCCCAAACAGCAACTGAAGCCCATTCAGGAACATAGTCCAATAAGGCTTTAACTTCATCGGAAGCCAAGTTGACATAGTCGCCGGTTCCGCTGTAGTTCTTCATTTGTTGTTCGATGGTGGTAACACCAGTACGAATGATGTCGATATCAACATCCATCGCTCCATAGAAACCATCTTCAGGTTTAGCAGAAGTAATGAAATCTGTGTATTCGTCGATGGTCCAGTTTGCTTCTGGAACTTCAATATTATAATCTTCAGCCAATGCTTTATTAACGTAGATACCCCAAGGTTGTAAGAACTGTGGTAAACCAGCTTGGAAGCCGTAGTAGTTCATCATACCCAAGATGGATTTGTTGAATGATTTGTATAAAGGGTCACTGCTAAATACGGATAGGTCAGCAACGAATCCACGAGCGATATCGCCAGGAAGATCCATAGCAGCATAGAGATCCGGATATTTACCATGGTCTACTTTGAAGTTTTCAATTTCTTGAACCCATTCAGCAGCAGTTCCAGGACCGCCGGATTTAGCATAAACGTTGATCTTAACGTTCGGATAAATAGCGTTGAAGGCTTTAGCGACTGCATATACAGATGCGTTATTCTGGCCTTTTAGATCTTCCGGTGCCAAGTCTTTGTGACCGAGGTCTTCAATGTAGGTGCCGTCGCCGGACCACATCATAACATCGATACTACCTTCGATTGTTTTATCGAGGGCTTTGTAGCTTGAACATCCGGTTAGAGTTGAGCCAATGAATGCTAATGCGATAACAACTAGTAGAATTTTCTTCATTGTTTCCTCCTAATGGATTAATTCTAATCCTATATTAGCAAATTACGAAAACGCTTTCAAGTGTTTTGTATACTTTTTTTATAATGTTGTTCGACAATCGATTCTTCTAAGGTGGATTCTACGTTCTGAAGAGGTGGTCGATATGGTAAGCGCTATCATCTCTCTAAGGAAGTCTGGATTTAGCATCCATAAATGAAAAACCATGTTTTCATCCATTCTTTCTGCTTTGAGAGTCTGTATTTCGCCTTTTCTGTTGGAGATATTCAACTCGAATCCATCATTGTACATAGGATCATCCGCTTTTATGACCAAAAATGGCCATTTTGAAGCATCGAAACCGGTTGCGTTGAGATAAAGCACCGCATTTGGTCCTGTAATGTATCGATGTCCTTTAAATAGATTATGATCAGAATTGACCCCTAAACGAGGATGAATTAGACGTTCGTAGAGGGGTTTTACCCTTAAAACGATGGGTTTATCCTTTCTTTCAAGGGTTTTAAAGCCCATCGATTGGATCCAGGTATTATGATTGACGAACCAGTCATTAATCGTCCAATAATTGATCCCTGTGACGAATCCTCTCTCGCTTTCTGATCCATCGAAATTAAGGTTTCGGAGTTCAATAAAAGCGCGCAGATTATTCATGATGACCGACAATTGGGCCACATCGCCAGCTGAGCTCCACAGCCCATATTCACTTACCACGATAGGTTTCTTATGGGTCTTATACGCTGCTTTCAGATAATCAAGGGTACCAAGATAGGCATTGTCGACGTAAGGTGTTTCTGTATTATGAGGCTGTCCATGAAAGATTCCGAAATATAAGGTAAAACCTAAGACATCCAATGGATCCATAGAAGGATCACTATAGCCTGGTCGATCCGCTGCAGATGATTGGGTCGTCAAGCGACCATCATCGAAGCACTTTCTTAGATCATTAACCAATAAACGATTGTAGGTCAATCGATAATCATTCCCATTACATTCATTCTGTGTAGACCATAAAAACACTGAAGGTCGATTTCTTTGGGTGAAGATCATTTCTCTCCACATCTGTTGATCGATACGGCGATTGATCTGAGCTTTGAAGTGTTCATTCTCATGTTGCCACAAAGGTACTTCCATCATCGAAGCCATCCCTAATCGATCTAAAACACGATAGGTCAAAGGATGATTAGGATAATGACCAGTACGAGAAAAATTCAAATTCATCTTCTTTAATTCTAGACATTCCGAAACAATGTCTTCATGACTTATGCTTCTTCCTTTATCAAGAGATTCCTCATGACGAGCCATCCCATTAAGAAAGACTGCTTTCCCATTTAATAGAATGGAGTGCTTGTTGGTAGATAAGGTCCTGACCCCAAATTCATGATACAGGGTCTCTTCTTCTGTCGTTGTTTTTAACACATACAGATGAGGATCTAGTAAGCCCCAAGGTTTAAGACTGCTTGTATCGACCTTAAAAGAAACACGTTCAATAGAATTGGATTTCACATCGATTGTTTTAGCTTGTAGTCTAAACAAGGAGGCATCGATGAGGTCTTTGGCGTAATCAGAGCCAAGATTCTTAGAGGTGATATTTGTTGAATAGACTTCAAAATTCATCGTTAGTTTATGATCTTGAGAAGATCTGTTGACGACGATAAGTGTAAGCTCAGTTTCTTTTAAACTTTTAGAGACAAGATCTACCCTTCTAACAGATACCAAAGGAACTTCTTCGATCCAGAAATCATGGATGACTCCTGTATAGTTGAAGTAATCTGATCCTGCTTGAGCAGGGATCGTATCTATTCTTGATCCCCATGGGATATTATGAACTCTTAACGCGAAGACATTCTCGCCTTCTACTAAAGCTTTCGTTACATCAAAGGAGAAAGGATTAAAGCTTCCTTCGTGTGTCCCAATATGGACATCGTTGATGAAAAGATCAGCGACACTGCCCATTGAGAGGGCTTTAAACAAGTAGATCTTATTGGTTTGTTTTTTGACCTTGATGATTTTTCTATACCAAACCCCAGCCTCATAGGTTTCCATACCTTCCCCATGAGAGGCAGCTTTATGACCTATTCTATTCTCAACTCCAGGTAAGACATGATCAAGTAAGTGTTGATCATCGAAATTTCTTAAGGTTATTCCTGGTACTTCTTGTTTAAGTTTATCAAGCGCATTGACATCACGAATACGCATAGTGAGTTTAGGATCATTGACTCTGATCTTTTTCCAAGTCCCATGAAGCTGTATCGTAGGAAATCCTTGTTTCTCAAAATAAGGATAGACTTCTTTACATTGCATTGGGATATAATGAGGAACCTTTTCATTGAGTTGAACTAATGAAAAGGTTGAAGGCAAGGTTCTATAGTTCATTCTTCCTCCATCAACATGGCTTTGACTTCTTCTAGTTTTGAATCGCTCCAATTGAATTCAAGTTTAAGTACTTTGAGCCAACGGCGTAGAGGTGGCTCTGTTTCCCACCAGAAAGGATTTCTCGTCATCTCGACCAGTTTCTTGACTTGAGTATTTTCATAAGGATAACTAATCCATCGATTATATGGATAATCCAAACTGAGATGAGGTCTTACCTTATCATCTGAGTTCACCTCGAATTTAACGCTACACAAGATCTCTTCACAAGAAAAACCTATACAGGCTTCAAATAAACCACTCTCCACTGCGAAACGACCTAAATGAGGGACATAATAGGCAAAGTCTCTTTCAGATAAAGTAAAGCTGATCTTTTGAGATTCTCCTGCTTCTAATTCTACTTTCTTAAAAGCTCTGAGTTCTTTTAATGGACGAGGCAAATAGGATTCAAGATCTTTAAGATACACTTGAACGACTTGTTGACCTTTTCTTTTTCCTGTATTTTTTAAGATCACACTTAAAGTTAAGGTCTCATCTTTAGTGATCTTCGTTTGTGATAAGACAGGATCAGATAATTTAAAACTGGTATAACTTAAGCCATATCCAAAAGGATACATGACTTTTAATTGACGTGTATCATAATGACGATAGCCACTCAATAGACCTTCACTATAGACGATCTCATCACCTAAGCCAGGGAAATTCCCATAAGCAGGGGTATGTTCCAACTGTAACGGAAAAGTTTCAGACAGCTTACCTGAAGGGTTATGATCCCCAAACAAGATGTCTACTAAAGGTTGACCAGACGCAGAGCCTAATAGCCAAGCTTCTACGATGGCTTTACAATACGGCTGTACTTCTCTTAGATCGACTGCAGCACCATTGTTTAAGATAACGATGATGTTAGAATTGATCTTATGGATCTTCTTAAGTAAAGCGAGATGTTGATGAGGAAGATCGATCGAAGTACGATCTGAGCCTTCTGATTCCATCGAAGCTGTAGTACCTGTAAAGAATAAGACCACTTTCGCTTTGGATGCAGCTAAGAGAGCTTCTTCTGTTGATTTACGTGTTACTTTTTCTTGATCATAGGCAGGTGCATAAACGACTTTCGTCTTAGCCTTCAAAAATTCTAAAGGTCTTTCAACTCTATAGGCATTCAACCATGAACTACCACCACCGTTATAACGAACTTGATCATCACTAAAGCGCCCTATGACTGCGAGTTTTGTATTTGATTTTAAAGGAAGTATGTTTTCATTCTTAAGTAAGACGATGGATTCTAAAGCTACCTTCTGGGCGATCTTATGATTGACTTCAAGATCTAATCCACAATTATCACCTTTTTTATAGACACGTTGATTGAGTCTTAAACAACGTTCTACGTGATCATCGATGATGGATAAAGGTAGATCTCCACTTAAGACAGCTTTCTTTAAACGATCATCCAACGCTACAGGACCAGGCATTTGTATGTCTAATCCATATCGATGAGAATCTAGTTTATCATTGACAGCTCCCCAATCAGAAACAACGAGTCCATCATAAGCGAGGTCTTTTTTTAAGGTTTTATTGAGGGTATGTTCATTCTCGCATCCATAGGTCCCATTGATTCGATTATAGGATCCCATGATGGTCCAAGGATTGGCTTCTTTTATAGCCATCTCAAAAGGTGTCAAATAGAGCTCATGAAAGGTTCTCTCATCCACTTTAGAACTGATGAATAAGCGACTGGTTTCTTGTTCATTGGCGACATAATGTTTAAGAGAAGTCCCTACTTTTTGAGATTGGACCCCATTGATGAAAGCTGATGCGATCTTACCACTTAGATAAGGATCTTCTGAATAGTATTCAAAATTACGACCCGCTAAAGGAGATCTTTTTAAATTGACACCAGGACCTAATAATACTTGAACCCCATAATGACGACATTCTTTACCTATGGTTTCTCCTGTTAATTTGAGTAAGTCTGGATTAAAAGTAGACGCCAAAGCAGACGCTGTTGGGAAATTGGTGGCGGGTAGATTGACATGTTCATTTTCAGTTTGAACTCTGATCCCATGAGGCCCGTCACATACACGTACATCTTCTATGCCTAATCTTTCGACCCCATAGAAGTGCCAGCCATCTTTGCCCCCAAGCATCAATAGTTTCTCTTCTATGGTCATTTGAGATATAATTTTTTTAATATCCATGATCAATCTTTCTGAAAGACCTTTACGCTCTTGATGGATAAACGTTGAGGTAAACAAGTGTCATCGATCTCTCCACCCCAGCCTCCACCTATGGCAAGGTTTAAGATAAGATAGTGTGGTTTATCAAAAGGCCATGAATCTGCATAGTCTTTCTTAAGCACGGTCAACATATGTTCATCATCGACAATAAATGAGATCTTAGTTTCATCCCATTCTAGGACATAAGTTTTATACGAGGAAGAAACATTTTCGATCTTCGTAAAGAAGGTCGCTTGATTACCTATCTTATGATTATAAAGTTTGGAATGTAGACTAAAATGGATGATGTCTTGGTTCCAACCGACGTGTTCCATAATATCGATCTCGCCCATTTCTGGCCATCCTTCTTTAGGAAGTTTATGACCTAAAGTCCAGATCGCTGGCCAAGTACCTTTACCTTTAGGAAGTTTCGCACAGATCTCAAAGCGACCATATTTCCATTCGATCTTGTCTTTGGTTACGATCTTAGCTGAGGTATATTCTTTGGTTTTATAGTTTTCTTTACGACCTTCTAATTGAAGGGCTCCATCTTCGAAGCTGATGTTATGTGTGCCTGCGGTATAATACTGTGCTTCGTTGTTTCCACCTCCATGATCTCCCACATCAACTGTCCAATGTGTTAAATCTAAACTGGTCTGCTTGGAAAAATCTTCTTCAAATACCAAATTCCATTTTGACATATGTTCCTCCTGAAAACGCTTTCGGTAAAAATATTATAGCATATCCCCTTCATAAAAAAATAGACAGAGTTGTCTATTTTCTTACTTTAGTGGATTCTCTTTCGATGATCGTACATGGGATCTTAGAGACCAATTGTACTTCTTCTTTATTCATAAGTTTTATTAAGGTTGCGGCCAACGCATGACCGATCGCAACTCTATCTTGTCTGATCGTAGTTAATGGAGGTATTAAGTTTGCGGCGATTTGAATGTCATCGAAACCCATGATACTGATGTCTCTTCCTACCTTTAAACCGGCTTCTCTTATGGCTTGTATCGCACCTACTGCGGATAAGTCACACATGATGTAGACCGCTGTAGGAGGATTCTCATTGGATAAAAGGATGTTCATAGCGCCATAACCTGAGATGGAATTATACTCATTGGCGTATACCACTATATCAGGATCATAAGATAAGTTTTCTTCCATCATTCCTTGACGATAGCCATCTAAACGTTCACGTCCAGCGATGGAAGCTTGAGGTCCAGCGATGTGTGCGATTCGTGTATGACCTAAAGAATGAAGGTATTTTACTGCGTTTATTGAGCTTTGGACGTTATCTGAGTATACCAAAGGTACTTTATTCCATGGGGTATCTGTCGTTACACAAGGAATATCCGCATTAAATAAATCAACTAAACCTTTATCAGAAGTATCCGCGGTGACGACGAAGACCCCATCGACGCCTCTTACTCTACATTTTTTAAGATAACCAATGTCTCTTCCGTTGATGAAGACGACATCATAACCAGCGTTTTCAACTTCTTTCTTAAAAGCTTCTAAGACACCTGAAAAGTAATAGTGCTCTAAACCGATCCCAAGATGTTCAGAATAGACGATCCCAATAAGATTTGAACGCTTAGTGCTTAAAGATCTAGCACTTGAATTTTGGATATAACCCAATTCATCAACGATCTTCATGATCTTGATCTTGGTTTCATCACTTACTTCTCTATAATTATTCAGTGTCTTGGATACTGTCGCCACGGATACCCCAGCCAACTTGGCGACATGCTTCATATCGATCATACAAACCCTCCATACTTGTTACTATTTTACCACATTTGATCACTGAAAAAATAAATTACGAAAGTGCTTTCGGTTATTTTATTCATAAGATATAATAAAAATAGAAAAAGCAAGTTGAGGTGAATTATGGATCAATACTTTGTAATGGATGTAGGTGGAAGTCATATCAAATATGCTTTAATGACTGCCGATGAAATCATCGAAAAAGGTGAAATACCTACACCTGTAGACAATAGTATCCATTTCGTTCAGGCTCTGGTAGAATTGGCTAGAAAATATGAAAATCAAGTCAAAGGCATTGCCTTAAGTGTTCCTGGTCGTATCGATACAGCCAAAGGCTTGATGCATACCGGAGGCTACCTAAGCTTTATCGAAGATTTCCCTTTAGTAGAGATCTTAAAACAACAGATCCATTTAAAAATCTCAATAGAAAACGATGGGAAGTGTGCTGCTTTAGGTGAACAATGGAAAGGTTCCCTAGTTGGAATAGAAAACGGAATGGTCGTCGTCTTAGGGACAGGCATAGGAGGAGGCATCCTCGTCAATGGGAAACTCTTAAAAGGACAAAACTTTGGGGCAGGAGAATTATCCTGGCTACCTATATCCATGTATGAGATGGGAAAAGATGAACCCTTCTTATGGGCTCACCTTTGTGGTACGATGGGTTTAACTGAAGTCTATGAGAAAGAGAAAGATTTACCTCATCAGTCGATTAGTGGAAAAGATTTCTTTAAGTTGGTGAACGCAGGCGATCCTACATCCCTTAAGATCTTAGATCAATTCGCGAAAAGCTTTGCGATCGGAGTCATTGGGATACAAGCAGTTTTGGATACAGAAGTCATCGCAGTAGGAGGAGGCATCAGTGCCCAACCTATCCTCATCGAATACTTAAAAAAAGCAGTCGATGACTTATATGGACAATATGTGAAAATGCCTATTGGTAAACCTAAGATCGTAAGATGTACCTTCGCCAATGATGCCAATCTCTATGGTGCCTTATACCATCATCTCTATGAATGAAAAAAATGCCTAATCAATAGGCATTTTTCATTTTTCGATACCACAAAGATAATCCCAGTGGAACCAAACATAATAATCCAAAGAAAATCAAGGTTGGATCCGTTCCTATCCAATCGACGAGAAAACCAGACATCAATGGGGAAATCAAAGCGGATAGACCACTATACATCGCTAAGCCTAAGAGTTGTCCAGTAGATTTTAAGTGAGCTGGAGATTCACTATCGATCAATTGTTTAGAAGACAAAAGGATAAACGGAAAGGTCACCAATTGAGTCGCTGAGATCAGTACCAATTGAGTAGCAGAAGTCGCAAGAGCACTAAGAAGAAATCTCACCATAAACATGAAGATCCCAACCATAAGTAAGGTCTTCGCAGAGAAGCGTTTATAAAGAAGACTACCTAAGAAAAATAGAGGAAGTTCCATAAAGGCTTGTAGGACCCATTTATTAGAGATGTCTGTGGCAGTTCCTCCTAAGGCAAGGATCTTATCGACGATCGTATAGGCATCCGCATAGAGAACGATATTGATAAGGGTCAAGATGATCAAAAGAATGATGTATTGTTTCTTCTTGAGAAGTTGTTTGATGTCGGTCATTTTGATGGGTGCTTGATGGCTTACCTTCTGGGCATCCCCCATTGTAATTCCAATCAGTAAGGTCAAGATGCTTAAGATCCCCTCATTGAGCCCTATGGATCCATATCCACCTTGACTAAGTGCCCATACTGTATAAGGAGCTCCTATGATCCATCCTATGGATCCAAAAGCACGAATGATCCCGAAGTTTTTTTGTAGAAGAGGATCTCTTTCAATCGTCCAAGAATCCAGTAGACCTACAACGATCCTAAAGAATCCACCCATAAGGGATAAAGTAATCAAATGAAAGAAGAAGGCGATCTCTGTGATTGAATAGGCCCAGGTCACGATCGCGATAAACACAATGGTCGCAATATAAAACATCTTCTTTACGGTCTTATATTTATCGCATAGATATCCAAATAGGAATTGACCTATGATCGATATGACTGCAGCACCTGATAAGATGAGACCTTTTTCACTCGAGCTATAACCTATATCTGATAAGAAAGGCAACATCTGTGTATAACTTACCGCATAGGCAATATACGCCACAAAGAAAATGGCCATGAATTGAATATGCAGGGTCCTTGTGTTGACTTGTTTGATTTCATTCATCATAGGGTACCTTGATTAAGCTTTGGGTTAAGGATTCGACGAGAGAAGCTCAACACTTTCTGAGCTAAAGGAAAAGTGATCCCCATCGAAGTCCCTAGTAGAACCATTGAGATCCATGTACCTTCTCTTAACGTTTCAAAACCCAGATGAAAAATCAACACAAGAAGCAAACCTAAGATGATGGAGATCACATCGACTAAGGTCCTGAGTTGAGCGAAAGGTCTCTTAATTCTATCAGAGATCACCAAGACGAAAGCCTCTAAAGGCATCTTGATGGTTTCAGAAGCCATCACGATGGCGACCCCAATCGAGATCACAATAATTCCCAGTAAAGTTAAGATCCATTGGATTAAATAATTCCCAGGGACATAAGTTGAAGTTAAACTAAAATCATAGATCCAGAAATTGACCATGAGCCCACTTAAGTAAGCCACGATCACTTGAAGCCATTGAAGTTTATGAAACGCTTTTCCTAGAAGAATGATCTGTCCTACAACACAGCTCATGTTAAAAACGATCAAGACTGTCCCACTTTTAATTTGAGAGACTAGACCTATCGCAGTGGCGAAACCAGAATACGCCGTTTGACCTAGACCAGATTTATTCATAAGGGCGATCCCAATAGAGATCAACGAGACCCCTATCAATAACCACGTAAAATTAAGCACATTTTTTCTCATGAGACTCCAAGCGCTAAGATGAATCTTCATTCCATTTTAGACAGAAACATTGTAGCACACAGCGATACTCATCATCGTTCATCTTATTCCTTAAACCAAAATAAAAAAACGCTCGTATGAGCGTTACTTAACGATTTGAGTTTGAAAGGTCACTGTCGCAACTGATTTACCTGGCATATTATAAACTAAGACTTGATCTCCTATATGAATCAAGGCATCTCTTTGAGTGTCTTTGATGTTATAAACGACCATTGTTATGGTCTTATCAGGATTCATAAACGCCACTGAAGTAAAGTTGCCTTCTGCTTTCGTTGAATCGATTCTTAAGGCATCCTTTTCTAAGTAGTCACTAAAATGAGCTAAGGTTAGAAAATCTAAGTTATAGGTCAAAGCTTTTGTGCTCTGATTCACGGTAACGACACCACGACAGGTCGATCTCCCAAACTCGGGCACTACTGGTCCATTATTCTCATCAAGTGCCATATTCCATAAGACATAGGTCCTAGAGTAGTTTCTAAACACATCGATGCCTGTTTTGATTTGAGATAAGAAGGCAGCTTCGAAAGGCGGGATCCATTCTCCACCAGAAGCTTCGGTAAAATATACGTCTTTCTCTGGGTATTGACGATAGACTTCAGTTTGAGATATGACATTTCCCCCATAGACGTGCCACGCTACCCCATCGACTTCATCTAAAGCTTTTTCTAAGACAGTTAAAGGATAATCTTTTCGATCCCAGTTATGATCATAGGCTAAGATCTTTGTCGATAAACCTTCCTCAACGAAAGCAGGTTTTAGATAATCCTTGATGAATTTGGCTTGTTGATCTGCACTCATCCCCATACCTGCGTAATTGGTAGGGACATATAAAGGTTCATTTTGAACAGATATCGCAAATAGATCGATGCCTTCTTCTTGATAGGCTTTGATCGTCTTCACAAAGTATTGGGCATAGCTTTCATAGGAGGTGGCATTCAATGATCCACCTTTCATACTGTCTGAAGTCTTCATCCAACCTGGTGCACTCCAAGGGCTCATCATGATCTTAAGATCAGGATTCAAAGTCAAGGCTTGTTTAACCAAAGGAATGATGTCTTCTTGATCATGAGCGATACTAAAATCACTTAGATCTTCATCTTTTATACCCTTTGCTTGATCATCATAGGAATAGAAGGTTCTAGAGAAATCAGAAGATCCCATTGGATTGCGAATAAACGAAAGCCCTATCCCATTCTCTTTACTAAACAACTTTTCCATTAAGCTATTGCGATCATTTTCACTTAGTACTTGATTAATAAGATAGGCTGAACTATCTGTAAAAGAAGCTCCTACTCCTAAGATGTTTTGGTAAGTCTTATTGGGATCGACATAAACATCGAAACCAATCTTAGGCGCATCTTTCTTATTATAAAGTGTTATACCTTCAGTGATCTGAGTATAGGCATAGGTCTGATCAATGGTCGTTAAGAAGACCTTGGTTTGATCTATGATTTTATATAGATCAGGTGTAGGTTCTGGTTCTGGTTCCGGCTCTTCTTTAACGCAAGCACTTAAACTCAGTAATACAATGAGGAGTGATAGAGATGTTTTCATGTAATTCTATTTTATCATCGAAAGGGCTTTCGAGCTCATGAGAAATAAAAAAGGTGCTTAAGCACCTTCTAAGATTATTTTTTAAATAAGGATCTAGCTTGTTCTAGCATACCTTCCCCATCGATTCGACTGTAGACTTTAGGATCCATCAGAGCTACGATTTGACCTATATGAGTAGCTTCTTCTATGGATTTTAAATGATGACGAATTTGAGGTCCAACCAAGATCACATCGACACCCTCTAGATTACTTATAAGTTCACTTACTGAACAGGCGTGGATCTTATCCTCTTTGGAGGCATACTGTCTCATATTGTTGACCAAGATACTGGTCGATAAACCAGATGCACAAATCAAAAGAACATTCATGATAGACTCCCTTTTAGATGAAATCATAACCACAAGCTAGAACTTGATGTTTATTCCACCACGACTGGAATTGTTGCTTGAATTGGCTTGTTCATTGGCCGCATCGATCGCCAATACAACCGCCAAGGCTAAAACTTCATTGACCGCTGGGTCGATGTCTAATACATAAGAATCACCCCAACTGAACCATGCTTTTTCGATGTTGATGACAGGATTGTCTTGATCAAAGACACGATACATATGCGCATTGAAGTTGCCTTCGACTTTCCAATTAGGCCCATTGACTACATAGGCTTGTTTTAAGAAAGTAAATTTCTTAACGATCTCGGCGACTTCTTGTTCATTTTGATAAACAAAATAACGTGGCATCAAGCTCATGACTTTTTGATGAATGAAGGCTACTTCTACCCCACTCGCATCATAAATATGAAGCTTCTTACCGAATGAGAAGAATTCTCCTTCGACGGTATACTTATCGAGATCTGCCTCATCTTTAATCGTAAACTTATCTTTCCATGAGAATACTTGTTGTTTAATATAGAGTTTCATAAATTCTCCTTTATTTTATTATAGACCATAAATCCAAAGTCGATAAAGCAAACACCTTATCTGTTTAAATATTGTGTTCAAGTGTCCACAATGGTGAACACAATGTCTTATATAAGCCTATTTTTTCACTTTTCGCACACACAGAAGGGGTCATTGTATGATGTCCCTATGATACAATTAAATCAAAGAGGTCCCTTATGAAAACCACCATGAAAACGATTAGTAAACTGAGTCCACAGCGTGGGGCCGGCATCATCTCTAAACCCATCCCATCCATCCAAGACGACGAGATCCTCATCAAGGTCTTAACGGCTTCTGTCTGTGGTACAGACGTCCATATTTATGACTACAACGACTGGGCCAAATCCAGAATCAAGATCCCTCAAGTCATGGGTCATGAATTGGCTGGAGAAGTCATCCAAGTCGGAAACAAGGTCACCAGTGTTAAACTAGGAGACATCGTATCGGCAGAGACCCACATCATCTGTGGGACCTGTGAATTCTGTTTAAGTGGTAATGGTCATATCTGTCAAAACACAGAGATCTTAGGTGTAGATCGAGATGGGGCTTTCGCAGAATATATCGCGATCCCCGCTAAAAATGCCTGGATCAATAACCCAAAAATAGATCCTGCTTACCTATGTGTCCAAGAACCTTTAGGCAATGCGATCCATACTGTAACTTCTGGAGAAGTCAAAGGTAAAACGATCGCCATCGTAGGTGTTGGCCCTATAGGTCTTATGGCTGTCAATGTGGCCAAAGCTTTAGGGGCACGTTTGATCATCGCAGTAGACATCAATAACTATCGTTTAAATCTATCTAAAGAATTAGGTGCTCATATGGCACTGAATTCTCTTAATGAAGACGTCACCAAGATCATACTGGATGCGACCAATGGTTATGGGGTCGATGTGGTATGCGAGATGAGTGGAGCGCCTACTGCCCTTCATCAGGCTTTTAGTTTTCTTAAAAAAGGTGGTCGTTTATCCATCTTAGGTCTACCTGATCATCCGATGACCATAGACGTGGCCAATGAGATCGTCTTCAAAGGCATCACCATCCATGGGATCACAGGACGTCGTATTATGACCACTTGGCAACAAGGCAAAGAACTGATCGATGCGGGACTATTAGATCTCGATAAGATCGTAACCCATATCTTACCTTTCGACGATTATGAACACGCTTTTGAACTCATGCATTCTGGCAACTGCGGAAAGATCGTTCTACGAGTATCCGATGGTGATCACAAATGAGTATCCATGACCTCGATTTCTTAAAAGCCAAAGTTGATCAACTTAAAGCAGAAGGTACTTTTAGAGTATTGCCTATCCTAGAAACTCCCAATGAAGCCATGGTCATCATCAACGGGAAAGAAGTCATCAATCTAACTTCAAATAACTATCTAGGATTCGCAAATCATCCTCGTTTAAAACAAGCCTCCATTAAAGCCATAGAACAATTCGGAATAGGTTCTGGTTCCGTTAAGACTATACTGGGAAATATGTCTCTTCATGAACAACTCGAAGCCGATTTAGCTGTATTTAAGAAAGAAGAAGCAGCTTTAGTTTTCCAATCTGGATTCAACTGTAACGCAGGAGTCATCCAAGCCATTACAGATCTAGGCGATCTTATTCTTTCAGATGAACTGAATCATGCCTCCATCATTGATGGGGTCAAATTATCTAAAGCGGATAAAGCGGTCTATAAACATAGTGATATGATCGATCTAGAGCGTATTTTAAAAGAAAAACGAACACAATACACCAATGTCCTCATCATTACGGATGGGGTCTTTTCTATGGATGGAGATCTTGCCTTACTACCTCAGATCGTAGATCTCGCAGAAAAATATGCCTGTTTGACCTATGTCGATGATGCCCATGGATCAGGCGTCTTAGGAGAAAACGGAAGAGGCACCGTCGATCATTTCCATCTACATGAGAGAATCGATTTTACGATAGGTACCTTATCGAAAGCTTTTGGGGCTATGGGCGGTTATGTGGCAGGCAAGAAAGTTATGAAAGAATGGCTCACTTTAAGAGCTCGTCCTCTTCTATTCTCAACGAGTTTACCTCCTGCAGTAGTAGGAGCCCTCATCGAAGGGGTCAAGATGATGAGTGAAAGCGATGCCTATACGAAGTCCTTATGGGACAACAGTGCATACTTTAAAACGAAAATGAGCCAAGCTGGATTTGATATTGGACACAGTGAATCACCTATAACTCCTGTCATGATTTTCGATGAAGCTTTGACCGTTAAATACTCTAAAAGACTCTATGAACTAGGGGTCTATATCTCACCGATCATATTCCCTACTGTCCCTAAAGGAAAAGCTCGTTTAAGGGTCATGGTCAGTGCTGCGCATACTCAATCTCAACTTCAAAAAGCAGTCGATATGTTTATTCAAGTACGCAAAGAATTGGGTTCTATTTAAGGTATAATTGATAGGCACCCTGTATTAAATAAGTGGTTTTAAATCTTTCTAAAAAGAGTGCTTTTAAGTCCTTGATTTATTAGGAACCATATCGTAAAATTTCGATGTGAACTTATAAAAGTGGAAGACTTAGTAAACCACAGCTTGATTAGAAAAAAGAAATGCGTGTCTGTCGTTTGATTCAACAAGGAGAATTATCCCTATGAATGTTATCCTAATCTTTACCTTGTTTCTGATTGGTTGCTCGATCTTCGTTAATGGATGGACAGATGCGCCTAATGCGATCGCAACGGTCGTATCTACCCGTGTTATGTCTCCAAAAGCTGCCATCATGATGGGTGCTTTCTTCAACTTCTTAGGGGTTTTCTTGATGGGTTCTGCTGTTGCGATGACGACATCTACGATCATATCGATCTCTTCTGGTACAGAAGGATTGGTTACCTTAGCTGCTGCTCAATTGGCCATCGTCTTATGGGCCGTTGGGGCCTGGAGATTTGGGATACCTACCAGTGAGAGCCATGCTTTAGTGGCTGGCTTAATGGGTGCTGGCATGTCTTTAAATGGTCTTGCGGCACTTAATATGACTTCCGTTGGAAAAGTATTCGGCGGTTTATTTATCTCTGTTTTTGTAGGTTTAGTAGCGGGTTACTTTGGAACCAAACTGGTTGGCTATATGTTTAGAAACGTGAATCGTAGAAAAGCAAATAAATTCTTCGCACGAGGACAACTGGTCTCAGCGATGTTGATGGCTTTCGCTCATGGAGCTCAAGATGGTCAGAAGTTTATGGGCGTTATGGTTTTAGCGCTTATCGTAGGTAAAGCTTTACCTGTTCAAACAGGGGCAATGGTCATTCCTTTATGGATCATGGTTGCTGCTTCTGGGATCATGGCGATAGGGACTTCTATTGGAGGTTACCGTATCATCAAAACCATGGGTATGGATATGGTCAATCTTGAGAAGTATCAAGGCTTTACTGCTGAACTCATTGCTTCTGTAAGCTTACTCTTGGCGACTTCTTGGGGGATCCCACTGAGTACCACCAACTCTAAAGCCACAGCGATGATGGGTGCAGGTGCATCACGAGGTGTCTCTAAAGTCGATTGGGGCATCGCTAAGGAAATGATTGCCGCATGGATCTTGACTTTCCCTGCGTGTATGTTTTTGGGTTATGTGTTCGCGATCATCATTCGCTCAATATTGCTATAGGAGGCACTATGACAAAGAAAACGCTCTTATCAAAAATCAAAGGTATTATTATCCCATCCGATGTTGATTATTTTGAAATGATTACACAAGGCGCTGAGATTACTCTTAGAGCCGCCAATGCCTTAAAAGAAGGCTTCAAAGATGGCATCATCAGTCGTGAAGAACAACTCAAGATCAAAGAGATCGAACACGAAGGAGATCATCATGTCCATAGATCACTTCAGATCATCGAAGATGCTTTTATTACTCCTATCGATCAATCTGATCTTATCGATATCTTAAAATCAATCGAGAACGTTACTGATCATATCGACTATGTCTCAGCTCATATCTATATGCTCAACATCAAAGAACCAGATATCTTCTACAATAAGTTCATCGACATCATGGTCCTTCAAGCTGAATTGGCTTTAGAACTGATGACTCATCTTAGACGATTCAAAAAAATGGATACAGTTAAGATGTATGCGGTCATAAAAGAAATCAATACACTGGAAGAAGATGCGGATCGAGTCTATATTGATAGTATGAGAAATCTTTTCATCAATGAGACCGACGCTAAACGTATCGTTCAAAAGAAAGCCATTTATTCTAGAATGGAAGATACTTGTGATCGTTTAGAAGATGTTGCGAATTCTGTAGAAAGACTTCTTATCGCTAAACTATAAACTTAAACTGTTTTAGTTTACCTTTAGAAAGAGGACCTAATGAAAACAATCCATGAAGTAAAAACCACTCGTAATGGGATAAATATCCCTGTGGTAGGTTTTGGGACTTGGCAGATTCCTAATGAAGCAGCCTATGAAGCAGTAAGCTTAGCGCTTAAGAATGGCTATCGTCATATCGATACAGCAGCTGCTTATGGGAATGAAGAAGCTGTAGGAAGAGCCATCAAAGATTCAGGAATCCCTAGACAAGAGCTCTTTATCACCAGTAAACTTCAAGCCCAAATCAAAGGTTATGATGAAGCCTTGGTTGAATTTGAGAAGACCATTACTAAACTAGGTGTAGATTACTTAGACCTATACCTCATCCATGCGCCTTGGCCATGGGATAAGATCGGTAAAGATTGTACACAAGGCAACATCGACTCTTGGAAAGCTTTTGAGAAGCTTTATAAAGAAGGTAAGATCAAAACCATAGGAGTATCTAATTTCGCTCCTAAAGACATACAGGCCCTCATCGATGCCTGTGAGATCGTTCCTTTCGTAAATCAGATCTCCTATTGGATAGGACACACTCAAAAAGAAACTGTTAGTTTCTGTGATACCCATCAGATCTTAATCGAAGCCTATTCTCCACTTGCGACAGGTAAACTGTTTAAAAACGAAAAGATCGTTGCGATCGCTGATAAATTAAACGTAAGTGTCGCTCGTTTAGCGATCAAATATTGTGTTCAAAAAGGAACCATTCCTTTACCTAAGAGTACTCATGAAGCCCGTATGATCGAAAATGCGGATCTTGAGTTTAAGATCCCTGCCTTGGTTATGGCTGAGTTGGATCAATTGGATCGTTAGACTATGGCCAATAAAACGATTGTCTTATTTCAAGGAGACAGTATTACTGATTGTAATCGATTTAGTATTACTCCATATGGAGATGGCTATGTAAGTAAAGTAGTTAAAGCACTTCCTCAACTTGAGATCATCAATAGAGGTATAAGTGGAAATAGAGTCATTGATTTAAAAGAAAGATGGAAAGAAGATGCTTTAGATCTTCATCCTGATGTCTTGGTCATCATGATCGGAGTCAATGAGGTTTGGCATTATCTCTCTTATGGGAAAGAATATTCTGATTCCCAATATGAGAAAGATTATAGACTCATCTTAGATGAACTGAAACATATCAATCCAAAATTACAGATCGTTATAATGCAGCCCTTCCTATTTGAAGTAGGAGTCGTCAAAGCGGATTGGGTCGCTCCCTTAGATCGACTTAAAGTGATCGTTAAACGTATCGCTCATGAGAAAGCAGATGCCTATATCCCTCTTCAAGAGATCTTGAATCAAGCCACTAAAGTTCATTCAAAAGAAGAGCTCTTACCAGATGGAGTTCATCCTAGTGATCTAGGTCATCAGCTTATCGCCAACGAAGTCACTAAAGTCCTACAAAAACTTCTATAAATCCCTTCGGGGATTTTTTTAATCATAAAAAATATTTCTCGGTCATATAGATATTTATCTATATGTTCATATGGTAAAGTAAACTTACAAACAGGAAACACTCTTGTTTAACATAAAGAAAGAGAGATATTTGAAATGGAATTCAATGAAGTACTAAGACTAAGAAGATCGATCTATGGTTTGGATAAGAACGTTAAAGTGAGCGATACTAAGATCACTAAGATCTTAGAAGACGCACTTCTACATACTCCTACAGGCTTTAATTCACAGGGACAAAGAGCTGTCTTATTGTTGGGAAAAGGTCATGAGAAACTATGGTCTATGACGATGGAAGCTCTACGTTTGATCGTACCTGCAGCTTCGTTTAAGAGCACAGAAGATAAGATCAATAGCTTCGCTGCAGCCTACGGAACCATCTTGTATTTCGAAGAAGATGCGATCGTAAAAGGTCTACAAGATAAATTTGCATTATATGCGGCCAACTTCCCAATCTGGGCTACACAATCCAACGGTATGCTTCAACAGAACGTATGGTTTGGATTGACTGAAGCAGGACTAGGCGCTTCCTTACAGCACTACAATGAACTCATCGAAGAAGCTGTCAAGAAAGAATTCGATGTACCTGCGACTTGGAGGCTTATCGCTCAGATGCCTTTTGGGAATCCAGTAAGCGCAGCTTCTCCTAAGGATTTCGTTCCTGTCGATTCACGTTATAAAGTCATCAACTAACTTTAAATAAAATCATTGGTAATTCTACAAAACTGATATAGCGTTTCATAAAAAAGTAGATAGGTCGAGTTTACACTCGAACACTATCTACTTTTTTGTTCAAAACAATATCTACATACCCTTTAAAGTATTATCTGGTTTAATTAAAGACACACCCATGTGTTATCGGATTCTTGACTCTTTAAACAAGCTTCTATAAACAATACTCCTTTTATTCCATCGGAAAATGTTGGATAATAGAAACTTTTATTTTCACTATTCTTTTTCGATATCAAAGTATTAATATACCCAGAGTAAATATTAATAAACCCGATTACTGGGGCGTTCATTAAAGAAGGCTTATCAGAATCAAATTGACGAATTGATTCATACTCAACACCCGGTTCGCGATGAATAATAGATCTACCATCCAAGTAATCCACTTTTACCTCACCATAATGACTAAAGTTCCAATTGATTGATCCTCTTTCCCCAAGTATCTCAATCTCAATATCATTGTCGTGACCACATGCAGCTTGAGCAAGGTAAATAGCCCCATCTAAACCATTTTTATATTTCAAAATAACTGTTCCTGTCGTATCTAATTCAACTTTTCCAGGTTTATTTATAAGTCTTGCGAGAACTTTGTCGAAATCAT
This sequence comes from uncultured bacterium, assembly GCA_903919545.1. Taxonomy (GTDB): domain Bacteria; phylum Bacillota_I; class Bacilli_A; order Erysipelotrichales; family Erysipelotrichaceae; genus UBA2212. Next base: position 14,656 of record CAIXIN010000056.1, on the reverse strand, counting down.
CTCCTACAATAAATCTTGCTAAGTATTCAACGTGTGTACCTAAATCTGCGATAGTTCCACCTTGCCCACTAATAGCTTTCGTAAATCGCCATGTTTTTATCTTATTCTCATATATTTCAGCAAGTCGTGAACCTCGATAATACTTGAGAGATATATAATATGGTTTTCCAATTTCTCCTGATTGTAATAAATCCTTGGTTAGGTGAAGGAAAGGAAATCCTCCAAAAGTATAGCTAGTTGCACAGATCAAACCATTTTTCTCAGCAAGTTCTTTTAGTATATTTGCTTGATATCCTGTTACCGTTAGAGGTTTATCGCAGACAACATTAAACCCATGCTTCATAAATGCTAGAGAAATTTCAAAATGACTAACATTTGGTGTAGCTACAATTACAAAATCTAATCGATCCTCTCTTATAGACTCATTTTCAGCCATAGACATATAATCTGTATAAACCCGATTAATATCAATAGAATATGATAAACCATATTCGATATTCTTTTGGTGATCTCTTGAGAAACATCCAGCCTTTAAAACGGCTTTACCGCTGTATGTTGCTCCCGCTATATGAGTATGGGATATCATTCCTCCCCCAACTAATCCAAAAGTTAGTGTCATAATTTCTCTTTTCTGATTGAAATCTCTTCAATCTTTTTATGGTTGTTTATCTTATGTATTAAATAATCATTTATCTCTGTATTTTTGAGTACTCTAGTCATGAAATAAAGCCTTTGATACTAATAACTAGAATTCTTTACAAGAATCATTTTAGTTAAAGAATTAATTTTGAAATTCCATAAATTATGTTATAAACAGTAATAAATACTAAGAAAAAAATTGTAAAGAGATATACTCTTTCAATACTAGAAACATTAATCCTTTGATTAATTCTAGTACCAATATAACCACCTAATAAGGCAAAGAAACAAATACATAACACCAAACGTGCATCATAGACTCTAAACTGATTCTGAATGTAAACTTGAGATAATTTAGAAAGTTGAGCAAAGAAGACAGTTGTGATTGAGTAAATTACTGATTCTTTCATTTCATAAGAGAACAAAATACTTAGCATAATTATATTTAGCGGACCTCCACCAATTCCTAAGAAAACGGATATTGAACCTAAAAATAATCCAGTAATAAAAATTATAACCTTACTTGAAATTTTATAAGTTTTTACATGCTTTCTAAATAAGCTATAGATAATAATGACAATCAATACAATCATTAAGGATATCGATTGAATCAGCTTTAGTAACAATTCATTTTGCATTTGATTTTTAATCCCATTAAAGACTATTTCACCAAGAATCCCTCCACAAAAAGACCCCATAGAGATAATAAGTATAACGTTCAATTTCAACTTAATAAGTCTATATTTGTGTTTGTATAGTGCAATAATGGACATTGTGAAAACAGCAAATGAAGCTAAGACCCCAATGGTTTGCGAATCATGATATCCTAAAAAATCAAATAATGGTTTTATAATGACTCCACCACCTAATCCAGCAATTGCCCCAATCGTTGTTGCAATCAATATAATCAAGGCATACATTATGTACATATATTCTCCTTCATCATTATCGTTTATTTTTTTGAATCTAGTCGATGGTATATCACTAAAATTACAAATTTGAAATACAAAACTAAATAGTCTTTAATGATAACTATCACGTATGACGAGGACTCTTTGTTAATTGATCTATTTGTTTATCAAAGATTGAATAAGCTTGACTATATCTTCTGACATCATCGCATATTCTTTCTGTAAAAATTCAACTGAACCGACTTGCCCAAAGCGATCTTTATTACCGACTCTTCTTAATATCGTCCCAAATCCACTTTCAGCAAGAACCTCAGCAACTGCACTACCTAAACCTCCAATAACATTATGGTTTTCTGCTGTAATGATTATTTTGCATCGTGATGCAATTTCATTGATCAACTCTGAATCAATAGGTTTTAAGGTAAACATATCAATAACACACACTTGTATACCCTTTTCAGCTAGATAATCAGATGCTAAGATTGCTTCATACACCATCGATCCACAAGCGATGATTGTAGCATCATTCCCATTTTTAATAACATTACCTTTTCCGAACATAAAATTTGAACCAGATTTATAAATATCTCTAACCGGTCTTCGGAATACTCGAGTATAATGAACTCCATATTGACTGTATATTTCATTCATCGCCCATCTCATTTGAGTAGTATCACATGGTTCTGAAACAATGAGATCTGGCAATAAACGCATCATTCCCATATCCTCATAACTTGTGTGAGTTCCTCCGTTTATACCAATATTGAAACCACCATCTGATGCAAAGATCTTTACATTGTTTTTTGCATAGGCGCAGGACAAATATATTTGATCATAGGCCCTTCTGGTAGCAAAGGCAGCGAATGAGTGTACATATGGAATGTAACCTGTCATTGATAACCCAGCAGCAACCCCCATCATATTCGACTCTGCAATTCCAACATTAAAAAATCTTTTAGGAAAAGTTTTCCATGCTTTCCTAGCACCAGCAGCGCTCACAAGATCTGCATCCAATGCCACTATGTTTGTGTATTTCCCCATTATTTCCAGAAGTAGATCACCGTAGTTTTCAGATCCCATTACGCACATTGACGTATCGTGTCTTATGAACATCATTCTTTACCTCCATAAATTATGCTATCCAATTCAACTAACGCCTCATCGGTTGCTTTAACATCATCATTATTGAATCTTACAACATGATTTAAGACAATATCTTCAAAGTGTTTTACACCCTGTCCCTTTATTGTCTCTAACACAATACAAGTAGGTTTTTGGCTAAATCCTTTAGCCTTTCGAATACCTTCTAGAATTGTTTGAGTATGTTTCCCATCAACTCGAAACGAATTGAACCCAAATGCTCTCATTTTATTAACAAAATCAAATGATTTTACGATTTCATCAGTTGTACCATCAAGTTGTTTCTTATTCTCATCAATAAAAACAATGCAATGATTCAAGTTTCTCGACGCAATATATTGAAACGCTTCCCATGGTTGACCTTCATTAAGTTCTCCATCACCCACGACAACATACACATAATTATCTTTATTTTGAAGTTTGAATCCTTCACATAAACCTGCTGCGACACTCGGACCTTGGCCCAATGAACCACTAGTCATATCCACGCCTATTGTTTTAAGTCGATCAGGATGGGAAGGAAGATTTGTATATGGTTTATTTAATGTCAATAACTCTTCAATAGGAAAATAGCCTTCTAGAGCTAGTGCAGCATACCAAGCAGGTCCAGCGTGACCTTTTGAGAGAATTAGAAAATCACGTTCTGACCAATTTGGTTCTTTAGGATTGTGTTTAAGTTCACTTCCATACAAAACTGCCAATAATTCTACAATAGACATCGATCCACCTAAATGCCCAAACCCAAAGTTTCTTAATTCAATAAGAAGTTGCTTTCGAATATCCGCAGCAAATACTGTTAAATCTCTCATTTTTAAATTTACCATTTCCTTGATAATTCAATTGAATAACGAATATATCACCATTTTTTAACCACACCCATATTGCGTATCTTCAGTTTTCTCATCATTTATCTGATGCGTCATGCACAAGTGAACTGAAGAAGTTTTGAAAGCCAAAGGTAAAGCAAGTATATTGGGATCTTTTCCCACATATTTTTTTATCGCGTCTTCAAGAGCTTCTTCTATAGTAGCTCTTGTCTTCATTCCCATGGCTCTAGCTATGCCCGGTTCTTGAGCACCTACAATGTAGATTGCAGATGTGTTCATTTCAGCTATATGGGCACTGCTAATCATTGAAAATCCATGAAACGGATGAAATGCATTAGAAAAACGATAACTACGAATATACGCTTCGTTGGTTGCAAAATACTCTCCATATCTGTTCATATCTGGCAAAGTATTCATATAATCTTTCATGAATTTATCAAACATATCTCTGGTGTATGGCCACAGTTCATCGTGAAAATAACCATTACAAATCGAAGGACAGATTATGACACACTTATCGCTCAAAACACGCTTGTGACGAACAACTTGAGCAGATATAGCTTGCATAAGCATAATAGGATTAGTTCCCATCCCATTACCATAATGAAAGGCTTGAGGTGCTCCAAAAATCATTACATCATATTTTTTAGTTGCCCAATGAACATAAGTTCTACGATCAGCAACTTTCCATGCCAATGGTTGCATTTCTTTAGCATAGCCACTAAATACTTCAATCTGTCTAGATTTTGTATCTAAAACAGCATCACAACAGAAGAATTTTTTCCCCATACAATTCTCCATGTGCATTGAAATCTCATCAAACTTTTTTCTCATCGTACTATTACTACTAACTGGCGTGAAATCACTTCTATGCATTATATCCGGCACATGATGAGACGCAATACTTCTCCAATGGGTTATCCCAGTAGCACAATGCTTATACCCACCTGAATATCCGCCATATGGATTGCCCATAGTATGACCAATCATAATTGCAATATCCGAATCATAAACATATTTATTCATGATAACTGGATCCCCATTTTCGGTTTTCCCAAGATCAATAAGATGATCATAGTCCTCACTATCATGATTAATAATTTGACCACTTGGATAAAATTCATAAAAAAGATCATTTCCTAAAATAGCTAATAAATCTTCTTTTGGACTTCTTCGGTGCAAACCATTAGAACAAATCAATAGTATGTTCTTTTTCATGACACCGCATTCATAAAGTTCTTCAAGAACCAGTTTAATTGCTACTTTTCGATGAGAAGTATCTTGTTCTCCACCCTTTACTCGATCCGGAAATACAATCGTTATTTTTGAATCTTTAGATGCGATTTCCGATAGAGGTTGCATCCCAATGGGATTCTTAAGTGAAATCCTAGTAGCCTCATAAACATCGACTAAAAATGGGGGGTCTAGAACAGTTTGACCAGGAATAAAAACATCTGTTGATTCTGGAAGCTGAGCAGCCATTAAACCCTGACCATATTCAAACTCTATTTTCATACTATTTTACCTCTCCAAGATATTTCAAAATGATAGTATTAGCCTCATCTGGATAGTAACCTATTTTACCTTCAAAACGTGTTAGTCCAATTAAACCACCATCAAGAATATCTATTGATCTTAACATCTCAGCATTTTCCGATTTTAGACCGCCACCGTAAACAACAGGGCAATTTACCACACTCTTTATGAATCTTACTGTCTCTTCGATTATCTCTTTTGTTGGAGGATTTGCCCTAGGTCCTATAGCCCAAATCGGTTCATATGCAATCGTTACATTCGATAAGTCAGTGTATTGAAGTCCTTGAAGGAGTTGATTAAGTAGCACTTGGTTTCTGTTTTCTTGCTCTTCAAGCCTTTCACCAATGCAAAACAATACTTTTAACCCACCTTGAATAGCGAATCTTACTTCTCGATTCAAAACAGCTGATATAACACTTTTTTCAACTTTCCCTACTTGTTGCATTAATTCGGTTAAGTACCTCCGTTCTTCGTAGTGCCCAATCAGAACGTATGAACAACCTAAAGCACTCATGCTTTTAGCAGTTCGTTGAGTTGTATAAGCGCCGAAATTTCCTTGAGGGCATACATCATCAGTGAAAACACCCTGGCAACCGATATTAATTATGCTGTCTTCTTTTTTTGTATTTAGAGCAGTTATTAAATGGGCTTCTGGGAGAAAAACAGTAATACTCTCAAGTAGATTATGTTGAATTTTATCCAATGGTTGGATGATCAATTCCCCATAATGTCTTACATCATCAGTAAAACTAAGACCACCAAATATCTTTGGCACATCGAATCGCTTAAGATTAATAAATATTTTTTTCATAAGACCCTTCCCTTTCGATACTCATTTTAAAACGTAGAAAAGAGGAACTAATTCCATCAGGTTGATTAAAGATTGCTGGAAAACCTAATATCAAAATGTCAGCACCGAATACCTTCAATTTCTTTGCAACTTCAAGAGTAATTCCCCCATCTACTGAGATTTTGAAATTTAGTTCTTGTTCTTTTCTAAGTTGAGCTAGGGACTCAACTTTTTCATAAGTACGATCTATAAACTTCTGACCTGCAAAGCCTGGTTCAACGCTCATGATCAATACATAATCCAGTTCCTTAATTACAGGAAGTAGGCAAGATATAGATTGGGATGGGTTAAGTACGATCCCAGCTTCCATACCAAAACTGTGGATTGATTGTATAAGTCGAAAACTAAAGTTGGTGGCATCGGAATGAAACGCTACATTCTGAGCTCCAGACTCATATAGCCTTTGAATATAGTCAGCAGGATTGGTTACCATAATATGAGTATCAATAACGATTTCGGGAAATCTACTTTTTATTGCTTTTATACCATCTAAACTAAAGCAAAGATTAGGAACATAATGGCCATCCATAATGTCATAATGAAGCCATTTGATTCCGCACTTTACCAGTTCAGCAATATCTCTTTCTAAGTTTATTTGGTTAGCACAGGCTAGTGAAGGTGAGTAAATCATATGCTCCCCTTGGTTTCTTCGAAACATGGAGGAAATGCCATCAATATCTCCCCTTTTCCTCTTATACTGAAAGTTTTAGTGTTCGCAGGTACAAATATTCCATTGCCTTGTTTAACCACTAATGACTGGTCTTCACCAATAATTTCAATATCATTTTTAATTGTAATCATTATATAGTGACCATCAAACTTGGCCATTGGATAATCACCAAATAGTTCTAGTTTCTTCACACAAAAGAATTCAGATTGCAATTCGTTAAAACAATTGTACATTTTCGAGTTCTTGTATACATTTTCAGTGGTCAATTTGCCCATAACCACTTCATATATTTGCTTCTCGTCATATGTTGTATAATCAAAAAAATCTAACATAATCTCAAAACCTAATCCATAATGCATCTCTAAATCGTTTAACTTCTTTGTTGAGTATTTTTTTTCAACACGAATTGTATAATCGCATGCCTCATGGATTTCTACAAAAAGACAACCACTACCCATAGCATGTGGCATTCCAGCTTTGATCATTACCATATCACCAATATTAACTTCGAGTTTATGCATACAGTTGAGCATTCCTTGAATATCTTGAGTTTCGAAAAGTTTCTTAAAATATTCACGAGTAACACCTGTTTTAAACCCACAGTATAGATGCGGATTAATACCATCAATTTGCCGAGTATCAGCAATATACCATGCTTCTGTCTTTCCAGAGTTTATATTAAAATGCTTTTTTGCCATTTTTTTTGTTGGGTGACATTGAATAACCAACCTAACATTACTGTCTCCTACTCGTACAAGAACTTTAGGATTGTTTTCATCATTAATCAAATTAGAACCAAGAAACTCTTTTGGATTGGAACTAATTAAAGTACGCAAATCAGCAGTTTCTCCCGTTTGTAATCGTACTTGACTAACTCCTTTATGATCTGGATGTCCAGAACCAATATATTCGACCGTTGTGATCAATAAATCCTCTGATTTAATGCTGTCAACTTCTGGTGCTATTTTTTGCCAACGATCCAATAACTTTCCACCAGTATAAAGCCGTTGTACTCTATTGTGTTCTGTTTGAATCGGAAATTCGCTTAAGTTTTTTGTTTTCATGTTTCTCCAAAGAACATCGGAACGATTTTACGATAAGCAGTAAAACCGTTCCGATTCTAAACCTAAATGATTATTTTAGAATACAGCATTAGGATCATAATATTGAGAAGCGTTATCTTTTGTAATTTTGATTGGAGCTAAGAAGACATTTGGATCTACGAGTTTTCCTGTTTCTAGGTATTCAAGAGCCATATCTAACGCAGCTGGGAATTCGATAACTTTGCGAACTGTTCCAAACATCTTTCCAGCAATTACTGCTTCCATAGCATCTTTTTGTCCATCGTAGCCAACAACTAGAATATCTGTTCTTCCTGCTGCTTCTAGGACTTGAATAACACCTAGAGCCATTTCATCGTTTTGAGCAAAAACAGCTTTGATTGTTGGGTTCGCTTGCAGAATATTTTCAAAAATGTCAACAGCTTGAACTCTTTGGAAATTTGCAACTTGCGAAGTAACGATATTTATACCTTTTCCTGCAATAGCATTTAGGAAGCCATTATATCTCAAGATTGCACCGGTGTTTCCAGCAGGACCTTCAAGAACAGCTATGTCTCCTGTACCGATAGCTTGGATCATCAACTCTCCACACATTTGTCCGCCAGTGAATTCATCATTGATGACTGAACCAACTTGAACGGAGGCATCCGTCAATACTCTATCAAATGGAAGAATTGGAATTCCAGCAGCCTTCACTTCACGTAATACCCCAACTAAAGTCGCTGATTGATGAGCTGCAACAAGCAAGATATCAACTTGCTTTACCATCAAGTCTTCAATGTCAGCAATTTGTTTTTGAGCATTTAACTGACCATCAGTTACGTAAACAGTAACTTCTGGATGTTCTTTTGCCCAAGCATCAATTAGGATTTGACCCGCTTTACGGATTGGATGCCCCATAAATGGTTGAGAAATACCAATAACATAAGTCTTTTTCTCTTTTGGAGCACATGCAGTTAAGCCAATACTAAGGAATAAAGCTAAACCAAGCATTACAAGTCTCTTCATTTTTCCTCCTATGTATAATTAGTTTTCCTAATTATCTCCTTTTTGGACTGCTTATTATAACAGCTGAGATTATGATAATACCCTGAATAATCTGTTGATACTGATATGGAGCTCCAATAAGATTTAAAACATTATTGATGATTCCAATTACGAATATTCCAATGATTGTGAATAGCACATTCCCTCTACCACCACTCATTTTTGTCCCACCAACTACAACCGCTGCAACGACATACATCCCTAAAGCACTTCCTGCCGTAGGATCACCAGCAATTGATCGGCTAAACATAAATATTCCCGCCATTGAAGCCATTAATCCGCTCAGAACAAACGCTACGATACGAACAGTTGAGACATTAATCCCGGAAATAAAGCAAACCTCTTCATTTCCACCAAGCGCAAATATGTATCGTCCCAAACGAGTCCTGGTTGTAAAAATATACATAGCGAAATAGAAAGCCAGTAAAATGAGAAACATTACAGGAACTACTAGAACTCCTGGTATTACTGTCAATTTCATTTGCGATATACCAGTAATAAAGGGGTATTCGAGTAGACGATTACCATCTACGACAACAGTTCTACTATCAGATATAAGCATGGCCATTCCAAAGCAAACCACTTGCATCCCCATAGTGACGACAAATGATTCAATTTTCCAGAAATTCAAGATGAGTCCATTTACTAGACCTACAATCATACCTGAAAAGGCAACAGTAATTATTATAACTGGTAAAGATACTCCTTTTTGCATAAGGACAGCCGTGATAACCGTAGTCATAGATACATTACCAATGATTGATAAATCTATGTTTCCGGTTAAAATAACAATACACATACCCAATGATGCAAACCCTAAAATTGTTACTTGCCTAAATACATTGGTCAAATTTTGAGTAACAAAGAACTGGCCTTGTGTGACAATATAAGCAATAATAATAACGATCCCTAGTCCAATAAGCGAACCAGAGGCCGGAATATTTAGTTTATTCACAAATTCCCTAATCCTTTTCATGTTCTTTCTCCTCAGTCTTTCATAGAGTATTCTGCAATCTTCTCTTCAGTTAATTCTTGTTCCTGAAGTTCAGTAACAATTTTCCCAAATCTCATAACATACACTCGATTGCTTAATCCGATGACTTCAGGTAATTCCGATGAGATAAGAATTACAGCTTTACCCATTCTTGTAAGCTCATCAAGTATTGTATAAAACTCTTGTTTAGTCCCAACGTCGATTCCTTTAGTTGGCTCATCACAAATAAGGATTTTAGAGTTAGTCAATAACCACTTACTAAGAATGATTTTTTGTTGGTTGCCGCCTGACAAATTTCCAGCTTCCTGTTTTGAACTAGGAGTTTTTATCCTTAGCTTTTCTATGGATTCATTTATTAATACATTTTCTTTTCCAAAATTGAGCCAACCGAATTTGCTAATTTTATCAAGTATCGGATAGGTAATATTAGATCCAACACTTTTATTTAAAATGAGTCCAGTTGTCTTACGATCTTCAGTAACAAAACCCAGTCCATATCGAATCGCATCTTTCGGCTTGGAAATTTGCACTTCTATGCCATCAATAAATACCTTTCCACTAGTTTTTCTCCGATATCCGAAGATAGATTCTGCAAGTTCACTTCTACCTGATCCAACCAATCCAGCAAAGCCGACAATCTCACCTTCTCTTACTACGAAATTACAATCGGTAACTACATTGTTAGACATGTTTTCAACGCGCATAATTTCTTTTCCAATAGGCCGATCTTTAGGTTTAAATGACTTTCCAATGTCTCTACCAACCATCATTTTGATAATTTGCTTAGTTTCAATATTAGCAATTGAGTCACTTCCAACATTCACCCCATCTTTGAAGACATATACCCTATCACCAACCTCATAAAGTTCTTTTAGTCTATGAGAAATGTATATAAATGATCTCCCTTTCAACTTCAAATTGTTTATGATTTCAAATAATTTTAATAACTCACTTTGGGTTATTGAAGCTGAGGGTTCATCTAGGATCATAATTCTTGCACCTCTAGAATATGCTTTAGCAATTTCAACCATTTGAGATTTCGATGTGTTCAATGTCGAAACTATATCCTTAGGGCTAATGGTCATTCCGAGATCGGCTAGTATTTTTTCAGTGTCCTTATTCAACTTCTTATAATCAATAAAATTACCCTTCAACATTGGAAATCTACCAAAGAATATGTTCTCAGAAACAGTAAGATTAGAAAATAATTTGTGTTCTTGATAAACGACACTAATTCCAGCTTTTATCGCATCTGAGGGATTTTTAAAATTTACCAACTTTCCATCAAGAAAAATATCGCCTTGAGTAGGAATATGTACACCTGATAGACATTTGATCAATGTCGATTTGCCCGCGCCATTTTCTCCAACGATGCAGACAACTTCTCCCTCGAATAAATCGAGACTAACATTGTCCAGTGCTTTTACACCAGGAAAAATCTTTGATATACCACGGACTTGAAGAATTGGCTCTTTCATGTTTACCCCTAAGATTTCAGTTTCTAACGCATAATAGTCTTTAGTCAATTAACGCTTTTTTTCCATTTCCAACATATAATTAATCCTTACATCATGACGACCAGGACTGTATTTTCCGAATAACCAGGCTTCTACAATATCAAGATATTTTTCTAAGCTTACTAGCCAACAACCACTTGCAAGAATATTCGAGTTGTTATGTTCACGACTCATGATGGCAGGGAAAATGTCGTAACAAAGTGCTGCACGAGCTCCTTTGACTTTATTTGCAGCCATGGCAACACCTTGACCAGTTCCACATAGTAATAAACCCTTATCAAATTCTCCACTCACAACTCTTGTAGCAACTTCCTCAGCTACTGGTGGATAATCACCAGCTAGAGCACTCCAACAACCGATATCAGTTATCGAATAACCGCGAGCCTTTAACTCAGCTATCGCTCTGTTTTTGAAATCGAAAGCAGCTAAGTCACATCCGATGATAATCTTGAATTGAGTTTGCATATTTTCCTCCGTGCATTAATCCTCAAAAAGCTGATTAAATATGGTTAGAGCATCTTGATTTTTATGTGCTTCAGTAACCATTCTTCTATCTAGTTTTTCTGCTAACTTCCAAGCCTTCTTAAATCCCTTAATAGATAACTCGCTAGCTGCCTTTGCAGATTGACGATACGGGAATATATCAAGAACAACATATTGATCAAAATTGATTTCTTGTAAGTGATAACAGAATTCTACCAATTGCCACCAATGATTAACTCCTGCTACCATATCCCAATCCCAATCTGCATAATTATCGTTTATATGAATATGACCTAATTTATTGAAGTCCTTAAGCAATGTTAATGATTGACTTGGATTCTCTCCCCCCAAAATTGCATGTCCAATATCGATCGTAACCTTTAAGTTATCGCAACCCGAGTTTATCGCGAATAACAATGCTTGAGTAGCAGAATTAGGGATATTTCTAGCTCTTGGTTCCATACGTTTATACTCGATACAGAGTTCAATTTCAGGTTGACTCTTAGCACATTCGGTAAGTCCATTTTGAATTAAAAGCCAGAGATTTGAGTAATCAGCTTCAAACGGATAATCGAAGCCCTCTTGACCCATCCATAAATTAACAGTTTTTACGTGGAGTTGTTTAGCAGCTTTCATAGCATCTTTTATCATTTGCTTTGCTTGAACTCTTATCAAAGGATCAGGATTAGAAATTGAACCTTTTGCCCATTTCTGATCTCCTACCACATTGACTGTTAAACTACTTATTTTCAAACCAACTTTTTTAAACATCTTTTCAATCTCTGTAACATTTTCAAGATTCAGAATTGGACCATATGGAAGTTCAATGGCTTCAACACCCAACGAGTCTTTTGCTTCAACTAGTTTTGACTCCAAATCAATTAACTTTTGATATCCTGATGGAAGATATCTGTCAGGAATAATTCCATAAATCCATAAACCTGCTGAGAATTTAATCGATTTCATTTCGTTTTCCCCTTGAGGTTTTCCAACAATGATTTTAAATAGGTTGTTCCTTGAACAGCGCATTCATCCTCTTTTCCGAAAGGCATAGCCTCGATGGTTAAGAAGCCTTGATAATTAATGTCAATAAGCACTTTTAGTATGGATACATAATCGGTATGACCCCATCCAGGTGCCTTTCTATTACTGTCTGGAACATGCATATGTGCAACCATTGTTCCAGCATTTCTTAAGCTTTTAGCAAGATCCTTATCCTCAATATTCATGTGAAATAGGTCAGGTAAAATCTTAATATCTTGAAGATTCTGTTTCCTAATAAAATCTGCAACCTCATCTAAACCCATAAGAGTGTTTATTTCATATCTGTTTATTGGTTCGATACATAATGTAATTCCATACTCTTTCGCAGACTTAACAAGTTCAGTTAAACTTAGAGCAAGTCTCTGTTCATAGGATGCCTTATCATCTGCAACATCAATTCTTCCGCGAATAAATCCTATCGGCATGAGTTTAGCACCAAGAATCTTTGCGATTTTAAACTGATCACTATAAATCTGTACAGATTTTTTTCGTTGAGACTCATCTAAACTAGAAAGATTAACACCCATATCTGCGAGGTAAATACAGATTAGCATTGCGATATCTAAATGATATTTATCGAATATTTTCTTAATTTCAATAGCTTTCGACTCTGTAGTTGGATCAATAAAGAGATCGACACCGTCATACCCAAAGCGACTAACTTTATAGAGGATAAGATCCAGTTCTTCCAAAGAACTCGAACTATAGACAATTGGCCCAAATTTTGTAGGGAAAGTTGATACTGATAAACCTAGCTTCATATGTTCTCCTCATGCTTTTTTTCATTCATTACTTCAGTATAAAACCCCAACGTTTCATAAGTATCGTAATAAGCCCAAACTCTTCCTTTGTTTAAACCAACACTTGCACCACTTTGAATCTCTTTGATACCTAGTTTTTCAAAATGTTCATGTACTTCTTCATGACTTTGAATCATATACTTCAAATGATGCAAACCTGGTCCATTGTTCATCTTTAAAAATTCTGACCATATATTTTCTCCACCAGTTGGTTGAATAACCTCGAACTCTATGTTTCCAAAGTTGAAGAAACAGAATTTACCAGTAAAATTAGACGGCATTTGATTTACAAATCGTTTGCAATCGATTTCATCCTTTGGTGGGTATTCCACAACTCTAAATGGACCGATCCCAAGAGTTTTTTCAAGGTTTTCCAATGTTTTTTCAGCATCATCAGTAATCATGCCTATTTGAATTAGGTTTGAGAAGATTTCTTTTGCTGTTCTCATTTGAGATTCTCCAATTCTTGGTTGTTTTTAAAAATATGAATTTTACCTATTGCAACATTCTTAACCGCTTCACGTGCAATACCGAATGTATGTTGAGGTTGGAAAGGCATTGGATGCATGTTTAGTATTGAACGTAAACTTTCACTCATTGCATATTTCAAATCAGTCCCAATATTAAACTTCTTAATACCAATATTTATAGCCCTAATACTTATATCAAGTGGCAAGTCACTACCACCATGAAGGACTAAAGGTACATTTACTAAATTTTTAATTCTTTGCAGGCGATCGAAATCAAGTACAGGTGGTTTTATATACTTCCCATGAATATTTCCTACTGCAACATCTAATGCATCTATTCCCGTTCTATCTACAAACTCTTTTGCGAAAACTGGATCAGTCATGTTGCCCATGATTTCTTCATCAGTGTCTTCAGTGCCACCGATAGATCCAAGTTCTCCTTCTACCGAAACTCCTGCAGCATGAGCTATTTCAACGACTCTCTTTGTTAGTGCTATGTTTTCTTCAAATGGTAAATGAGATCCATCAACCATAACGGAAATACCTAATTCTATACATTTTAAAATGTTATCCATATTTTTTCCGTGATCAAGTATGATTGCTATAGGTAACCTTGAATTTTTGGCAGCTGTTAATGCAATAACAGATAACATTTCCAAAGTTGCAT